>JAUNTY010000091.1 GCA_030538415.1 Neisseria sp. | reverse complement strand
CTTTCAGCTTTCAGACGGCCTTTCAGCTTTCAAATCGCCTTTAACTATTCCAGAGCCTGCGGGAACTGTTGCCGCACGACATCCAGCCAGGCGCGGACGGCGGGGCTGGGGCGTTGGCGGCGCTTCCAGGCCATGGCCAGCCGCCAGTGGATTTCGGGGTCGGTCAGCGGCACGGCGGCGAAAATCTGCGGGTTCATGGCTTTGGTATAGTATTCGGGCAGCAAGGCGATGCCCATACGCCGCTCAACCATGTTGGCGAGCAAATCCCATTGGCTGGTGCGGCAAACTACGGTGGGGGTGAAGCCTTGCTGTTGGCAGGCCGTCTGAATCATCTGGTTGAGCGAGAAATTTTCGCCAAAGAGGATAAAATTTTCCTGACGCAGGCTGCGCAGTGGCAGTGGGCGGTTGTGGTTTAAGGCGTTGCGGTGCATTAAGACCATCAGGCGGTAGTCGCACAGCGGTATCGAGTCAAACTCATCGGAGGAAACCGGTGCCAGCAGTTGGCCGACGTCCAATTCGTTGTTGCGCAGCGCTTTTTCAATCGCCAGCGAGCCTTCTTCCAAAAACGACAATTCAATGCCCGGCCATTGCTGGCGGAAGCTGAAAAAGGCATCGGTGAGCAGGCGGCTGCCCAAGAGGGAGATGCCGATGCGTAGCGTGCCGGTTTTGATTTGTCGGTAATCGCGGATGTCTTGCAGCAGCAAATCGCGCTCGTGTAACACGTTCAGGGCGTGGCGGTAAACTTGTTCGCCGATCGGCGTGGCCGCCACCCGGCGCTTTTTATGGCCGTTTTCTTTGTATAGCAGCGCCACGCCCAATTCGTGCTCCAGCGCCTGGATGGTTTTGCTGACGGTAGGCTGGGTGAGGTGCAGCTTGTCGGCGGCGGCCGAGAAGCTTTGCTGGCGGATGACTTCCACAAAGCAATGCAGGCTTTTCAAATCCATTATTCTAAATCCGAATAATAATAAGGCAGATAATTCATATTATGCAAAAACCAGCTGCTTATAATCAAGCTTCTCAAACGTTTTTCCAAACACATTACTCAAAATGGAAACACTGGTTCATTTCATCCGTATTGGCGGCCAATTGGCCATCATCGGCGCGGTGTGGGGGGCGGCGGAAATCATCTGCCGCACCACCGGCCTGCCGCTCTCGTCGGGTGTGTTGGGTCTGTTTGTCATGCTCGGCCTTTTGGCTGCGGGCGTGGTGAAGCCGGGCATGGTGGATGCGGGCGCCAAATGGGTGTTGGGCGAACTGGTGTTTTTCTTTATTCCGATTATGGTGTCGGTGGTGCAATACAAGGATTTGCTGCTGGCTGAAGGCTGGCAGCTGCTGCTCACCATCGGCGCGGGCACGGCATTGGTGATGCTGAGCACGGCGTTTACCCTCAATTATTGCTACCGCCTGCAACGGCGTTGGCACAAGAAGCATCATGTGTAGGAGCGGAAAATGGATACGCTTGCCCTGATTTGCCTGCTGTGGACGCTGGCCGCTTATTGGCTGGCGCGCAAGCTCCATGCCAGAAAGCCGCTGATGATACTCTCGCCGGTGGTGACCGTGTCGCTGAGCACCATCGTGCTGATGACGCTCCTGCATATTTCCTACGATACCTACCGCCAATACACGCAGGGCATTGTGTTTTTGCTGGGCCCGGTCACCGTGGCCTTTGCCATTCCGATTTATGAAAACCGCGAGGTTATCCGCCGCCAGCTGCCGGTGTTGTCGGTGGCCATTGTGGTGGGGATGTTTGTGGGCGTGGTGAGCGCTTTTCTGATGGCGCATCTGTTTCATTTCAATGAAGAAGTGACCAACAGCCTGATGGCGCGCTCGATTTCCACGCCGTTTGCGGTGGTGCTGGCCGATCAGATTCACGGCTCGGCGGCGCTAGTGTCGCTGTTTACCATCATCACCGGCTTTATCGGCATGATTTTCGGTGATTTGATTTTGGCATTTTCACGCATCCGCTACCACACCGCCAACGGTGTCGCTTTCGGCAATGCCGCCCACGGCTTCGGCACCTCGCGCGCCACCCAGCGCCATGCGACCGAAGGCGTGATGGCCAGCCTGACCATGATTCTGGCGGGCTTGTTTATGGTGGTTTTGGGGCCGAGCATGGTGCATCTGGTGGTGTGGCTACTGGGTTGAAACGGGAAGAGGGCAAGTGCCGGAGCCGTCATGCCGATGACGCATCAATAAGCCTTGTTTTGCTGAAAAAACATGGAAAATCAGGTATAATCTCAAGATTATGTGCCTGATTTTCCATGATGGAAACCAGGCCGTCTGAAAAGCATTTCAGACGGCCTTTCATGTGCCAAACAGTTTGATATACCAGCAAGAAAAGACATTATGACCGACCAGCAAAAACACGAAGAATACGGCGCCGACAGCATCCAAGTCCTCGAAGGCCTGGAAGCCGTGCGCAAACGCCCCGGCATGTATATCGGCGACACCCAAGACGGCTCCGGCCTGCACCACATGGTGTTCGAGGTGCTCGATAACGCCATCGACGAAGCGCTGGCCGGCCATTGCAACAAAATCGTCGTCACCATCCATTCTGATAACTCCGTCAGCATCAGCGACAACGGCCGCGGCATGCCCACCGGCATCCACCCGAAAGAAGGCCGTTCCGCCGCCGAAGTGATCATGACTGTGTTGCACGCGGGCGGCAAATTCGACAACAACAGCTACAAAATCTCCGGCGGCCTGCACGGCGTGGGCGTTTCCGTCGTCAATGCCTTGTCGGATTGGGTCACGCTCACCATCTACCGCGACGGCAAAGAGCATTTCGTCAAATTTGCCAACGGCGCGGCGGTCGAGCCTTTGAAAGAAGTGGGCGCGTCCGAGCAAAAAGGCACGGTGGTGCGCTTTCTGGCCAGCGAAACCACCTTCGGCGAAATCGAATACAGCTTCGATATTCTCGCCAAGCGCATCCGCGAATTGTCTTTCCTGAACAACGGCGTCGATATCGAGCTTTTCGACCAGCGAGACGGCAAACACGAGAGCTTCGCCTTTTCCGGCGGTGTGGCCGGTTTCGTGCAATACATGAACCGCAAGAAAACCCCGCTGCACGAAAAAATCTTCCACGCATTCGGCGAAAAAGACGGCATGAGTGTCGAAGTGGCGATGCAGTGGAACGACAGCTACCAAGAAACGGTGCAATGTTTCACCAACAACATCCCGCAGCGCGACGGAGGTACGCATCTGACTGCGTTGCGCCAAGTGATGACCCGCACCATCAACAGCTACATCGAAGCCAACGAAGTGGCTAAAAAAGCCAAAGTCGATACCAGCGGCGACGACATGCGCGAAGGCCTGACCTGCGTGTTGTCGGTGAAACTGCCCGACCCGAAATTCTCCTCGCAAACCAAAGACAAACTGGTTTCCAGCGAAATCGGCCCGGTGGTGAACGAAGTCATCAACCAAGCCCTGAACGACTTTTTGGAAGAAAACCCGACCGAAGCCAAAATCATCACCGGCAAAATCGTCGATGCCGCCCGCGCCCGCGAAGCCGCCCGCAAAGCCCGCGAAATCACCCGCCGCAAAGGCGTGATGGACGGCCTCGGTCTGCCCGGCAAACTCGCCGACTGCCAGGAAAAAGACCCCGCCTTGTCAGAGCTTTATCTGGTCGAGGGCGATTCCGCCGGCGGCTCGGCCAAGCAAGGCCGCGACCGCAAATTCCAAGCGATTCTGCCGCTCAAAGGCAAAATTCTCAACGTGGAAAAAGCCCGTTTCGAGAAAATGCTCGCCAGTCAGGAAGTCGCCACCCTGATTACCGCGCTCGGCGCAGGCATCGGCAAAGAAGAATTCAACCCCGAAAAACTGCGCTACCACCGCATCATCATCATGACCGATGCCGACGTGGACGGTGCGCACATCCGCACGCTGCTGTTGACCTTTTTCTACCGCCAAATGCCCGAATTGGTCGAACGCGGCTACATCTACATCGCCCAGCCGCCGCTCTATAAAGCCAAACACGGCAAGCAGGAGCGCTACCTCAAAGACGAGTTTGAAAAAGACCAATTCCTGCTCGGTTTGGCGGTCGATAAAGCGCAAATCGTTTCAGACGGCCAAGTGTTGCAAGGCGAAGAACTCAGCAAAGTTGCCAAGCAATTCCTGCTTGCCAAGAGCGTGATTGAGCAGGAAAGCCGCGTGATTGACGACTTGGTGTTGAATGCCATGCTCTACGCCGACGAAGTCGATTTGAGCAGCGCCGAATCCACCGATGCCGCCGTCGCCATGCTTGCCGCCTTGCTGGACGAACAAGAAGTCGCGCTCGAACGCGTGGACGGCGCGGAAGGCAGTCACTTCATCAAAATCACCCGCAAGCTGCACGGCAACGTGATGGTGAGCTACATTGAGCCGAAGTTCCTCGGCGGCAAAGCCTACCAAACCCTGTTGCAAACCGCCGCCATGCTCAAAGGCCTGATTGGTGAAAATGCCGAAGTGGTCAAAGGCGAAGCCCGTCAGCCGGTCGGCAGCTTTGCTCAGGCGCTGGATATTCTGATGAGCGCCGCCCAAAAAGGCATGTCCATCCAACGCTACAAAGGCTTGGGCGAGATGAACCCCGAGCAATTGTGGGAAACCACCATGGACCCCGAAGTGCGCCGTTTGCTGAAAGTGCGCATCGAAGACGCGATTGCCGCCGACGAAGTATTCGTGACCCTGATGGGCGACGAAGTCGAACCGCGCCGCGCCTTTATCGAAAACAACGCCTTGGTGGCGCAGAATATCGATGCTTAATTAAGGGTTTGTTTGAATCAGGCCGTCTGAAAGCTTTGCTTTTCAGACGGCCTGAGATCTTTGCAAAATACCTTTTGCTGCATCGCAAAAGCATCCACTCCGTCATTCCGGCG
>JAUNTY010000031.1 GCA_030538415.1 Neisseria sp. | reverse complement strand
AGTACGACAAGGCGAGCCAACGCCGTAGCAGAAACTAATTTCTTCGACTATAGCTCAAAGAGAACGGAAAGTTTTGGTGCTGAAGCACCACCAAATTCACCATTAGTACAGACTGCGGCTTGCTGTCTGGTATGCAGAATGTGTTGTTCAGTTATAGTGGATTAACACAAACGATCCGGCGGTGGTTTCGTCTTGCCGCACTGGCTGCGCTCGCCGTCTTGTCTTTTTTCTGTATTAATCCACTCTAAAAGGCCAAGGCGGCAGGGCAGCGCAGCCGGTGTGTTTTTTGAATGGGTATTATTCGGCTATAATGCCGTTTTGTTTTTTATTATATCTGGCCAACAGCATGACACATATTCACATCATCGGTATCGGCGGCACGTTTATGGGCGGCGTGGCCGCGATTGCCAAAGAGGCAGGTTTCAAGGTGAGCGGTTGCGACGCCAAAATGTATCCGCCGATGAGCACGCAGCTTGAGGCGCTCGGGATTGATGTGCACGAAGGTTTTGATGCCGCACAGCTGGACGAATTCGACGCTGATGTGTATGTAATCGGCAATGTGGCCAAACGGGGCATGGCGGTGGTGGAAGCCATTCTCAACCGCGGCCTGCCGTATATTTCCGGCCCACAATGGCTGGCGGAGAATGTGTTGCACAGCCGCTGGGTGTTGGCCGTGGCCGGCACCCACGGCAAAACCACCACCGCCAGCATGCTGGCCTGGGTATTGGAGCATGCCGGTTTGGCGCCGGGCTTCCTGATTGGCGGCATACCGCAGAATTTCAGCGTATCGGCGCGCCTGCCGCAAACGCCGCGGCAAGACCCGCATTCAAAATCGCCGTTTTTCGTGATTGAAGCCGATGAATACGACACTGCTTTTTTCGACAAACGCAGCAAATTTGTGCATTACCGCCCGCGTACTTGCGTGTTGAACAACCTCGAATTCGACCATGCCGATATTTTTGCCGACTTAGCCGCGATTCAAACCCAGTTTCATCATCTGGTGCGCACCGTGCCGGGGGCGGGACTGATTGTGAGCAACGGCATTGAGCAAAGCCTGCGCGATACGCTGGGCAAAGGCTGCTGGACGCCGGTGGAATTTTTCGGCGATACCGATGATTGGCAGGTGGCCAACGTGCAGCCCGATGGTGCGTTTGACGTGTTGTTGCACGGCAAAACCGTCGGCCATGTGGCGTGGGCAATCATTGGCGAACACAACCGCATGAATGCGTTGGCGGTGATTGCCGCAGCCCGCCATGTCGGTGTAGGCATTACTGCCGCCTGCGAGGCGCTGGGCGAATTCAAGAATGTGAAGCGGCGCATGGAAACCAAAGGCGAAGTAAACGGCATCACCGTATACGATGATTTCGCCCACCATCCCACCGCAATCGCCACCACCGTGGCCGGGCTGCGCCAAAAAGTAGGCAAGGCGCGCATTCTGGCCGTGTTGGAGCCGCGCTCCAACACCATGAAGCTCGGCACCATGAAAGCCGCGCTGCCGCAAAGCCTGAACGAGGCCGATTTGGTGTTTTGCTACGCAGGCGGTGTGGATTGGGACGTGGCCGGGGCATTGGCGCCATTGGGCGGCAAGCTCCATGTTGGCCGGGATTTTGATGCCTTTGTTGACGGAATCGTGGAAAGCGCCCGCAGCGGCGATCATATTCTGGTGATGAGTAATGGCAGTTTCGGCGGCATCCATGACAAGCTGCTGGCAAATTTGAAATGATATTGTTAAAAAGCCAAGGCCGTCTGAAAAGTTTCAGACGGCCTTTCATTTAACATATATAGTGGGAAAACTTACTCTAATACAAGGCGGCAAGCCGCAGACAGTACAGCTATTACGGCTAGGCGAAGCAACGCCGTAGTAGGAATTAAGTTTTTCCACTATAGTCGTTTCAATTTGGATTGAGACAAGGCAGCAAGCCGCAGACAGTACAGATATAGTGGCTAAACTTAATATTTGCTACGGCGTTGGCTTGCTGCCTTGTATCAAATATTAAGTTTAACCACTATAGAAAATTTTCCAAAAAACTTTATTAAAATATTGATTTTTTTGTTAAAGTGAATAATGCAGATTCTTTGTTAAAACATTATTATAAAATCGTTTTCTCAACCGGATTTATCAACTTAAAGGAGATGCTCATGTCTATTTCAGGAAATTCCGATGCCGTCAGCTACACCAAAGCTTCTGAGGGTAAGACAGCAGCCGAAAGCGGCGACCGTATCGAGTGGGTTAAAGTATCGTTAGCCTTTTTACCGTTGGCCACACCGGTCAGCGATGCCAAGGTCTTAACCGGCCGCCAAAAACCGCTGACCGAAGTAGCGATTATCTTCGCCGAAATCCACACCCGTGACGGCTTCGACGGCATCGGTTTCAGCTACTCCAAACGCGCGGGCGGCTACGGTATTTATGCCCACGCCAAAGAAATCGCCGATAATTTGCTGGGCGAAGACCCGAACGACATCGACAAAATCTACACCAAACTTTTGTGGGCGGGCGCGTCTGTCGGCCGCAGCGGCCTGACCGTGCAGGCCATTTCGCCGTTTGACATCGCCCTGTGGGACATGAAAGCCAAACGCGCCAAATTGCCGCTGGCCAAATTAATCGGCGCACACCGTGATTCGGTGCAATGCTACAACACATCCGGCGGCTTCCTGCATACGCCGCTCGACCAAGTGGTAAAAAACGTCGCCATTTCGTGCGAAAGCGGTATCGGCGGCATCAAAATCAAAGTCGGCCACCCGAACAACACCGAAGACCTCAAACGCCTGACCGCTGTGCGCAACGAATTGGGCGACTTTCCGTTGATGGTGGACGCCAACCAACAATGGGACAGGGAAACCGCCATCCGCATGGGGCGCAAACTCGAGCAATTTGACTTGGTGTGGATTGAAGAGCCGCTTGACGCCTACGATGTCGAAGGCCACGCCGCACTGACTGCCGCTTTGGATACGCCGATTGCCACCGGCGAAATGCTCACCGGCTACCGCGAACACGAGCAGCTCATTTTGGGCAACGCCAGCGATTTTGTGCAACCCGACTGCCCGCGCGTGGGCGGCATCACGCCGTTTTTGCAAATCATGCAGCTTGCCCACCGCCACGGCCGCAAACTCGCCCCGCACTTTGCCATGGAAATCCATATTCACCTGGCCGCCGCTTACCCGAGCGAACCGTGGCTGGAACACTTCGAATGGCTCAGTCCACTGTTTAACGAACAACTGTTGCTGAAAGACGGCAGAATGTGGCTCTCCGACCGCTATGGCTTGGGAGTTACCTTGAGCGAGCAGGCTTTGTCGCTGGTTGTATTGGAAGAAGAGTTCGGCAAACGTCCTTAACAACTGAACATTGAAAATATAGTCGAAGAAATGAGTTTCTGCTACGGCGTTGGCTCGCCTTGCCGTACTATAGTTGTTTCAATTTAGATTGAGACAAGACGGGTGGTCATGCTCTAGGGCTTCCTGACACCGCTGCGCTGCCAGGAAACCCTGACATTCCCGTGCCAAGTCTTAAAAAATGGTATCACGTGGTGATGGCCTCGGATTGACAGGCATGACTGCCCGACCTTGTATCCACAGCCAAGTATCTACAGCCAAAATAACAGGATGAGCCGTTTATCGCCATTTAAAAAAACCATTTTGTTGGCTCGTTTTACTGTATGCCGGCCGCGCCGCCCTGTTGAACAGCATCCAGTTTTTGCTGGGCTTCGGCCACCGCTTGCTCCAATCCGGCGATGCGCTCCTGATAGCGCACATAATTGCGCTCGTTGCCGTAGCGCACTTTTCTGCCTTCTTCGAGATTTGTTCTGGCCTGCTCAAGCTGTTGCTGTGCGGAAGCGAGCTCTGCCGTGTTGGCGGAGGCCTGGTTGCCGTTGTCGGCAGGTGCGGCCGCCGATGTCTGATATACCGGTGCGGCGCTGTAAATGCTCGGTTTGCCGAGTTTGCTGGTCTGGCAGTTGCCGCGCGGGTCTTGCGTGTAGGTGCGGCGGCCGTTTTTGTCGGTGCATTCGTATACCGGCGCGGCCAGGGCGGGCAGGGCGGTGGTGAGCAGCAGGAGGGTAAAGGCGGCTTTCATGTTTTGTCTTTCATTATTTTGTTTTGTCATGGGAATATACAAGAAACCGGGCGGTTTGTGTGCGGGCGTTCAGACGGCCTGTGTCAGCGCAGCCACAGCCACCATACGGCCAGCAAAACCAGCACGATGACGAGGTTGCTGGCGAACACGATTTTCCATTGCCGCCTGACCAGCCGTCCTGACGACGGGCGCTTGCTGCGGCGCACATAAAAAAACGGACTCAGCAGGATGGAGGCGGCGGAAAGTAGAATCACCACGCTGTAATAAATTTTTTCGGTTTCCAAGTCAGGCTCCATGCAGCGGTCATGCCAAAAGCGCATCATCAGGCATGATGGTTCAGATGGCCTCTGATAATATATTAATATGCGCCCGTCTGCTTGACATAGCGCAAATCTCTTTTGGACGCATGCGCGTATATTGGCAGTAATAAAGCTTCACCGACACATCTTCAAATTTGAAAGGAAAATAAAATGGCTGTGGTCAAATCCATCACTTCCCCGATGAAATTCCTGATTCAGGCCGGTTTGTTGGCTGATTTGGGCAAGCACGTCAAACAATACGGCGCAAGCGGCCTTGTGATTTGCGACCCGTTTATCGCAGCCAAAGCCGAAGCCGATGCGGCGGCAAGCTTCAAAGAAAACGAAGTGAAACCCGTATTTACCACCTTCGGCGGTGAATGCTCCGATGAGGAAATCGACCGGCACAAAGCCGAATTCGACCAAAACGGCTGCGAATTCGTGGTCGGCATCGGCGGCGGCAAAACGCTCGACACCGCCAAAGCCGTAGCTTACTATAAAAACGCACCGGTGGTGATTTTCCCCACCCTGGCCTCTACCGATGCGCCGTGTACCGCGCTGACCGTGGTCTACAACGCCGACGGCTCGTTCAACCGCTATCTGTTCTTGCCGAACAACCCGAATGCTGTGTTGGCCGATACCAAACTGCTGGCCGCCGAACCGGCACGTTTCTTCGCCGCCGGTGTGGGCGATGGCTTGGCCACTTACTTTGAAGCGCGCACTTGCTACGCCAGCAACGGCATCAACCTGGTGCTGATGCAACCGAGTCTGGCCGGTTTGGGCATCGCCAAAATGTGTTACGAAACCATCCGCGACTACGCCCCGCAAGCCATGAGCGCGGTGGCCGCCAAAGCCGTCACTCCGGCGTTGGAACGCACCATCGAAGCCACCATCTACATGAGCGGCGTGGGAGCGGAATCCGGCGGTTTGGCTGCCGCACATGCGATTCACAACGGCATGACCGCCGTTCACGACCTGCACGGCGCGATGCACGGTGAAAAAGTGGCTTTCGGTCTGGTTGCCCAATTAGTTATGGAAGGTGCTTCAACCGAAGAGCTGGACGAAGTGATCGGAATCATCAAAGGCGTAGGCTTACCGCTGACTTTGGCCGATTTGGGCTTGAAAGAATTCAAAGAAGCGGAATGGCGCCAAGTGGCCGAGCTGTCTTGTGCGGAAGGCGAAACCATTCACAACGAGCCGTTTAAAGTAACGCCGGACATGGTTTACGATGCCATCGTAGCCGCCGACAAATTACTGCAACAATACAAAGATTAATTTTTAGCTGTTGTAAACAAAGGCCGTCTGAAACGTTTCAGACGGCCTTTGTGTTTTCAGACGGCCTGAGTGTTTTGCAAAATACTTTTTCCCTTGAAAAATCCATTGAACCCGTCATTCCGGCGTAGGCCGGAATCCACTTTTTCACTTGGATAATTTTATTAAAACAATGTGTTATAGAAGTTAACCGTAGATTCCGGCCTACGCCGGAATGACGAGGCTGATGCTTTTGTGATGTGGTAAAAGGTATTTTGCAAAGGTCTCGGCCTGAGATGTTTTCGTGGGCGGAGCCCACGCTACGGTCGGGAAAGGCACGAATTCCCAAGTGTGTTCAAGGCCGTCTGAAACCGCCGTAGATCGGATTCTCGAATCCGACATTTGCCCGCAAGGGCAAACCGCAGTTTCTGTTGTCGTGATGCTTGTTTTGCAAACCAGCGCCGGATTCTGAGTGTCCGGCCTGTTGGTTTGCGGTTTCAAACAAAAGGCCGTCTGAAAGCTTTCAGACGGCCAAGAATAGCAGGGCAAGCTTCACGCGGATATGATACAATCGCCGCCGATTTAACTGATTCTTTTGCAAAAGGTTTACACAAAATGATTTCTACCAACGGCATTACCATGCAGTTTGGCGCGAAGCCGCTGTTTGAAAATGTGTCTGTGAAATTCGGCGAGGGCAACCGCTACGGCCTGATCGGTGCCAACGGCTCGGGCAAGTCCACTTTTATGAAAATCCTCGGCGGCGATTTGGAGCCTACCAGCGGCGAAGTGGCGATTGAAAACGGCGTGCGCCTCGGCAAGTTGCGCCAAGACCAATTCGCCTACGAAGACATGCGCGTGTTGGACGTGGTGATGATGGGGCACGTCGAAATGTGGGCGGCGATGACCGAACGCGACGCGATTTACGCCAACCTCGATGCCACCGAAGACGACTATATGCGCGCGGCCGAATTGGAAGCCAAGTTCGCCGAATACGACGGCTACACCGCCGAAGCGCGCGCCGCCGAATTGTTGAGCGGCGTGGGCATTTCCGAAGATTTGCACAACGCGCTGATGAGCGAAGTCGCCCCCGGCTTCAAACTGCGCGTATTGCTGGCGCAGGCGCTGTTTTCCAAGCCCGACGTTTTGCTGCTCGACGAGCCGACCAATAACTTGGATATCAACACCATCCGCTGGCTCGAAGGCATGCTCAACCAATACGATTCGACCATGATCATCATCTCGCACGACCGTCACTTTTTGAACGAAGTCTGCACCCACATGGCCGACGTGGATTACAACAGCATCACCATTTATCCGGGCAACTACGACGACTACATGCTCGCCTCCGCCCAATCGCGCGAGCGGGCGATGAAAGACAACGCCAAAGCGAAAGAAAAACTGCAGGAGCTGCAAGAATTCGTGGCGCGTTTCTCGGCCAACAAATCCAAAGCCCGCCAAGCCACCAGCCGCTTGAAGCAGGCCGACAAAATCAAATCGGAAATGGTCGAGGTGAAACCTTCCACCCGCCAAAATCCCTACATCCGCTTTGAAACCGACGAAAAAGCCAAGCTGCACCGCCAAGCCGTGGAAGTGGCCGGTTTGGAAAAACGCTTTGAAACCCAGCTGTTCAAAAAACTCGATTTCATCCTCGAAGCGGGCGAACGACTGGCAATTATCGGCCCCAACGGCGCGGGCAAATCGACCTTGCTGAAGCTGTTGGCAGGCGCATTTGCAGCCGATTACGCCGACGGCATCGCCGCCGATTCAGGCAGCATCAAATGGGCGGAAAAAGCCAACGTCGGCTACTACCCGCAAGACCACGAAAACGATTTCGACGTGGCGATGGACTTGACCGAATGGATGCGCCAATGGGGTCAGGAAGGCGACGACGAACAAGTCATCCGCGGCACCTTGGGGCGTTTGCTCTTCGGCAGCAACGACGTGGTTAAACAAGTGCAGGTATTGAGCGGCGGCGAAAAAGGCCGCATGCTCTACGGCAAACTGATTCTGCTGAAACCGAACGTGTTGGTGATGGACGAACCCACTAACCACATGGACATGGAGAGCATCGAATCGCTGAATATGGCGCTGGAAAAATACAACGGCACGCTGATTTTCGTGTCGCACGACCGCCAGTTCGTCTCCTCGCTCGCCACCCAGATTATCGAGCTGGACGGCAAAGGCGGCTACGAACATTATCTGGGCGACTACGAAAGCTATCTGGATAAAAAAGGCGTGTAAAATCGCTGCTTGATGATAAAGGCCGTCTGAAACAAAATTGGTTTCAGACGGCCTTTTTGTATGCTGATTTAAATCTTTACATCGACCATTCGCTGTCGGTCAAATCGTAAATCCGTTGAATGTCTTTCAAAATACCTTTGAAATCAATCTGTAAATCTTTCAGACGGCCTGTGCGGATATCGAATACCCAGCCGTGCACGGTGGGGTATTGCTCTTTCAGATAACGCTTCTGGATGCAGGCGATTTTAATCAGGTTGATGCATTGTTCCTGCACGTTGAGTTCAACGAGGCGGTCGTAGCGGGCTTTTTTGTTGTCAATCGCATCCAATTCTTCGCGGTGCAGACGGTACACATCGCGGATGGTGCGCAACCACGGGTTGAGAATGCCGAGATCGCGCGCCTGCATGGCCGCCAGCACGCCGCCGCATTCGTAATGCCCGCAGACAACAATATGCTTTACTTTCAG
This sequence comes from Neisseria sp., assembly GCA_030538415.1. GTDB lineage: Bacteria > Pseudomonadota > Gammaproteobacteria > Burkholderiales > Neisseriaceae > Neisseria. Next base: position 26,296 of record JAUNTY010000031.1, on the reverse strand, counting down.
ATGCTGTACGGCGTAATTGACCACCGAAGCGGTATTTAAATCAATCGAATTGACCATATTGGCGATATTGCGGTGCACAAATACTTCGCCGGGCTGCATGCCCATCATTTCTTCGGCGGTCACGCGGCTGTCGGAGCAGCCGATGTAGAGGTAGCCCGGCGTTTGTGCGGCGGATAAGTGCTCGAAAAAATGCGGGTCTTCCTGCAATTTGGTTTCCGCCCATTCGCGGTTGTGGGCGAAAATCTCGGCCTGGGTTTTGTGGCTCATGAAGGGTTCCTTATTTGATTTCGGTGTGTGTGTTGTTCAATCGGAGAGCCTAATCCTAAAGCGTCGATAATACAAGGGCAGGTTAATATGCGCTTACGTTGATGACATTTTCAGACGGCCTGTGCGGCAGCGTCACAATTCATACACATAAACTGTGGATAACTTTGTGTATAAACCATGAGTAATTTGAAAAAAGCGTTATGCTGCAAACGCTCCATGGCCGCTGCTCAAAAATAAAGCAAAATAAAATATATAAAAATCAAGTATTTAAATATAAGCTATCACTTTCGCCCGAGCAATTAAGAAAAAGCTTAGTAAAAACAAGGCCGTCTGAAAACTGTGTATGAAATGCCGGAATACGCTGGACGGGCGGATAAAAATGTGCTGCTTCAGCCGTTTCGCGGTACAATCACGCATCATTTTACACACCAGAATTTACATATCATGAAAGCCAGCCAATTCTTTATTTCCACCCTTAAAGAAGCCCCCGCCGAAGCCACGCTGCCCAGCCACCAGCTGATGATACGTGCCGGCCTGATTAAAGGCATCGCCTCCGGTCTTTATACCTGGATGCCGATGGGCTTGCGGGTGTTGCGCAAAGTGGAAAACATCGTGCGCGAAGAGATGAACCGCGCGGGTTCGGTCGAATTGCTGATGCCGGTGGTGCAGCCCGCCGAATTGTGGCAGGAAAGCGGCCGCTGGGAATTTTACGGCAAGGAATTGCTGCGTATCAGCGACCGCCACAACCGCGATTTCTGCATGGGGCCGACTTGCGAAGAAGTGATTACCGACATCGTGCGCAAGGAAATCACCAGCTACAAACAACTGCCGAAAAATTTCTACCACATTCAAACCAAATTCCGCGACGAAGTGCGCCCGCGTTTCGGCGTGATGCGCGCGCGCGAATTTGTGATGAAAGATGCTTATTCTTTTCACGCCGATTACGAATCCTTGGTGCGCGACGGCTATCAGCCGATGTATGACGCTTATTGCCGTATCTTCGACCGCCTCGGCCTGAATTACCGCCCCGTGGCCGCCGACACCGGCAGCATCGGCGGCACCGGCTCGCACGAATTCCAAGTATTGGCCGACAGCGGCGAAGACGTGATTGCGTACAGCGACAGCTCCGATTTTGCCGCCAACGTCGAATTGGCCGCTACTTTGCCGCTGGCGGGCGAGCGCGCCGCTGCAACTGCGGAATTGAACAAAGTTCACACGCCCAACGTCAAAACCATCGCCGCCTTGGTGGAGTTTTTGAATCTGCCGATTGAGCAAACGCTGAAATCCATCGTCGTCGAAGGCGGGGAAGAGGGCGAAATCGTGTTGCTGCTGTTGCGCGGCGATCATGAGTTTAACGACATCAAGGCAGAGAAACTGGCGGGCGTGAAATCGCCGCTCACGATGGCCGATCCCGCACTAATCCGTGCCCAATTCGGTGCCAACGGCGGCTCGCTGGGCCCCGTCGGATTCACAGGCAAAGTGTATGCCGATTTCGCCACCGAAAAAGGCGCGGATTGGGTGATCGGCGCGAACGAAGACGACTACCATTACACCGGTTTCAACTTCGGCCGCGATGCCGCCGAGCCGGAATTCGTCGATTTGCGCAACGTCGTCGAAGGCGATGCCAGCCCCGACGGACAAGGCCGTCTGAAACTCGCACGCGGCATCGAAGTCGGCCATGTGTTCCAATTGCGCACGAAATATTCCGAAGCCATGAACGCCAGTTTCCTCGACAACAACGGCAAAGCGCAAATCATGGAAATGGGCTGCTACGGCATCGGCATCACCCGCATCGTTGCCGCCGCCATCGAGCAGAACAACGACGAAAACGGCATCATCTGGACACCCGCGATGGCACCTTTCGCGGTGGTGATTGTGCCGATGAACTACAAGAAATCCGACAGCGTGCGCGAAGCCGCCGACCAACTCTACGCCGAACTTCTGGCCGCAGGCGCAGACGTGCTGCTCGACGACCGCGACGAACGCGCGGGCGTGTTGCTCAACGACTCCGAGTTGCTCGGCATTCCGCACCGCATCGTCATCGGCGACCGCGCCCTGAAAGAAGGCAACGTCGAATACCGCGCCCGCACCGCCGCGGAAAACGAAACCGTGGCCGTGGGCGAAGTGGCGGCTAAGGTGTTGGCGGTGTTGCAGGGCTGATATCCGGGCAAAGATACAGGCCGTCTGAAAGCGTTCAGACGGCCTTTTTATCGTCATTTAAAATAAGGAACAACCCAAGGCTGTGAGTTGGAGACAGTAGATTTATAGTCGAAGAAATGAGTTCTGTTACGGCGTTGGCTCGCCTTGTCTTACTACCTGTACTGTCTGCGGCTTGCTGTCTTGTCTCAATCTAAATTGAAACGACTATATTAAAAATTAAGTTTTTCTACTATAAGACGGAACCAAAGCCGCACCCGCCGACGGATGGGGCGGTCTGGTTCGGAAAGATTATTGCTTTTCCGCACCGCCATACCAAAACTGCGCCGTCGCGCCGCCGTCTATCAGGAAATCGCTGCCGGTGATGTAGCCCGCGTTCAGCATCAGCGCGGCCAGGTCTGCCACTTCGTCGGGTGTGCCGCCGCGTTTGGCCGGGATGGAAGCGAGCATGTCGCGGTAAAAGCCGCCGCGCTCTTCGCTGTTTAATTCGTCCAATGCCAGCGGGGTGAAAATAATGCCCGGGCTGATGCAGTTTACCCTGGCGCCGCGTTTGCCCCAGCGCACGGCTTCTGCCTGCACCCGCAGGGCGTTGCCGCGTTTGGAAATCTGATAGGCGCGCAGGCTGTCGTCAATGGCTTTGACCAGCGGCAAATCCAGCAATGCTTCGGTGGGCGTTGTTGCCAAGGCATGAATGTCTTCAGCGGTGAGCGGCTCCAGCCGGAAAGCAGACTGCGAGCCGGTCATCAGGGCAGAGCCGTCTTCGGCGATGATGTTGCCGAAAATTTCCAACACCAATGCCGTGCCGTATAAATCCGCCTGCAAAATGGCTTGCGGGCTGGCTTGCGACGGCGAACGCCCGGCGGTGTTAATCAGGCGGTACACTTCGCCCAGAGCGGCGGCTTGGTCTGCCAGTGCCTGCACCGAAGTGCGGTCTGCCACGTCCACTTGGGCGGTGTGACATTCAAAGCCCGCTTCACGCAAGGTTTTGGCGGCGGCTTCGGCGTTTTCCAAACGGATATCCGCCAATAAAATGGGTTTGCCCACGCTGACGCGGCGGGCGATGGCAATCGCAATCGAGCCTGTGCCGATGACTACATTAATCTGTTTTTTCATATTGTTACTCCTTATTTTGTTTCTAAAACTAAGCGAAAGCCGATACTTATCCCACGGTAATCTGCCGGATAAGGCTTGCGCCAGGCGCTGTGCCAGCCGCCTGCGGTGCTGTGCCAGCTGCCGCCGCGCACGGTTTTGTCGGTAGTCGGCGCGGTACGGTAATCGGGGCGGTAGGCATCCTGCACCCATTCCCACGCATTGCCGTAAATGTCATACACGCCCCACGGATTGGGCAGTTTTTGACCGACGGGATGGGTGCCGCCGCTGCTGAAGTTTTCGCCATACCAAGCGTATTTGCCCAAATCTGCGCGGGCATCGCCGAAGAAATAGCGGCTGCTTGTGCCTGCGCGCGCCACATATTCCCATTCGGCTTCGGTGGGCAGGCGGTAGCGGTATTGCGTGTCTTGTGCGTTTAATCGGGCGATAAATTCCTGCGCGTCGTGCCACGACACGGTGGCGGGGTGGTCGGGTTTGGTAATCCGCGCCGCCATGCCGGGCAAGTTGTAATACGGATTGGAGCGGTCGCGCACATAAGGATTTTCGCCCATCACCGCCTGCCAGTCGGCCTGGGTGACTTCGTGGCGGCCGATGTAAAACGGCCGGGCGATGGTTTCGGGATACGCCGGTTGTTCGCGTGCATCGGCATCGGCTTCGACCGAGCCCATCATAAATTGTCCGGCGGGGATTTCGACAAATGTCATGCCGATGGTGTTGGTGAACGCGGTGGCTGCGGACGCAGAGGCCGTCTGAAACGGCGGAGCTGTGTGTTCGGCTACGGCGGCAGGCTCGGCGCTGCAGGCGCTGCACAGCAGGAGGGCGAGGGCGGCGGTTTTGTGCATGGTGTGCTCGCAAAGCGGTGAAGTGATGCGCCCATTGTAACGGCTTGGCGGTGGCGGATTAAGCGCTTGAAACTGCATAAGCTTGTGAGCAGGATTCAATAATCCGCGCAATCGGGCATCAGGCAACACGGCGGCCTGCATCGGCAGCCTGATACAAAAGCTGCCGCAACCATTGCTGCGCCGGGTCGTGGTGGCTGCGCTCGTGCCAGGCCATCATTTTGTCGTAACCTTCTATTTGCAGCGGCGGCGTGAGCAGGTGCAGATGGTCTTTTTCGTGGAGAAAGTGGTCGGGCAATACCGTGGCCAAATCGCTCTGCCGCAGAATTTCCGGCATTATATAGTCGTTTCAATTTAGATTGAGACAAGGCAGCAAGCCGCAGACAGTACAGATAGTACGGCTAGGCGCAGCAACGCTGTATCAAACTAAATTGAAACGACTATAGCAAGGCATCGGTGAGCGACATCACCACGCGGCGGCTGCGCCCGAGCTTGGCCAGCGTCTCATCGGTGGTACCGGTAAAACCGCCGCCCTTGAACGACAGCAGCACGAAATCCAGCGCGCAAAACGCATCCAGATTCCACGCCTGCTGCAGCACCGGGTGATTCGGGCGCACGGCGCAAACGTAATTCTGCCGGTAAAGCCGCCTGGCGTGCATGCGCGGCGGCACACTCTGCTCACCGAGCATGGCCACATCACATTCGCCCTTATCCAGCATGGCCTGCACATCCTGCCCGTGCGCCGACATAAAGCTGATATAGTACGGCAAGGCGCAGCAATGCTGTATCAATCTAACGGAACGACTATAGTACGACAAGGCGAGCCAACGCCGTAGCAGAAACTCATCTCTTCGACCATATTATTTTGCAGCCATTGGCCAAAGCAACCCCTCAGGCCGTCTGAAACATCTTGATAAAGGAAACCCCGTTATGGCTAAATTCCGCCATTTGCTGACCCCTTTCAGCATCAAAAACCTTGAATTGAAAAACCGCCTGGTGATGCCGCCGATGTGTACTTACAGTGCCACCGACGGCGTGCCCAACGATTGGCATTTCGCCCACTACACCGCCCGCGCCATCGGCGGCGTGGGGCTGGTTATCGTGGAGATGACCAATATCGCGGCCAACGGCCGCATCACGCCGATGTGTCTGGGTTTGTGGAACGACACCCAGCGCGATGCCTTCAAGCGCATTGTCGATTCGGTGCATCAGCAAGGCGCCAAAATCGCCATCCAGATTGCCCATGCAGGCCGCAAGGCGTTGGGGGCGGATCAAGTTATCGCGCCTTCGGCCTTGCGCTACGAAGGCGCCGACGGCACCAGCGGTTACAGCTACCAAACCCCGTATGCCCCCAGCACCGAAGAAGTGCGCGGCTTGGTGCAGGATTACCAAAATGCGGTGAAGCGCGCGCTGGAAGCAGGCTTTGATGCGATTGAAATCCACGGCGCACACGGCTATCTGATTCACGAATTCCACGCGCCGAAAACCAATCTGCGCGATGACGAATACGGCCAAAACAAAACCTTGTTCGGCGAACAGGTGATTGCCGCCGCCCGCGCAGTGATGCCGCCGGAAATGCCGCTGTTTGTGCGCCTCTCCGCGCAGGAATACGGCGAACACGGCTACGATTTGACCTACGGCTGCGAGGTGGCCAAACGCTATGCCGCCGCAGGCGCGGATGTGTTGCATGTGAGCGGCGGCGGCGACGGCGATTTGCACCCCGAACACATGCCGGTTTTCAAGGCGGGTTATCAGGTGCACATGGCGCGCGCGGTAAAACAGGCCACCGGCAAGCCGGTGATTGCCGTGGGCATGCTTGACGATGCCGCGCTGGCCGATTTTGTGATTGGCGACGAATCCGCCGATCTGGTGGCCGTAGGCCGCGGCCTGCTGCGCGATCCGAACTGGCTGCTGAATGCGCAATACCGCCAGCCCGTGAGCGATGCCGAAGCGGTGCAGTTTGTGCCGCGCCAATATTTGCGCGGCTTTGCCTGATGACTTGAGGCCGTCTGAAACATGGTTTTCAGACGGCCTCAAGTTGTTGTTTTTTTCTGATGTATTAAATCAAACGGCATTGCCCGGGCGGTATTGTGCGGCGGGTTGCGGTAAAACGTGGGCGGAGCCCACGCTACGCGTATTGCCGTGCTGCCGCTTCAGACGGCCTCGGTTTTTTACAAACGCGTCAGCGTCACACACAAACCGCCTCCGCTTCGGTTTTCAATCTCCAGCATCAAGCCGTGCAGGGTGGCGGTGCGTTCGACGATGGAGAGGCCGAGGCCGCTGCCTTGTTGGGTTTGTCCGGCGGGGCGGTAGAAGCGTTCGCGGATGCGCGGCAGGTGTTCGGCGGCGATGCCGGGGCCTTGGTCGCAAACGCTGATGCCGTCTGAAGCGAGGCTGAGGGTAACGCGGCTGTTTTCGGGGCTGTAGCGGATGGCGTTGTCGAGCAGGTTGCGCAGCATCAGTTGCAGCAGCACGGGGTTGCCTTCGCGGGGGAAAATATCGCTCAAGCCGTCGGGGTGGTCGAGTTGGAGGCGGATGTGTTTTTCGCGCGCTTGCAGGTTGACGCTTTGCAGCACCTGATGGGCGGTTTGCTGCCAGTCGATGGTTTCGGCGTCGGCCAGCGCCTGCATCGGGTCGAGGCGGGCGAGGGTGAGCAGCTGCTCAGTGAGGCGGCCGGCGCGCTCGAGGCTTTGGCGGATGTTGGCGAGGTGATGTTGCTGTTCGGTTTCGTCGCGGCTCATCGCCAACACTTCGGCCTGCACTTTGATGGCGGCCAGCGGGCTGCGCAATTCGTGGGCGGCATCGGCGGTAAAGCGCTGCTCGCGGCTGATGGCGGCAGATACGCGCCCCAAGAGGCCGTTGAGCGATTGCACCATCGGCAGGGTTTCGCGCGGCACGTTTTCCGACACGGCTTGCAGGCTTTGGGCATCGCGCCCTTGCAACTCTCGACCGAGATCGGCGAGCGGTTGCAGGCCGCGGCGGATGCCGTATGCGGTCAGCCACATCAATAAGGGCAGCATCAATAGCGACAGGGCAAACTGCACCCACAAGGCGTTGGTGAGGGTGGAGAGGCGCTCTTTCAGCCGCTGCGACACGGCGACGGTGTAGCCGCTGGTTTCGTCGTGGAGATAGAGGTAACGCCACGCGCCGCCTTGCCAGAAGGGGCGGTTGTTATGAATGCCGGAGGCCGTCTGAAAAGGGATTTCGTGGCCGTAGCGGTCGGCGGCGAGCCGGATGCCTTCGGCATTCCAGATGGTGAAGCCGTTGTTGCTGTCGTCTTCATGCTCGAGAGCGGGCGGCAGGGCGAGCGGGGTTTCGTGTTGTTTGTCGAAGCCGATAGAAACCGACATCATCGAGCGGGCAAGCTGCGCCATTTGAGTGTCGGCCATTTCGTTGACTTCGTGCAGGGCAATCGCCGCGCTGCCGATGGCGGTGGCCAGCCATAAGCCGAGCAGGCCGCCGCTGAGATAAGTAAACAGGCGGCGGCGCAGGCTGGCGTTGTGGCGGCGGCTCATGCGGGCAACTCGCCGAGTTGGTAGCCGAGGCCGCGGCGGGTTTGGATAAAACCCGCGCCGATTTTTTTGCGCAGGTGGTGGATGTGCACTTCGACGGCGTTGCTTTCCACTTCCTGATCCCAGCCGTAGAGTTTGTCTTCGATTTGGGCGCGGCTGTGGATGTGTTTCGGTTGCGACAACAAAAGCTCGAGCAGCATATATTCGCGCTGGGTGAGCGTGAGCGGTCGGCCTTGCAGGGTGGCGGTTTTGGAGGCGGTGTCGAGGCTGAGGCTGCCGTAATCGAGCGTGGCGACGGCGCGTCCCTGGCTGCGGCGCACCAAGGCGAGCAGGCGGGCGGCCACTTCATCGAGCGCAAACGGCTTGCAGAGATAATCGTCGGCGCCGCCGTTGAGCCCCGCCAAACGGTCGGGCAGGGCGTCGCGGGCGGTGAGAATCAACACCGGCGTGTCGAAGCGGTGTTTGCGCCAGTGGGCCAAAATCGCCATGCCGTCGAGACCGGGCAGGCCGAGGTCGAGCACCACCGCATCGTAAGGCGCGCAAGGCAGGGCGTCGCGGCCGAGTTTGCCGTCTTTAAACCAATCGATGGTAAAGCCGTGTTTCAACAGGCCGTGATAGAGGCCGTCGCCGATGTGGGGGTCGTCTTCAATCAGTAAAATACGCATGGGGTCACTATACCACTTACGAAGATTAAAGAAACTGCCTGCGCTGCGTTTGAAGCGCAATCACAGGCAGAAATATTTTGATGAAGGAATACAGCGCTCTGTCGCTGTGGGTATATTAAAGCAAAATTAGCTTAAATGAAACTTAAGGCCGTCTGAACGTGTTTTCAGACGGCCTTAAGTTTCCCTTAATTCTGCCTGCCTATCATCCGCTCATGTTTGTTTTAACGAAATGTATCGGCAGGATTATGGAAGAAAGAAAGATGGCGGAAAAAAGCGGTAAGGCGTGGATGCGCCTTACCGCCAACCGCGCGGTTTTGTTGTTTTGTGTGTATTCGATGCTGGTGTTCAATATCGGATTTTGGCAGGAAGTGTGGCAGAAAAGCCGGTCGGCGGCAGGGCACGACTGGCTGCTGCTGGCGACCATGCCGCTGTTTATTTTGGCGGCGATGAATTTCGTGATGCAGCTTTTGTTTTGGCCGAAAGTGCACCGCGTGTTGATGCCGCTGCTGCTGGTGTTGGGCGCAGGTGCTTCGTATGCGGTGATGGTGCAGGGAATTTATTTCAATTCCGACATGATTCAGAATCTGCTGCAAACCAATCAGTCGGAGGCGACGGCCTGGCTGTCGGTGAAATTTATCGGCTGGATTTTGCTGACCGGTGTGCTGCCTGCTTTTCTGTATGCGCGCTACGGCAAAATCAGCCCGGCCTCGGCTTGGTATAAAGGCTTGGGCTGGCGCGGCGCGAGTATGCTGGCTTCGCTGCTGGTGGTGCTGGCCGTGGCGGCGGTTGCTTATCAAAACTATGCTTCGTTTTTCCGCAACAACAAAGGCGTCAACCATCAAATCGTGCCGATTAACTTCATCGGCGCAAGCTTCAAAACCGCTTACAATGTGTACGATGCCAACCGCCCGTTCGAGCAAATCGGCCTCGATGCCAAGCGCGAGCGCACTGCGGGCGAGCGCAAGCGGCTGATGGTGTTGGTGGTGGGCGAAACCACCCGCGCGCAAAACTGGGGCTTGAACCCGGGCGCGCCCGATACCACGCCGGAATTGAAAAAACTCGGCGCGGAAGTGATTAATTACACCGATGTGTCCTCATGCGGCACCGCCACCGCGATTTCACTGCCCTGCATGTTTTCGCGTATGAACCGCAGCGACTACAACGGCAACCGCGCCAAACATCAGGAAGGCTTGATGGACATCCTTCAACGCGCGGGGCTGTACACCAGCTGGCGTGAAAACGACGGCGGCTGCAAAGGCGCGTGCGACCGCATCAAGCACATCGACATCCGCGAGCTGGCCGACAAAAGCCAATGCGGCAGCGAGGGCTGCCTCGACCGCACCCTGCTCAACGGTTTGGCCGAAGAAATCCAAGCCATGCCTGATGACGGCGTCATCGTGTTGCACACCATGGGCAGCCACGGCCCCGCCTATTATCAGCGCTACACCGATGACGAACGCAAGTTTGCGCCCACTTGCGACACCAATCAGATTCAGGATTGCAGCAACGCTGAATTGCAAAACACCTATAACAACACCATCATCGCCATCGACCGCATGCTGGCCAATACCATCGACTTACTGAAACAGCAGCCCGACAAAGACATCGCCTTGTGGTATTTCTCCGACCACGGCGAATCTTTGGGCGAAAACGGCATGTATCTGCACGCCGCGCCGTATGCCATCGCCCCGCGCGAGCAAACGCAGATTCCGATGATTTTTTGGGCAAACGAAGGTTGGTACCGCGATTTGGGCGTGTCGGCCAGCTGCTTGCGCCAAAACGCCGCCAAACCGTATTCGCACGACAATGTGTTCCATTCCATGCTCGGCATCAATGATGTGAATACGCAGGAATACAAGCGCGAGCTGGATTTGTTTGCCGAATGCAGGCAGGGGTAGGGTTTCTTGTGCAAAGACCGTCTGAATATTCAGACGGCCTTTTTTAAAAGCAAGCGGATAATATTGATAATATCAAATCAATATGAAACGGCATGATTTTGTTCAGACGGACTGTTGTTTGATTTAATTCATTAAACTGGAAATAAATATTTTTGCGAGAAAAGGCTACAAATATTTCATTCTATTGTATATTTACTCAGTGCAGGCCGTCTGAAACAGGCGGCGGCCATGCTGATGGGGCGGCGTTTTGGTATAAACTGCCTTTTCAGAGTGATATAATGAGAAAAATCTTTCTACCCGGTTTATAAAGGACAAAATATGGCTAATATCTTAGTGGTTCCCGTTTCTACCAAAGCCAACGGCTGGACAATTGCCGGTGCGATTGCCGATGCCTTGCCTAAAGCAGTTGTACAACGCGTTTTCGATGAAGCGGGCGAAGCTGAAAAAATGGTATGCGCCGGTAAAAGCGACGATTGGCTGGATGCGCTGGTGGCCGCTGTCGGCAAGCTTGATGCGGAAAACGTGATTTTGAAAGGCGTGAAAGCCGATCCCGAACGCGTATTTTTGGCCACCAAAAACGTGGACTTGGCCTTGTCGTTTGATGCAAGCGTGGTGTTCGGCATGTACACCGATACCGATGATGTCGAGCACGTGGCCAACCGTTTGAATCTGGCCAAACAGGCTTATGTGAATGCCCCGGGCGCCGCCGTGGCCTTTACGCTCGACGGCGCAGACGCAGGCGCAGGTGCGGCGGTTGCCGAGAAAACCGGCCTGACCTATCTGGGCAGCAGCGACAAACTCGACAGCCTGGATATTCTGTTGAAAAAAGCCGGCGGCCGCATGTCGCCGGCGCAATTCCGCGTCAACATGATGGAATCGGCCAGCAAGGCCAATAAGCGTATCGTGTTGCCGGAAGGTGCCGAGCCGCGCACCGTGCAGGCCGCCGCCATCTGTCATGAAAAAGGCATCGCCCGCTGCGTATTGCTGGCGCCGCGTGCAGAAGTGGAAGCCGTGGCTAACGAGCGCCACATCACGTTGCCCGATTCGTTGGAAATCATCGATCCCGCCGATTTGGTGGAGCAATATGTCGGCCCGATGTGCGAATTGCGCAAGAGTAAAGGCCTCACACCCGAGCAGGCGCGTGAGCAGCTGCAAGACACCGTGGTGCTCGGCACCATGATGATGGCGCAAAACGACGTCGACGGGCTGGTGTCCGGCGCGGTGCACACCACCGCCAACACCATCCGCCCGGCCTTGCAGTTGATTAAAACCGCTCCGGGCGCGAGCTTGGTATCGAGCGTGTTTTTCATGCTGCTGCCGAACCAGGTATTGGTATACGGCGACTGCGCCGTGAATCCCGAGCCGACCGCCGAGCAGTTGGCCGACATCGCCATCCAGTCGGCCGATTCGGCCAAAGCTTTTGGCATCGAGCCGAAAGTGGCGATGATTTCCTACTCTACCGGCACTTCGGGCGCAGGTCCTGCGGTGGAAAAAGTGGCCGAAGCCACCAAAATCGCACAGGAAAAACGCCCTGACCTGGCCATCGACGGCCCGCTGCAATATGATGCCGCCACCGTACCGAGCGTGGCCAAATCGAAAGCGCCCGACAGCAAAGTGGCCGGCGAAGCCACCGTGTTGATTTTCCCGGATCTGAACACCGGCAACTGCACCTACAAAGCCGTGCAACGCAATGCCAACGTGTTGAGCGTGGGCCCGATGCTGCAAGGCTTGCGCAAGCCGGTCAACGATTTGTCGCGCGGTGCGCTGGTTGACGACATCGTGTATACCATTGCGCTGACGGCGATTCAGTCTACCCAGATGTAAGGCTAATCGGGCTTCGAGGCCGTCTGAAAGCATGATTGCTTTCAGACGGCCTTTTGTTTGGCAGGGCGGCGGCTTGAACAAGGTGCCGAAGCGCCTAATCCGTAGTTTTACCCTGTTATCGGCGTCGTTTCACAATAACCAGTAGCGTGGGCTCTGCCCACGTTGTCAATTCGCTGCTGATACCGTGCTTTCAGCAACATCGTCCCCGCAGGTTATGGTGTGGTCGTGGGCAGAGCCCACGCTACGGTTATGGCTAAATGTATGGGAGACAGTCTGCTGGTTGGCGGACGGGTTTTTATTTAAGTGATTTGACTGAACGGATAAAGACCCGAGGCCGTCTGAAAATACTTTCAGACGGCCTCGGGCACGGTTAACGGTTGCCTGACGTTCACACCGCGCGATATTGCGGTTGGGCGGTTGTGTGCAGCAAGGCGGGCAGCTCGCTGCTGTCGTTAATCACGGTCACGCCGGCGTGACGCATGTCATAAACGGCCTGGATGGTGCCCTCCGGCGTATAGCCGCGGCAGGCAGCCAGGTTGACGATGACGTTCCAGTTGCCATACCAATGCAGCTGGCAGGCGGTTTTGCGGATGGCGTGTTCGGTGGCAAGGCCGCCGATAATGATGGTTTCGGCATCATGTGCGAAAAGCCATTCAATCAGGCCGCTGCTGCGGCTTTGGGAAGCATCGTGAAAGCAGGCGCTGAAGTTTTCACTGCCTTGCGTTTCGATTTCATGGTCGTAGTCGGCGGGGCAGGGCAGGCCGGGCAGGAAGTGGCGGCCATGGCATTCTTCGGCCTTGCGCAGCAGGCGGGGCGCTTGGCTGAAAACAAAATACTGGTGTTCGGACAAATTCTGGCGGTTGCCAAGACTTGTGCATAAAGTGTGTTTTATCGGGGATGTATTTTCAATCAGCAGACGCAAGTGCGCATACTGTGCCTGACGATTGAGTTCGTCAACAATCTGCTCGGGTCGGTGTACATGCATGACATCGTTGGCCGCATGGCAGGTAAAACGACATTGGGGTTGCAGGTCAATGGCGATGGTGGTCATGTTGTTATCCCTTGAAATATTTTATTTTCGGGAGTATGACGCAATAAATAATGTGTTAAGAGCAAGCATACCGATAATCGGTTTTTATTTTTGATATTCGGCATATTAACAGTAGGCATGTGATTACTCTAATAATTATTTTCTAATATGAAAATAGTATTATTTGTTATTATCTATTAAGCCAGGCATGGGTTTCGTTATATCCATTCAAAAAAGGTAAACAGATGCGGCAGCAACGCGGCTTATCGCCAGCAAGCGCGTATGTCATATAACGTGGGTTGTGGGTAAGCGTAAGTGGGAGCAAGTTGCTGAAATGCCAAAATTAATCAAAAATTTTATCCTGGATACGCGCCAATATAATGCGGCTGCGCTTGCCATGCTGGCTTGTTTTGATGTGCATATGCGTGAGGGCTACGGATAAGGGAGGGATTGAAGCCGGCCAGAACAAAGGCAAAACGCTTTCGAATCATTGCATCGGCGGGCTTTGGAAAGATATAGTCGGAGAAATTAGATTCTGATACGAGGCGAGCCAACGCCGTAGCAGAATCTATAGAGGGAAAACTTACTCTAATACAAGGCAGCAAGCCGCAGACAGTACAGATAGTACGGCTAGGCGCAGCAACGCCGTAGTAGGAATTAAGTTTTCCCTCTATAATTTCTTCGACTGTAGCGGCGGGGCTTCAAACAGGCTTGAATAAGGTTGAGTTTATGTTAAAATAGCCGCCTTTGTTGTAATTCGGGGCCTGTAGCTCAGGGGTTAGAGCAGGGGACTCATAATCCCTTGGTCGTGGGTTCGAAACCCACCGGGCCCACCAGCTGAAAACCGCATGAATCTGGCGATTCACGCGGTTTTTTGTTTTTCTTTTCCCGATTGCTTTGTTGTGTATTTTCTCTGAAGTTTTTGCTGTTGTTCAGGAAACCCTGGCCGCTGGATTTGTTTTTGCAATCGCTTGGTTTTTGTTTGCTTGGTGTTTCTGCCATTAGCAGCGATTATCAAGTTTTCAGACGGCTTGAGACCTTTGCAAAATTCCCCTGCCCGTCGCACCCGCGCAGGCGGGTGCCCAGTGCAAAGCCTGGCTTTGCTTGTCCCCTCATGGCTTGAATTTTAAAATACAATATAAATCAAAATCTTGCTAATTTACAGAACTGTCGGATTTAAACTGAAGCTGTGCTTCAGACTAGGCACCCGCCTGCGCGGGTGCGACGGTTATTTTTTTGCAAAGGCCTCGGTCTTTTGATTCAAAATATGCATAAAACACCCATAAAAAACGCAGGCTTGAAGAAGCCTGCGTTTGCTTTGCTGTGGTGTTTACTGTTTGTTTTCTTCGCTGTCGAGAAAGCTTTTCAGGCGGTCGCTGCGGGTGGGGTGGCGCAATTTGCGCAGGGCTTTGGCTTCGATTTGGCGGATGCGTTCGCGGGTGACGTCAAACTGTTTGCCCACTTCTTCCAGCGTGTGATCGGTATTCATGTCGATGCCGAAACGCATGCGCAACACTTTGGCCTCGCGCGGAGTCAGGCTTTCGAGCACGTCTTTGGTCACTTCGCGCAGGCTGGAATACATGGCGGCGTCGGAAGGGGCGACATTGTTGATGTCTTCGATAAAGTCACCCAGATGCGAATCGTCATCGTCGCCGATGGGGGTTTCCATCGAAATCGGCTCTTTGGCGATTTTCATGATTTTGCGGATTTTGTCTTCCGGCATTTCCATCAATTCGGCCAGCTTCGCAGAATCGGGCTCTTCGCCGGTTTCTTGCAGGTATTGGCGCGAAATGCGGTTCATCTTGTTGATGGTTTCAATCATGTGCACCGGAATGCGGATGGTGCGCGCCTGGTCGGCAATCGAACGGGTGATGGCCTGACGGATCCACCAAGTGGCGTAAGTGGAGAATTTGTAGCCGCGGCGGTATTCGAATTTGTCGACCGCTTTCATCAGGCCGATGTTGCCTTCCTGAATCAAATCGAGGAATTGCAGGCCGCGGTTGGTGTATTTTTTGGCAATCGAAATCACCAAACGCAGGTTGGCCTGAATCATTTCCTGCTTGGCGGCAGCGGTTTCCCGTTCGCTGATGACCATGTTTTTGTTGATGTCTTTGAGCTCTTCGATGGAAATCTGCATGTCTTTTTCCATGTTGGCAAGCTCGGTTTGTTTTTCGACAATGGCATGGCGGAAACGCTCGAGGGCATTGCTCCATACGCGGCCTTTGGCCACTTCTTCTTCCACCCATTGCAGGTTGGTCAGTTGTGGCAGGAAATTGGCAATAAAGTATTCCCTCTCCATGTGCACGCGGTTAATGCAGATGTCGCGGATTTCGCGCTCGAGCTTGCGGATGTTGTCGACGCGGTCGCGCAGGTTGCTGCTCAGGGCTTCAATCTGGCGGGTAGCGAAACGCACTTCCAGCAGTTTGGAGGCGATGGCATCGCGGTATTGCAGATATTCCCCGTGGCGGCTGTCGTGTTTGGCAAGCGCCGCAACCATGAGGTTGTAATCGTCGCGAATGCGGTCGAAGTGCTCGAATACTTTTTGTTTCAGCTCTTCGAGGTTGGTAGCGGCAATGGCTTCGGCATCGCCTTCTTCGTCTTCGTCTTCGGCTTCATCGCTGCTGCCGTTGTCTACATCGTCTTCTTCGTCTTCGCTGCTGTCGGCGGCCACGCTTTCCAGATGCCCCAGCCCCAATTCGTTGAGCAAGACTTCATTGGGGTCGATGATGGCTTCCACCACTTCATCCACCTTGATTTCGTCTTCGCGTATGCGGTTAATCAGCTCTAAAATTTCAGCAATGGAGCCGGGGCAGGCGGAAATGGCCTGCACCATGTTTTTCAGCGCGTTTTCGATTTTTTTGGCGATGATGATTTCGTCTTCGCGGGTGAGCAAATCCACTTGCCCCATCTCGCGCATATACATGCGCACGGGGTCGGTGGTGCGGCCGAATTCGCTGTCGGCGCTCGATAAGGCTGCTTCGGCTTCGGCGACGGCGTCATCGTCGGTCATGTTGGCGGTGTTGTCGCTCAGCAGAATGTCTTCGGCATCAGGCGTATGTTCGGTAACCTGGATGCCGAGGCCGGAAATCATGGTGACGATGTTGTCGATTTGCTCGGCATCCGACATGTCGTCGGGCAGGGCGTCGTTGATTTCGGAATAGGTGATGTAGCCGCGCTCTTTGCCCATGATGATGAGCTGGCGCAGGCGGGCGCGTTGCTCTTCGAGGGTCAGCGGGCGGTTGTCGTCTTGATCTTCGTGTTCGGTATCGTTTGCGTTGGGATTTTGATTGGACATAGATATCTCGGTTGGTAAACGGTTACGATAGTCTGCAAGCGCCGGAATGGTGTCGCTTGGCAGTCTGGATGCTGGGCGTTTGAAAATGAAAACGGGTGTTCTGCGGTAGGTTCAAGACGACTCGGTTGCAGCAGGGGTAAGGTTTTCAGACGGCCAGTATTGCTAAGGTGCTTTTGCGGCGGGCATCAGCAGAGCCAGCAGCAGCTTTTTTTCGCGCTCGCTCAAACCGCCCGACTGGTTTTTTTGTTTCAGTATGTCGATTTGGGCGTATTTTAACTCATTCAAGAGCTTTTGCATGCCGATTTTAAAGTTCTCGCAGTCTTCTTCGCTGTCGGAAACCAGCTCCTCGGCAGCGTTGAGCGCGTTCTGGAAAATATGGTTGAGCGTGGCTTCGTGTTCGCTGCCGCGCATGGCTTCCAGAATCCGGGCGCTGTTGGGCGGCGAATCGTGGCTTTTAATCAGCTCGGCCAGGTTGGCCAGGCAGGCGAAATCGCCCGACAAGGCCAAGTATTCCGGCAGGTCTATATATGTAGCCCATGCCGGATTTATCAAGAGGCTGCGGATTTGTTTTTGCACCAGTGTCGGCATTTGCGGCTGCTTGAAGCTTGTTTGCGGCAGTTTGTAGCTTTTTTGCTTCACATGCCGCTTCGGAGCTGCCTGGCCGAGCAGTTGCGCCAGGTTGGCGGGGTCGATGCCGACGAGTTCGCTCAGCTGCTGTTTCAATAAAAAGCCGAGCGCGGGGGCGGTGATTTGCGCCAATAAAGGCGAGCTGGTTTTCACCAACTCGGCCTTGCCTTCTTGGGTATTCAGGTTGAGGCCGTCTGAAAGCGCGCTCCAAAAATATTCCGACAAAGGTTTGCTTTGATTGAGGAGCGCATCTTCAAACTGGCTTTTGCCGTAGGCGCGGATGTAGCTGTCGGGGTCATGTTCTTCGGGCAGAAACAGAAAATGCAGCGATTTGTCGTCTTTGAGCTGCGGCAAGGCGTTTTCCAGCGCGCGCCAAGCGGCTTTGCGGCCGGCGCGGTCGCCGTCGAAGCAGAAATAAATGCTGTCGGTTTGGCGCATTAAGAGTTTCACATGGTCGGCGGTGGTGGCGGTGCCGAGTGCGGCCACGCCGTAGCCGATGCCGAATTGCGCCAGCGCCACCACGTCCATATAGCCTTCCACCACCAAAATGCGGTTGGCTTCTTTAATCGCGGCGCGGCCTTCGTGCAGGCCGTAGAGGTTGCGGCCTTTGTCGAACAGCGGCGTTTCGGGCGAATTGAGGTATTTCGGTTCGCCTTTGTCGAGCACGCGGCCGCCGAAACCGATGACCTGGCCGCGCGGATTGCGGATGGGAAACATGATGCGGTCGCGGAAGCGGTCGTAATGTTTGCCGTCTTTTTCAATCACCATGCCGCTTTCCACCAGCGCAGTGTTGGGGTAGGGCTGGAACACTTCGGCCAAGGGCTGCCAGCCGTCGGGCGAATAGCCCAAGCCGTAATGCTCGATGATTTCGGGCGAGAGACCGCGTTGGTCGAGATAGGCTTGCGCGCGCGCATCGCGTTTCAGACGGCCTGCATAATAAGCGGCGGCGGCTTCGGTGGTTTCTTCCAACGTTTGCTGTTTTTTCTTGCGTTCGGCGCGCTGTTCGGGATTGTCCTGTTGGCCGCGCACGCGCGGCACGGTCATGCCGACGCGGTCGGCCAGATACTGCACCGCTTCGGTAAAACTCAAACCCTGATATTCCATGATAAAACCGATGGCCGAACCGTGCGCACCGCAGCCGAAGCAGTGGTAAAACTGCTTCTGCGGGCTCACCGAAAACGACGGCGATTTTTCTTTGTGAAACGGGCAGCAGGCCATGTAGTTGATGCCGCCTTTTTTCAGCGGCACGTGTTCGTCAACAATATCGACGATATCGACTTTGGCCAGCAACTCGTCTATGAATTCGGATGGAATCATGGTAAGGGTTTGAATGGCCGTCTGAACGTTTTCAGACGGCCTTTTGGGATTAAGCGGTTAATGCGGCTTTGAGGGCTTTGTTGACTTCGCCCATGTCGGCCTTGCCGGCGAGTTTGCCTTTCAAAACGCCCATGACCTTGCCCATGTCGGCCATGCCCGCAGCGCCGGTTTCGGCAATGGCGGCGGTGACTTCGGCTTCGATTTCGGCGCTGGAAAGCATTTGCGGCAGATAGCGGTTGAGGATGTCGATTTCGGCGTTTTCTTTGTCGGCCAAATCCTGTCGGCCTGCATCGGCGTAGATTTGGGCGGAATCTTTGCGCTGTTTCACCATTTTGGTGAGGATGGCAATTACTTTGGCATCGTCGGCTTCGCTGCGTTCGTCGACTTCGAATTGTTTGATGGCGGCATTGACGAGGCGGATGGTGGAAAGGGCGGCGCTGTCTTTGGCACGCATGGCGGTTTTCATGTCTTCGGTAAGGCGGGCTTTGAGGGTCATGGCGGGTTTCCGGTGGGGTTGCTGGATAAGGGTATATCCGGCTGGCAGAGGGATGAATGGTTTTCAGACGGCATAATCGAAAACACCGCAAGTTTGCGCTTGCGGTGTTCGATTATAGCGTATCGCTTGCCGGATTAGTACATTTTCGGCGGCAGTTGTTGGCTGCGCAGGCGTTTTTGCAGACGTTTGGCGGCAGCAGCTTTTTTGCGTTTGCGCTCGGTGGTCGGTTTCTCGTAGGCTTCGCGGGCGCGCAGCTCGGTCAGAAGACCGGTTTTTTCTACGGCGCGTTTGAAACGGCGCATGGCAACTTCGAAGGGTTCGTTTTCTTTTACACGGATAGCAGGCATTTTATTTCCTAACAGTATGGGGTTTGCGGCGGTCTGTTTTCAGACGGCCTTTTGAAATAGGTTGGTTTGTATCGCTGATTTCGCTTGAGGGCGGGGCGGGATACGCGCCGTGATGTCAAACATCACCTCCTAACAGGGGTTGCTGCAGATTTTAGCGCGGCAGCCGGAAATATTTTCAGCCGTTTGTGACGGCTATAGTTAATTTTGAATTATCGTATATCGGCCGGATTTTGTCAAGAAAGATAAAGGCCGTCTGAAAGCGTGGTGTTTTTCAGACGGCCCGGGCAGTTGCGGCATTGCTCAATTGCGCACCACGCGGCGCACTTGCGGGATGGCGTGCAGGGCACGGATGATTTCGTTGAGCTGGTCGAGGTTTTGGGTTTTGATGAAAAACTTGAATTCGATGAAGCCTTCGGTGCCGGCCTGTTTTTGCGAGGGAGTTTCGACGGATTCGATGTCGGCATTCGCGCCGGAAATGGCTTGTGCCATCGCAGCCAGCAAGCCGTGGGTGTCGCGCGCGCCGACAGTCAGCAGGGTGCGGTAGCTGCGGTCGTGGATGCTGTCCCAATCGGCATCAAGTTGCTGTTCGGGGTCGGCTTTCAAGACGTTGGGGCAGGTGTCGCGGTGGATAATCATGCCCTGGTCTTTGATGATGACAGCGCGGATGCTGTCGCCGGGAATCGGATTGCAGCATTGCGCCAGATGTACGCGGCCGCTTTCGTTGCCGTTGATTTTAATCGGGCTGAGTTTGACTTCGTCGCCGAAGTGTTCGCCCGCCAGCTCGGCGATGTGCATGGCGACGGAAACGGGCAGGGTGTGCCCCATGCCGACGCTGTATAACACGTCTTCAAAGGTGGTTTGCTTGTTGTTGAGGTCGGCGAGGTATTTTTCCTTGAGGCCGTCTGAAAGCAATACGTTTTGCGGCAATAGGCTGGAAAGGGCTTTTTGCAGCAGGTTTTCACCCAACACAATCGCATCTTCGCGGTTCATGTTTTTGATGTAGTTGCGGATGGCGCTGCGGGCGCGGCTGGAAACGGCGAAATTGAGCCAGGCTACATTGGGCTTGGCCTGCTCGGAGGTGATGATTTCGACTGAGTCGCCGGTTTTGAGCTTGGTGCGCAGCGGCATCATGGTATTGTTGATGCGGGCGGCGACGGTGCGGTTGCCGATGTCGGTATGCACCGCATAAGCAAAGTCAATGGGGGTTGCACCGTCGGGCAAAACCAGAATCTTGCCTTTGGGTGTGAGGATATAGACTTCGTCGGGGAAGAGATCGACTTTGACGTGTTCGAGAAACTCCATCGCGTTGGCGCTGCGGGCTTGTAAATCGAGGATGTTTTGCAGCCATTGGTTGGCACGCAGGGTAGCTTGGTCGACGGTGTTTTCGCCGGATTTGTAAATCCAGTGGCCGGCGATGCCGCCTTCGGCGACGGCATCCATTTCGCGGGTGCGGATTTGCACTTCAATCGGCAGGCCGTAGGGGCCGACGAGGGTGGTGTGCAGGCTTTGGTAGCCGTTGCTTTTCGGGATGGCGATGTAGTCTTTGATGCGGCCGGGCTTGGGCTGGTAGAGGCCGTGCAATGCGCCGAGCGCGGCGTAACAGGCGGGCACGCTGTTGACGATGACGCGGAAGCCGTAAATGTCCATCACTTCGGCAAAGCGCAGGTTTTTGGCCTGCATTTTCTGATGGATGCTGTAAAGGTTTTTCTCGCGGCCTTTGATTTTGGCTTCGATATTGGCGCTGACGAGGCGCTGGCTGAAGGCGCGCAAGACTTTGCCGACCACGTCGCGGCGGTTGCGGCGGCTGGCTTTCATCGCTTTTTGCAGGGTTTCGTAACGACGCGGGTGCAGGTTTTGAAAAGATAAATCCTGCAATTCCTGATAGGCATTGTTGAGGCCGATGCGGTTGGCGATTTGGGCGTAGATTTCCAGCGTTTCCTGGGCGATGCGGCGACGCTTTTCGGGGCGCATCGAGCCTAAGGTGCGCATATTGTGCAGGCGGTCGGAAAGTTTGACGACGATGACGCGGATGTCTTTGGTCATCGCTAAAATCAGTTTGCGGAAGCTTTCGGCCTGATGTTCGGCCTGGTCGTTGTATTCGAGCTTTTCAAGTTTGGAGAGGCCGTCGACCATTTCGGCGATGGTTTCGCCGAATTCCGTGGTCATTTCCAGCTTGGTGATGCCGGTGTCTTCCAATACGTCGTGCATCACGCCTGCGCACAGCCCCTGAATGTCCATATGCCAAACGGCCAGTTGGGTGGCGACGGCCAGCGGGTGGGTGATGTAGGGTTCGCCGCTTTTGCGGGTTTGGCCGTCGTGGGCATGAAAAGCGTAGGCGCAGGCTTTTTCAAGCAGCGCCTGTTCTTCGTCACCCAGATAGGCTGCCGTGCGGAACAATAAATTGCGGGCTTCGGCAGTAAGGGAATCGTAGGGTGCGGTGGGCTTGGGTGCAGGCATTCAGACGGCCTTTTGATGTTATTTGTTGCGGCTCAGCAATTCGGTACCGATTTGGCCGGCGGCAATTTCGCGCAGGGCGGTAACGGTGGGTTTGTTGTTGCGGATGTCGTCTACCAGCGGTGCGGTGCCGTTTTCAAGCTGGCGGGCGCGGCGGGCGGCAGTGAGGGTGAGATCGAAGTGGTTGGGGATTTTGCCGACGCAGTCTTCTACGGTGATTCGTGCCATGATTGTCGCTTTCTTTAATAAATGAATTGTCGATAAATAAAATACTTGGGGTGTATTGTCGCTAATTTTCAGGAATTTTCCAACAGATTTTCGATAAATGGCTGTTGTGCCGTTTGTTTTAATCTGTGCGATTTGATGATGTGGTGCAAATCCGCTTCGGCTGCCACCAGGTCTTCGTTGATAACGACGTAGTCAAACAGGAAGGCTTGTTCGATTTCGTGGCGGGCTTTGCTCAGGCGCTTTTCGATGATGTCTGCGTTGTCGGTGCCGCGGCCGTTCAGGCGCTCGGCCAATACCTGAAACGAGGGCGGCAGGATGAAAATGCTGCAGGCGCCGGGTAGGGTGCGGCGCACTTGCTCTGCGCCCTGGATGTCGATTTCGAGAATCACGTCATAGCCCTGCTCGAGCAGGATGTTGACGCCTTCGACGCTGGTGCCGTAGTAGTTGTCGAACACTTTGGCATGCTCGAGAAAGGCGCTCTCGCCAATCAGGGCTTCAAATTTGCCGGAATCGACAAAATAATAATGCTTGCCGTGAATTTCGCCCTGGCGGGGCGGGCGGGTGGTGTGCGAGATGGAAACGCGGATGTCGTCGTGGTGCTTGAGCAGGCGCGAAACCAGCGTGGTTTTGCCGGTGCCGGAGGCGGCGGAAATAATGAATATATTGCCTTTGCTGATGCTGCGCATGATGTTTCCATGTGTTTTGATGTTTTTTTATTATGCCACATCGGCCGATACGGCGACAACGGCCTGTTTGGCGGCGCGGGAAAGTTTGCTACAATCGCAGGTTGGAATATGCTTGGGCTTTTGCCTTGTTTGTATCTGAAAAAGGAATCTGTGTATGTTGACTCACCCTGAAGTCATGGGCGTGGCGGCGCTGGCCGAAAAAATCCGCAAAGTGCCCGATTGGCCGAAAAAAGGCATTCTGTTTCATGATATTACACCAATCTTGCAAAGCCCGGAATATTTCCGCCTGTTGGTGGATTTGATGGTTTATCGTTATATGGGGCAGAAGATTGATGTGGTGGCGGGGCTGGATGCGCGCGGTTTCATTATCGGCGCGGCGTTGGCTTACCAATTGAATGTGGGCTTTGTGCCGATTCGCAAGAAGGGCAAGCTGCCGTTTGATACTTTGTCGCAAAGTTATGCGTTGGAATACGGCGAGGCGACGGTGGAAATTCATACCGATGCGATTCAGCAGGGGGCGCGGGTGTTGCTGGTCGACGATTTGGTGGCCACCGGCGGCACCATGCAGGCGGGTGTGGAGTTGGTTCGCAAGCTGGGCGGCGAGGTGGTCGAGGCGGCGGCGATTTTGGAATTTACCGATTTGCCGGGCGGCAAAACCATGCGTGAAAAAGGCGTGCCGCTGTTTACGCTGTATCAGAATGACGGCTCCATGCCGGATGAGTGATGTCCGTTTATAAAAAATAACCTGACTGCGGTGGCTGTGCTTTGGCAGGGCAGGTTTAAACCGTAAAACCAAAGGCCGTCTGAACGTGTTCAGACGGCCTTTGGTTTGTGTAACGGGAATCAGGAGCGGCGCTGCAGCATCCAGGATTCGATTTTGCGCGCATCGTTGACGCGGCTGAGGGATGAGGGCGAATTGAGTAAAACGATGGTGACAGGCTGGTTTTGCACATTGGCTTTCACCACCATCGAGCGGCCTGCTTCGCGGATGTAGCCGGTTTTTTGCAATTCGATGTTCCAGCCGCCTTCGCGCACCAGTGTGTTGGAGTTTTTATAGCTTTGCTGACGCCCCGAGCTGGTGTAGACCGAGCCGTAATTGGAGGTGGAGTTGCGGCGGATCAGCGGATACTGGCTGGCGGCCTGCACCATTTTGCCCAAGTCGTTGGCGGTGGAGACGTTGCGGAAATCCAGGCCGGTCGGCTCGTAGAAGCGGGTGTTGGCCATGCCGAGGCTTTGCGCCTTGCGGTTCATGGCGTCGACAAATGCACCCATGCCGCCCGGATAGCTGCGACCCAGCGCATGGGTGGCGCGGTTTTCGCTGCTCATCAGGCTCAGGTGCAGGAGTTCGCCGCGGGTGAGGGTGGTGCCGATGGAGAGGCGGCTGCCGGTGCCTTTGAGGCGGTCGATTTCATCGGGCGTGATGGTGATGCGTTCGCCCATGTTTTGTCCGGCATCCAATACCACCATGGCCGACATCAGTTTGGAAATGGAAGCGATCGGCATCACGCGGTTGGGGTTTTTCTGATACAGCACTTCACCGGTGCGGTTGTTCAGGATAATGGCCGATTGCGAGGAAAGCAGCGGGCCGGCCATGGCGGCCTGGGCTTCCACCTGTTCGGCGGGGTTTTGCGTCATGAAAGCGCCCAGAGGGTCGCTGTCAGTCGGAAAATTTTGCTCCAGAAACTGGCCGAGCACGTCCAAGTCGTCGGCCGCGGCAGGAAGGGATGCGCCCGCCAAACCCAGGCTCAGGCAGGCGGCGATGATTTTTTTACGAACTGAAACAATTTTCATGATATCGGTTTCCGGCTAAAGTTGAGTGGTTGCAAGACGCTGTTTGGAGAGACGGATTGGCGCCGGCGTGTCAGGGTGGTGGTTCGGGATGCCGCTGACGTAGCCGGTCTGCCTTGTTGTCGGTGTCGGATTTCCGGCGAAGCGCTTCAATTTCGAAGCAGACAGCCCTGGAAAATGCGGTTTGAGGCTATTGTGGTAAAAAAAAATCGGCTTGTAAAGTAATGTAGTGGAAATTTTGCGTTTGTTTGCACGGGGTTGGCGGGTTTGTTGCATATTGATGAAACAAGGCCGTCTGAAAAAACAACGGTCTGGCTGTCATGTTGTTGGGTTTGATAATCGGGCGAATACTTATTATACTGACAGCTTCGACGGGCGAGAGCCCTTCCTGTTTAGATTGCAAGAATCGAGAAGTATGGCTGACGAAAAACACGTTTGCTCGTTTTGCGGCAAACCCGAGCATGAAGTAAAGAATCTGATTGAAGGCGAACACGCATTTATCTGCAATGAATGTGTGGAGACCTGCGGTGTGATGTTGCAGGGACAGTTTGATGAAGAAAGCGAAAGCCCCGTGTTGGACGAAGGCGGCAAGCTGCCCACGCCTGCCGAAATCGTCGCCAACCTCAACGACCACGTAATCGGACAGGAGCAGGCGAAAAAAACGCTGGCGGTGGCGGTATACAACCATTACAAGCGTTTGCGCCATCCGAAAAGCAGCGGTAGCGTGGAGCTGTCGAAAAGCAATATCCTGCTGATCGGCCCCACCGGCTCGGGCAAAACCCTGCTGGCGCAATCTCTGGCGCGCAAATTGGACGTGCCTTTCGTGATGGCCGATGCGACCACGCTCACCGAAGCGGGCTATGTCGGCGAAGACGTAGAGCAAATCATCACCAAGCTGTTGGGCAAATGTGATTTTGATGTCGAAAAAGCCCAGCGCGGCATTGTTTACATCGACGAAATCGACAAAATCTCGCGCAAGAGCGACAACCCTTCGATTACCCGCGATGTGTCGGGCGAAGGCGTGCAGCAGGCTTTGCTGAAGCTGATTGAAGGCACGGTGGCGAGCGTGCCCCCGCAAGGCGGTCGCAAGCATCCGAATCAGGAATTCATCAACGTCGATACCACCAATATCCTGTTTATCTGCGGCGGCGCGTTTGCGGGTTTGGAAAAAGTCATCCGCCAACGCACCGAAAAAGGCGGCATCGGCTTTGGCGCGGTGGTGAGCAGCAAAGACGAAAACATCAATGTTTCCGAGCTGTTTGAAACCGTCGAGCCCGAAGATTTGATTAAATTCGGTCTGATTCCCGAATTAATCGGCCGGTTGCCGGTGATTGCGACCTTGGCCGAGTTGGACGAAGATGCGCTGGTCAACATCTTGACCGAGCCGAAAAACGCGCTGGTGAAGCAATATCAGGCATTGTTTGCGATGGAAGGCGTGGAATTGGAAATTCTGCCCTCTGCCTTGCACAGCATCGCCAAGCAGGCGATGGAACGCAAAACCGGCGCGCGCGGCCTGCGTTCGATTGTCGAGCGCAGCTTGTTGGACACCATGTATCTGCTGCCCGAATTGAAGGAAGTGAAAAAAGCAGTGGTCAACGAACGGGTCATCAACAACGGCGGGCAGCCCAAGCTGCTGCGTGCCGACGGCAGCGAGTATGAAACCGATGCAAAACCGGCGGGCGGCAAACACAAACCGGCAGCATAAACATTTTGGATAACGGGATAGGCCGTCTGAAAACCTGAACAGGTTTTCAGA
>JAUNTY010000090.1 GCA_030538415.1 Neisseria sp. | reverse complement strand
CCGCTGCGGCGATGTAGGGTACGTAGCTCAGGTGCATAAACAAGGTATTGCTGCGACCGAGCTGGCTGCGCATCTGGCGGATGGCTTCGAGGAAGGGCAGCGATTCGATGTCGCCGACGGTGCCGCCGATTTCGACGATGGCGACATCATTGCCCGCCGCGCCTTCGTGCACTTTGCGCTTGATTTCGTCGGTGATGTGCGGAATTACCTGCACCGTGCCGCCGAGGTAGTCGCCGCGGCGCTCTTTGGCAATCACGGCTTCATATACCTGGCCGGAGGTGAAGTTGTTGCGCTTATACATGGTGGAATTGATGAAGCGCTCGTAGTGGCCGAGGTCGAGGTCGGTTTCCGCGCCGTCTTCGGTCACGAAAACTTCGCCGTGCTGAAACGGGCTCATGGTGCCGGGATCGACGTTGATATAGGGGTCGAGCTTGAGCATGGTCACTTTCAAACCACGCGATTCGAGAATGGTCGCAATAGAAGCGGCGGCGATACCTTTGCCTAATGAAGATACGACGCCGCCGGTTACGAAAATAAACTTGGTCATGATGAATTGCCGCTCAGTTGGAATTCGTAATTTTACCTTGAACCGGGGTGGCTGGCAAATGCGGAGACAAGGTTTCAGACGGCCTGAAACGGCGCAAAGGCGGAGCAGCGTGCCAACCGGAGAGCTGGTTCACGCTATAGTCGGAGAAATGAGATTCTGATACAAGGCGGCGAGCCGCAGACAGTACAGATAGTACGACAAGGCGAGCCAACGCCGTAGCAGAAACTCATTTCTTCGACGCTACTGCCGCAGCGCTTGAAAAGAATCAGGCTCAGGCCGACAGGCTGTTGATGTTTTTCTCCGTTTGCGCGGCCACTTCCGCCAATGAAATGCCGCGCAATCCGGCCACGGTTTCGGCGATTTTGCGCACGTTGGCCGGGGTGTTGGTTTGGTTTTTCAGCATAAACGGGCTGTCGGTTTCCAGCACGATATGCGCCAGCGGCAATTCGGCGGCGGCACGGCGGGCTTTTTTGGCGGCGGGGTTGAGCAGCAGCGAGCCGATGCCGATGAAGAGGCCGCAGCGGATTAAAGCATGCGCTTCTTCCAGGCTGCCGGAAAAAGCGTGGGCAATGCCGCCCTGCGTAAAACCGCTGCGGCGGATGGCGGCAACCAGCGCGGCGGTGGCTTTGAGGTTGTGCAGGATGACCGGGCGGCGGAGCTGCTCGGCCAGCCGGAGCTGGGCAAGCAGCATTTCGGCTTGCTGTACGCGCTCGGCTGCGTTTGGGTTTCGGGCGTAAAAATCGAGGCCGATTTCGCCCACCCATGCCTGCGGATGATGCTGCAACAGCGTTTGCAGCTGCGCCAAATCGGCTTCGGCGGCCGCGGCGGCAAACCAGGGATGAATGCCGAGCGCCGGGCGGATGTCGGCAGAGGCCAGCGCCAACACGGCGTCAAAGTCATCACGCTGCGTGGCGGGCACGATAAAGCGCCGCACACCGGCGCGGCGGGCAGCAGCGAGAACCTCGGGCAGATTGCCGCTGAATGCGGGGTCGGCCAGGTGGCAGTGGGTATCGGTGAGCATGCGGATATTGTAATCTATGGCCGGATATAGTCGAAGAAATGAGTTTCTGCTACGGCGTTGGCTCACCTTGTCGTACTGTCTGTACTGTCTGCGGCTCGCCGCCTTGTATCAGAATCTCATTTCTCCGACTATAACACGAAACCCTGCCGCTCCGTTTCCGGCTTGTGTGGGTTTGGTGGCACGACGATGACAGGCCGTCTGAACGAAAAAAGCGTTCAGACGGCCTGAATGGGTTTGCAGCGCTGAAATTTATGCTATCCTGCGTATTTGTTACGAAGTTTAATAATATTCAGACGGCAAGGAGAAACCATGAAACTGGCCGAAGCATTGATGGAACGCGCCGACCTGCAGCGCAGGCTTGCCCAGATAAAAGCCCGCTTGACCGGCAATGCGCAATATCAGGAGGGCGAGCAGCCGGCGGAGCAGCCGCAGGAGCTTTTGCACGAATACGAGCGCACAGCGCTGGCCTTGCAGCGTTATATTGTGGCGATTAACGAAGCCAACAACAAGGTGGTGCTGCCGAACAGTCAGAACATGACCGCCGCGCTGGCCGTGCGTGACACGCTGAAAGACAAACACGCCATGCTCACGGCACTGGCGGACGCGGCCACGCCGGAGCAGCAGCGCTACAGCCGCAGCGAAATCCGCATGATTGCGGCGGTGGATGTGAAAGCAGTGCGCAAGCAGGCAGACGACACGGCGCGGCAATACCGCGAGCTGGATGTGATGGTGCAGCAGGCCAACTGGCTGCATGATGTGGATTTGGGGCAGTAATACGGATTGGGTGTAGCATCGGGCAAAAGCGGGCGCAAAACCAAACTTGTCGAGGCAACGGGCTGCCTGTGGGTATTTACCCGGCACAACTTATGCCCCGTACAAGTCAAAGCGTATGCAAAACAGCGTATTGTTATTACCGTGCGCCGGTTTGCCGGATGTGAGGGCGGGTAGCGGGAAATCCGTGTGGTGTATTGGCAATGAAATATAAAATAGACAAGGCCGTCTGAAAATGTTTTCAGACGGCTTTTGATATGCTGTGCAGGGTATTTACAAATTGCGCAGGCGCTCGACGCTGGGGGCGTAGTAATAAGCGCCGGTTTCGGCGGTTGACATGTATTTCAGCAGCAAATCAATCTTGCCGTCGGTTTCGCCAAACATGTTCAGCAGCTGCGCTTCGATGTTGTGCAGTTTGGCGCAATAGGCGATAAACATCAGGCCGTGTTGGCCGGAAACCGTGCCGTAGGGCAGGCTGCGGCGCACGATTTTCAAGCCTGCGCCGTTTTCCTTGATGTTGGTGCGGCCGAGGTGGGAATCGGGCAGGCGCACGTCGCGGCTGAATTCTTCGTTGGTTTCTTTGCTGCGGCCGACACTTTTTTCCTGCTCTTCGATGCTCACGCCGCTCCATTTTTTCAGGTCGTGGCGGTATTTTTGCAGCAATACGTAGCTGCCGCCGCAATCGGGCTCGCCTGCGCAGATGGTGCCGACACGGGTCACTTCTTCGTCGCCGTGCGGGTTTTCGGTGCCGTCGACAAAGCCGTCGAGGCCGCGGTCTTCCACCCAGCGGAAACCGTGGGTTTCGTCGGCCACGCGGATGCTGTCACCGAATGCGGCCAGCACGGCCATGGCCAGCGAAAAGTTGATGTCGTGGCGCAGCGAGGCGATGTGTATCATCACATCATGCTGGGTAGCAGGCGCCAGGCCGTTGCCGAGCGGGCGGAAGGGCTTGATGTCGCGGCCTTCGTCTTGATGGCCGAAGCGGTGCCACAGGTCGCTGCCGAAAGCGATGGTGAGGCCGAGGTTTTCCTGCGGAAATTGCTGCTGCAATCCGGCCAGGGCTTCCAGGCTGCTGACGCAGGCTGTTTTGATGTCGGCTTCGCGGCCGGGCAGGATATCCGCTTCGATAAAGATACCGGCCTTGCAATGGTCGGGCACGATGGCGCTTTGCGGGGTGGTCATGCGGGTTCCTTTTCGTGTTGGTGGTTTTCTGCATTATAGCGCTTTTCGGTTATGGTTTCAGGCCGTCTGAATGCCATGTTGCGGATTGCGCCGTTTGCTGTTTCGGGTGGATGTCAGGCAGCCGCGAGGGCATCTTTACGCAAAAAATCAGGCGCTCACAAAACCTGAACAGCAGCCGTGTTAAAATGCCGCGTTTGATTTGACGGAAAGATTCGCGGATGCGGACGGTGATTTTTATTCTGGTGCTGCTGTTGATGCAGCTGTTTACCTTCGGCCTCGGCCGCTCGCTGCAATGGCTGCTTGCCGCCCATATCGGCAGGCGCGGCCGCCGCTGGCTGATGGTGGCGGCGTTTTGCATCACCAACGCGCTGATTGTCGGGCTGGTGTTGCAGCTGGGGCATGCGGTGTTCCGCTGGATGGCGTTGTGGATGGTGGTATTGCTGTTTGTGATGTATGCCGCGCTGGCCACGTTCCTACTCTATCTGCTGCTCTGCCGCGTGATGGAACAAAAGCCGATGTCGCGCAGTCTGCGCCTGTTTGCGCCGCTGTTTTTCATCGGCCTGATGGGCTATGCCGTGTATAACGCCTACACGCCGGTGGTGCGCCATGCCGAAATCACCATCGACAAGCCGTTGGCCAAGCCGCTGCGCATCGGCATGGCCAGCGATTTGCATACCGGCATTCTGGTGGGCGCGCGCCAGCTCGACAAGCTGGCCGACATCATGAGCCGCGAAAAAGTGGACATTATCCTGCTGCCGGGCGACTTGATGGACGACAATGTGGAAGCTTACCGCAAGGAAAACATGCAGCCGCATCTGGAAAAACTGCGCGCGCCGCTGGGCGTGTATGCCACTTTGGGCAACCACGACATGTTCGGCCACGAGCGCGAGATTTATGAAGAATTGACCAAGGCCGGCATCAGAGTGCTCACCAATCAAGCGCTGGAAACCGACGGCCTGCTGCTGGTTGGCCGTAATGATGATTTGGATACGCGCCGACCGAGTACCGCGCAATTGCTCGAAGGGCAGAATACCGCTTTGCCAGTATTGTTGCTCGACCACCGCCCGACGCAGATTGAAGCGCATGCCAAACTGCCGGTGGATATTCAGGTGTCCGGCCATGTGCACAACGGCCAGGTCGCGCCAGCCAACCTGATTGTGCGCTACCTCAACCGCCTGGCTTACGGCTACGAGCAAATCGGCAACGGCCATTATTTCGTCACCTCAGGCTTCGGTTTTTGGGGGGTGCCGATGCGGCTGGGTTCGCAATCGGAAGTATGGGTGATTGATGTGAAAGGGCGTTGAAAATGGAATATAGGCCGTCTGAAAAGGTTTCAGACGGCCTCAGATTGTCGGGCATTGCTGCCCGAACTTGCAGCAAAAATATAGAGGAAAAACTTACTCTAATACAAGGCAGCAAGCCGCAGACAGTACAGATATAGTCGTTT
>JAUNTY010000089.1 GCA_030538415.1 Neisseria sp. | reverse complement strand
TCTGTACTGTCTGCGGCTCGCCGCCTTGTATCAGAAGCTCATTTCTCCGACTATAAACGGGGCAAGGCCGATAAAAGCAACAAGGCCGTCTGAAAGGGATTCAGACAGCCATCGCTTTGGCTTGCGCTGCATTTGAATATGGTGTTATTTTAACGCAACGACACCTAAAAAAACAGCGGTTTATCAAAAAAAGAACCCGTTTTTCAGACGGCATCAAAATGAAAAGGCGCAAAAAAAGGAAACTGCGGTGCAGTTTCCTTTTTGATTCATTTCGGCATTAAGCCAAAGCGGCTTTGGCTTTTTCAACCAATTGGGCGAAAGCGGCTTTTTCGAATACAGCCAGATCAGCCAATACTTTGCGGTCGATTTCGATGGCGGCGCGTTTCAGGCCGTTCATGAATTTGCTGTAAGACAGACCGTTTTCACGGGCACCGGCGTTGATACGCACGATCCACAGTTGACGGAATTGGCGTTTGCGTTGGCGACGGTCTCGGTAAGCATATTGACCGGCTTTCATCACCGCCTGCTTGGCGACACGGTAGACGTTTTTGCGACGACCACGATAGCCTTTGGCTAACGCTAATACTTTTTTATGACGGGCACGAGCGGTTACACCGCGTTTTACGCGTGGCATAGTTTAACTCCTTAAGCGTAGGGTAACATTTTAGAGATGGAAGCCATATCGCGCTCGTTCACCATAGAGGTGCCGCGCAATTGGCGTTTGTTTTTAGTGGTTTTTTTGGTCAGAATATGACGCTTGAACGCATGAGCGCGTTTCACACCACCGTTACCCAGTACTTTGAAGCGTTTTTTGGCGCTCGACTTGGTTTTCATTTTAGGCATGGGAAAACTCCATTATTTATTAGATAAGGCATAAGGGGGCTGAATCAGCGCTTGAAACCCGAATGCCACGGTTTTTGCCGCAGGAAAAATCCGCCTCATGCGGCATTTTGTGAGGCGAATTTGAAATTATATACTTATTTTTTCTTCGGCGCAATCATCATCACCATTTGACGGCCTTCCATTTTCGGAAACTGCTCTACGGTGCCGATTTCAATCAATTCCTCTTTCACGCGCTCGAGGAGTTGCGCACCCAATTGCTGGTGTGCCATTTCGCGGCCGCGGAAACGCAGGGTGACTTTGACTTTGTCGCCGTCTTCCAAAAAGCGCACGATGTTGCGCATTTTGATGTTGTAGTCGCCTTCGTCGGTACCGGGACGGAATTTGATTTCCTTGATTTGCACCAATTTTTGCTTTTTCTTGGCTTCGTCGCGTTTTTTCGACTGTTCGTATTTGAATTTGCCGAAATCCATCAGCTTGCAGACCGGCGGCTTGGCGGTCGGGGAAATTTCCACCAGATCGACATCCTGCTCTTCGGCCATGGCCAAGGCTTCACGGACACTGACAACACCAAGCTGCTCGCCTGTTCCACTGATTAAGCGCACTTCTTTGGCGGTAATTTCGCCGTTGATACGTGCTTCGCGTTCTTGTGCGATGATGATACTCCTTTTTTGGGTTTAATCTTAAACCAGAGCCAAAGCGATTTCTTGTTTCAAATGGGCGATGAAATCTTCCACACTCATCGCGCCCAAATCTTCGGCTTTGCGGCGCACGGCCACCTGGTTGTTTTCTTTTTCGTTTTCGCCCACCACGATTTGGTAGGGATAACGGTATTGGCTGTTGTCGCGGATTTTGTAGCCGATTTTTTCGTTACGCAAATCCAATTCGACGCGGAAACCTTCGGCACGCAGTTTTTCCACCACGCTGCGGCAGTAATCGGCCTGTTTTTCGGTGATGTTCATTACCACCAGCTGCACCGGCGCGAGCCACAGCGGGAACGAGCCGGCATAGTTTTCAATCAGAATGCCGATAAAGCGCTCGAGCGAACCGCAGATGGCGCGGTGTAACATCACCGGGCGGGCGCGGCCGTTGTCTTCGGTAACGTATTCGGCATCGAGGCGTTCGGGCAACACAAAATCGAGCTGTAAAGTGCCGCACTGCCAAGAACGACCGATGGCGTCTTTAACATGGTATTCGATTTTCGGGCCGTAGAATGCGCCTTCACCCGGCAATTCTTCCCATTCCACACCACAGGCGGTCAGTGCTTCGCGCAAGCCGTTTTCGGCTTTGTCCCATGTTTCGTCGCTGCCGGCGCGTTGCTCGGGACGCAACGACAGTTTCACGGCAATGTCGTTAAAGCCGAACTGCTTGTAGATGCGCATCAGCAATTCGTTGAACGCGCGTGATTCCTGCACGATTTGGTCTTCGGTACAGAAAATATGCGCATCGTCCTGCACAAAGCCGCGCACACGCATCAGGCCGTGCAAGGCGCCCGACGGCTCGTTGCGGTGACAAGAACCGAATTCGGCCAAGCGCATCGGCAAATCGCGGTATGAACGCAAGCCGTGTTTGAAAATTTGTACATGGCCGGGGCAGTTCATCGGTTTGACGGCGTAGGTGCGCTTTTCCGATTCGGTGATGAACATATTGTCTTGGTAGTTCTGCCAGTGGCCGGACTGCTCCCAAAAGGTTTTGTCCATAATCTGCGGGGTTTTCACCTCGCGATAGCCCGCTGCATCCAATTCGCGGCGCATATGCTGTTCGATATTCTGCCACAACGCCCAGCCGCGCGGATGCCAGAATACCATGCCCGGCGCTTCGTCTTGCAGGTGGAACAAATCCAGCTGTTTGCCGAGCTTGCGGTGGTCGCGTTTTTCCGCTTCTTCGAGGCGGAAAAGGTAATCTTTCAATTCGTCTTTGCTTGCCCAAGCCGTGCCGTAGATGCGTTGCAGCATTTCGTTGTTGCTGTCGCCGCGCCAGTAAGCGCCGGCCACTTTCATCAGTTTGAATACTTTCAGCTTGCCGGTCGAAGGCACGTGGGGGCCGCGGCAAAGGTCGGTAAATTCGCCTTCGCGATAAAGCGACAACACTTCGCCTTGCGGAATGCTCTCGATAATCTCAGCTTTGTAGGCTTCACCGATGCCTTTGAAATAGGCCACTGCTTCATCGCGGCTCAATTCGTAACGCTCGACGGGGATGTCTTTTTTCGCCAACTCGGCCATTTTGTTTTCGATGGCGGTCAAGTCTTCTGGCGTAAACGGGCGCTTGTAGGCGAAATCGTAGTAAAAGCCGTCTTCGATGGTCGGACCGATGGTCACTTGCGCTTCGGGAAACAACTCCTTCACCGCGTAAGCCATCAAGTGCGCGGTCGAGTGGCGGATAATATCGATGCCCTCGGCATCTTTGCCGGTCACAATCGCCAGATTCGCATCTTTTTCGATGCGGTAGGACGTATCGACCAATTTGCCATCCACCTTGCCGGCCAGCGCCGCTTTTGCCAAGCCTGCGCCGATGGAAGCGGCCACATCGTACACCGATACGGGCGCTTCAAACTGACGGACCGAACCGTCGGGCAAGGTAATGTTCAACATCAAATACTCCAGTTTAACCGAATCAACACCGCCCTTTTTCAGACGGCCTCTTTATCAAATCAATCTATGTTTTTAACGGCCAAACAACCTAATCAAGTTGCTTGCCGTAAATACAAAAAAGCAACAAAAGCGCAAAGCTTTTGCTGCATAGCAGCTTGGTAGGCATGATTGGATTCGAACCAACGACCCCCACCATGTCAAGGTGGTGCTCTAACCAACTGAGCTACATGCCTGTCGCCAATGCCGTCTTATGCGGCAAAGAAGCTATTCTAGCCTATTTGTGATTTTCTTGGCAAGTGTTTCCGCCACACAATTACCAAACATGATGCCGTCTGAAACAGCAGCGCCGTTGCAAATCCGTTATAATCCCGTCATTGCAACTTTATTTCCCGCTTTATCATGTTGAAATTCACCCTCCATAAAAAAGACGGCCACGCCCGCCGAGGTACGCTCGAGCTTAACCACGGCAAAATCGAAACCCCCGTATTCATGCCGGTGGGCACTTACGGCTCGGTCAAGGCGATGACCCCGCAAAACCTGCACGACATCAAGGCGCAGATTATTCTCGGCAATACCTATCACTTATGGCTGCGCCCCGGCTTGGAAGTAATCGAGCAATTCGGCGGCCTGCACGATTTTATCGGCTGGGACAAACCGATTCTCACCGACTCGGGCGGTTTTCAGGTATTTTCCCTATCCGACATGCGCAAGCTCACAGAAGAGGGCTGCACCTTCAAAAGCCCGATTAACGGCGACAAACTCTTTCTCTCGCCCGAAATTTCGATGCAGATTCAAACCGTATTGAATTCCGACATCGCCATGCAGCTCGACGAATGCACCCCCGGCGAAGCAGACCACAAACAGGCGCAGAAGTCGCTGCAAATGAGCCTGCGCTGGGCAGAACGCTCCAAAGCCGAGTTTGAACGCTTGGGCAACCCGAACGCCCTCTTCGGCATCGTGCAAGGCGCGATGTATGAAGACTTGCGCGAAGAATCGCTCAAAGGGCTGGAACAATTCGACTTCCCCGGCCTCGCCATCGGCGGCCTTTCGGTTGGCGAACCTAAGCCCGAAATGTATCGGATGCTGCGCGCGGTCGGCCCGATGTTGCCCGAACACAAGCCGCATTATTTAATGGGCGTCGGTACGCCCGAAGACCTCGTTTACGGTGTGGCGCACGGCGTGGATATGTTCGACTGCGTGATGCCGACCCGCAACGCCCGTAACGGCTGGCTCTTCACCCGTTTCGGCGACCTCAAAATCAAAAACGCCAAACACAAGCTCGACACCCGCCCGATTGATGAAAGCTGCGACTGCTACGCCTGCCGAAACTTCAGCCGCGCCTACCTGCACCATCTGCACCGCGCCGGTGAAATTCTCGGCGCACAGCTCAACACCATCCACAACCTGCATTATTATCAGGTATTGATGGCGGAAATGCGCGAAGCCATCGAACAAGGCCGCTTCAGCGACTGGCAGGCAGAGTTTCATGAAAACCGTGCACGCGGGGCGTAATCCAGGGCTTCCTGACGGCGCAGTAGTGTCAACAGGCCCTAGGGCTTCCTGACAATTTGTTTATGAGGGGATTTTTGTTCCTGAAAATGC
>JAUNTY010000030.1 GCA_030538415.1 Neisseria sp. | reverse complement strand
GGAATTATTTCGCAAAATCTAATCATCAGTCTGTTTTAACTGGGAATTTATTTTTTATTCTCACAAAACTCCGCATACATCTGAAATAAAGCCTAAGCCCATCATTTCACATACCCCTGAATTAATTTCTTAACTTCTTTATTTACTTATCATAACCATTAATTGAAAAGCCTCCTTGACTTAAAAATTAAAATCATAAATTTACATTTTTATGATATTTAATGCTTAATATTTATTTATATTCACATATAATAGCTTTATTCAGCTTTTTCAAACTAATATCCTTGTGCTTTTATTTTAAATGATTTACATTTTCCTGCATAAAGTGAGTCCACTCACAAGCCAAGTAAACAAAGGCATAATCAAATAGAGAGAATGTGTTGTAATTATTGAGTCAAACCATGAGCATTACAAAACAGGCTGCCTAAAGGCAGCCTGTTTTATTGATATTAAAACCCCGATTAATATGATTACCGGTGCAAAATCACTTCCAGAACAAATTTGCTACCCACGTATGCCAGCATCAGACTGACAAAACCGATAATGGTCCACACCGCTACTTTCTTGCCGCGCCAGGCCGTCATACTGTGTTTCAACAACAGCGCGCCGTAAATCAGCCATGACAACACCCCGAATACAGTCTTGTGAGTGAGCCCTGCCGGCTTGCCAAACACTTCCTCTGCAAAAAAAGTGCCACTGACCACAGAATAGGTCAATAACAAAAAGCCCGCCCACATGCCTTGAAACATCAGCTTTTCCAGGCTCAGCAATGGAGGCAGGAACGACACCAGCGGTGAAAGTTTTTTCTTATGTAATTCTCTGTTCAACAGCAAAATCAGCACCGACAGCAAAGTTACGATGCCAAACAATCCATATGCCAGCAGCGATGCACCCA
This sequence comes from Neisseria sp., assembly GCA_030538415.1. GTDB lineage: Bacteria > Pseudomonadota > Gammaproteobacteria > Burkholderiales > Neisseriaceae > Neisseria. Next base: position 35,478 of record JAUNTY010000030.1, on the reverse strand, counting down.
CGTGCAGCATAAACGGCCAATCGCTGATTTGATAACCGATAAACTTACCCGGGAAAATCACGCCCAGCAAGATGGACAAGGCTGCACAAGGATAAAGCAACAGTTGCAATCCGCGCAGCGGATAAAAGAAACTGCCGCACCAATACATCATCAGCATCAGCCATACAATCAGGCTGACCGAATAGCCGAAGCCCATTATCAACACCTGATCCTGCAGCACCGGCAATGACAAGGCCGCGCCGTGAATCATCAGCGCCACAGCCAACACACCCAATTCCATTTTCAAAGGATAAGGTTTCTGATCGCGTGTTTTATGGTGTCGCCATACAAAAACCGCCAGCCCGCCATATACGAGCATCAGACAAATCAACACAATCGGCATGACAAACTTTCCCGGATACGCATATTCACAGATGCATACGTGGTGTAAAATAAGCCGATTTTATCAAAGAACGCCCATGTAGTGGCAGCTATTCTCATTATTAAGGATAAGCATGTTAGACAATTTAACCAGCCGCTTCAGCAATGTCTTCAAAAACATTCGCGGCCAAGCAACACTTACTGAAGAAAACATCAAAGCCGCACTGCGCGAAGTGCGTTTGGCGCTGCTGGAAGCCGACGTGGCGCTGCCTATCGTGAAAGACTTCGTCAACAGCGTCAAAGAAAAAGCGCTCGGCAAGGAAATCCGCGACAGCCTCACACCCGATCAGGCCTTTATCGGCGTGGTCAACGAAGCACTCGTCGAGTTGATGGGCAAGGAAAACAGCTCGCTCAACCTTTCCGCCGCGCCGCCCGCGGTGGTATTGATGGCCGGTTTGCAGGGTGCGGGTAAAACCACCACCGTCGGCAAACTCTCGCGCCTGCTCAAAACCGAGCAGAAAAAGAAAATCCTGGTGGTATCCGCCGACGTATACCGCCCTGCCGCCATCGAGCAATTGCGTTTATTGGCCGAACAAGTGGGCGTGGACTTTTTCCCGTCTGACACCAGCCAACAACCGGTAGAGATTGCCCGCGCCGCCGTTGATTATGCCAAAAAGCATTTTTACGATGTATTGATGGTCGATACCGCCGGCCGTTTGGCGATTGACGAAGAGATGATGGCCGAAATCAAGGCGCTGCACGCAGCGGTGAAGCCTGTTGAAACCTTGTTTGTGGTCGATGCCATGCTCGGCCAGGATGCGGTGAATACGGCACAGGCTTTTAATGAAGCGCTGCCGTTGACCGGTGTGATTCTGACCAAAATGGACGGCGACTCGCGCGGTGGCGCGGCCTTGTCTGTACGCCAAACCACCGGCAAGCCGATTAAATTCATCGGTATCGGCGAAAAAGTGACCGGCCTCGAGCCTTTCTATCCCGACCGTATCGCCAGCCGCATCCTCGGCATGGGCGATGTGCTCACTCTGATTGAAGACGTTCAAAAAGGCATTGATGAAGAAGTCGCCGCCAAAATGGCGAAAAAGCTGCATAAAGGCAAAGGCTTCGACCTGAACGATTTCAAAGAACAAATCCAGCAGATGCGCAATATGGGCGGCCTGGAAAGCATCATGTCGAAAATGCCGGGCGAAATCGGCCAGCTTTCCAAGCAAATCCCCGAAGGCACGGCGGAAAAAGCGATGGGGCACGTCGAAGCCATCATCAATTCGATGACGGCCAAAGAGCGTGCGAATCCCGCCTTATTGAAAGCCAGCCGCAAACGCCGCATCGCTGCGGGCTCGGGCACCACCATTCAGGAAGTGAACAAAATGCTCAAGCAGTTTGAGCAATCGCAGCAGATGATGAAAATGTTCAGCGGCAAGGGCATGAGCAAGCTGATGAACATGGCCAAAGGCATGAAAGGCCGCTTTCCGGGCATGTAAATATTTCAGACGGCCTGAATGCTTTTTTCAAGACCGTCTGAAAAACCGATTGCTGCCAAATATATAGTCGTTCCGTTAGTTTGATACAGCGTTACTGCGCCTTGCCGTACTATCTGTACTGTCTGCGGCTTGCTGCCTTGTCTCAATCTAACGAAACGACTATAGTGAAATCTCCTGAAAAACAAATGATGTAAGAGATTGCCATGCATAGGAATAGGCCGTCTGAAACCGAAATACGGGTTTCAGACGGCCTATTGTTCATTTCTTCAAATAAGTCGACAAGGTATCGGGGAAATCGGTGAAAATGCCGTCGGCCTTGGCCTGGTCAAACAAAGCTGCGTACATTTCATCCACATTGCTCACATACTTCGGCAGCGCATCCTTGCGTACGGTATAAGGATGCAGCTGCAATTTCGTCGTTTGAATATCCGCTACCATCGGCGTTACCTTGATATTGCCGGGCTGCGATTTTTTCTCGTCCAACAGCATATACCAAGCGGGGCCGACGCCATCGGCGTATTTCGCTACTTCTTTCATCGCACCGGGTTTGAACATCCAGTCGTAATCATAATTTACCCATTTGCCGTTTTTCTGCTCCTGCGTTTCGCCCCAATCGCTGTAGGCCACCAATTGCACCAGTTTCACATCCATGCCCATCTGCGGCATCAGCTTGGTTTTCAGGCGTTTGAGCTCGTTGAAATCGAAGGTTTGCAGATATACGGCATCGCTCTTTTTCGTGTAGCCGTATTTTTTCAGCATTGCCAACGTGGCTTTGGCGATGTCTTTGCCTTCCTGATGATGCAGCCACGGCGCTTTGATTTCGGGGTAAATGCCGATGGTTTTACCGCTGGATTTTTCCAAGCCGCGGATAAACTGCAACTCGTCTTCAAAAGTATGGATTTTGAAATTGCCCTGCCACAGCGGGAAACGATTGGGATACACGGCCACTTGTTTGCCGTTTTCGGTTTTGAAATTTTCGGTCATTTGCAGCGAACGGATTTCATCGAGCGTGAAATCCATCACATAATATTTGCCGTCGGCACGGGCGCGGTTGGGGAATTTTTGCGCTACATCGGTGAGGCCGTCGAGGAAGTGGTCGTGTATCACCACGAGCTGGTTGTCTTTGGTCATCACCAAATCCTGCTCGAGATAATCCGCCTGCTGGCCGAATGCCAACGCCTTGCTTTCCAGCGTGTGCTCGGGCAGATAGCCGCTGGCGCCCCGGTGCGCAATCACCAATTTGTCTGCCGCCATGGCCGCTCCTCCTACCGCCGCTAATATCAATGTCAATAATACACGTTTCACGTTGCCACTCCCTTATTTGCTTGTAAACATAAACGTAACAAGTGTATAAAGTTTTGATGACAACAATAAGAAAGGCCGTCTGAAACCCGTTTCAGACGGCCTGAGCATCAATTGGCAGTTTATTTTGCCATTTCCGCAAACACTTCCCGCGCCACGGCCACGGTTTCGTCAATCAATTCGGGCGTGTGCGCGGCGGAAACGAAGCAGGCTTCGTAAGCGGAAGGGCCGAAAGCGATGCCGCGTTCGAGCATGCCGTGGAAAAAGCGTTTGAAGGCTTCCACGTCGGAGCGGGTCATGTCGGCATAGCTTTGCGGACGGGCTTCGGCGAAATAAAGGCCGTACATACCGCCGATAAAGTCGCTGCTGAAGGTCACGCCTGCTGCTTCGGCGGCGGCGTCAAAACCCTGGGTCAGCTGCTCGGCGCGGGCGGCGAGGTTTTCGTAGAAACCGGGGCGCTGGATGATTTCCAACGTTTTCAAACCGGCGGCGACGGCCACGGGATTGCCCGATAAAGTACCGGCCTGATACACGCCGCCGAGCGGGGAAATGCAGGCCATGATGTCTTTGCGGCCGCCGAATGCCGCCAAGGGCATGCCGCCGCCGATGACCTTGCCCATGGTGGTGAGGTCGGGCTTGATGCCGTGCAACGATTGCGCGCCGCCCAAAGCCACGCGGAATCCGGTCATCACTTCGTCGTAAATCAACACCGCGCCGTGTTGCTCGGTAAGCGCACGCAATGCCTGCACAAAGGCTTCAGACGGCCTGACCAAATTCATGTTGCCCGCAAACGGTTCTAAAATCACACAAGCGATTTCGCCGCCGATTTGAGCGAACGTTTCTGCCAATTGCGCGACGTTGTTGTATTCCAACACCAGCGTGTGTTTGGTGAAATCGGCGGGCACACCTGCGGAACTGGGGTTGCCGAAAGTGAGCAAGCCGCTGCCTGCTTTCACCAACAGGCTGTCGGAATGGCCGTGGTAGCAGCCTTCGAATTTGATGATTTTATCTCGGCCGGTAAAACCGCGTGCCAAACGGATGGCGCTCATGGTGGCTTCGGTACCGGAGCTGACCAGGCGCAGCTGCTCCACGCTCGGCACGATTTTGGCGATTTCTTCGGCAATCACGATTTCGGCTTCGGTGGGCGCACCGAACGACAAACCGTCGAGCGCGGTTTCGCGCACGGCTTCAATCACTTCCGGATGCGCGTGGCCGACAATCGCAGGCCCCCACGAGCCGACGTAATCGATATAGCGCTTGCCGTCGGCATCCCACACATACGCGCCTTCGGCTTTTTTAATAAAGCGCGGCACGCCGCCGACGCTGCCGAATGCGCGCACGGGCGAATTGACGCCGCCGGGAATGATGGCTTTGGCGCGGTTGAAGAGTTGTTCGTTGCGGTTCATGGTGTTGTCCTTTTAAACGGCAAATGCCGCCTGAAAAATGTTCAGACGGCATTTTAACAGTTTTGGTGTGCTTTTTCAGGAAGCCCTAGAAGCTCTTCAGCCTGCGGGTACTCAACAAAATCACCACCGCACTCAGAATCATGCTGCCGCCCAAAAAAGTAATCGCCACATTAAACGAGCCGGTCAAATCGCGCAGGTAGCCCACCACATAAGGGCCGAGAAAGCCGCCGAGGTTGCCGATGCTGTTGATCATGGCAATGGCGCCGCCGGCTGCCGCACCGGTGAGGAACGAGGGCGGAATCGCCCAAAACGGCGAGAATGCACCAAATGCGCCGCACAAGGCCACCATCAACAAGGCAAACGCCAGTGAAACATTCATGGCAGACACATAAGCTGCGGCAACCAGCGCAACGGCGCTCAAGGTCAGGCAGGCGGCCACGTGCCAGCGGCGTTCGCGCTTTTTGTCGGAATGGCCGCCCACCCACAACATCGCCAGCATGGCCACAAAATACATGCCGCCCACCAGCCAGCCGAGGTTTTGCAGGCTCAATGATGTGGCGTTGACCATGCTGCGCGAGATGGTGGGCAAAAACATATTGATGCCGTAATAGCCCATCATCCAAAACAGGTAGCCTGCCGACAGCAGCAACACGTATTTGTCTTTTAAAGCCTGGAAGAAAGTATAGTGTTTCACTGCCTGCTTGGCTTGCTGCTCCTTATCCAGCGTTTGCAGCAGCCAGTTTTTTTCATCGCTATTCAACCATTTGGCATCGGCAATGCGGTCGTCAAGATAGAAAAACGCCATGATGCCGAGCACCACCGCCGGCAGAGCTTCCAGAATAAACATCCATTGCCAGCCTGCCAGCCCCCAGCCTTCGATGCCGAGCAAAAAAGTGGACAAAGGCGCGCCCAAGGCATTGGCACCGGGAATCGCCAGCATAAAGGCGGCAATCGCTTTGGCGTGATGCTTGGTTTGGTAAAAACCGCTCAGATAATGCACCATGCAGGGATAAAAACTGGCTTCGGCCACACCGAGCAAAAAGCGCACGGTATAAAATTGCCACGGGGTTTGGATAAACGCCATCAAAATCGCCAGCAAGCCCCAGCTCACCATGATGCGGCAAATCCATTTGCGCGCGCCTACTTTGGCCATCATGGCGCTGCCCAGCACTTCCAACAGAAAATAACCAAGAAAAAACATACCCGCGCCGAGGCCGAATACGGTATCGGAAAACTGCAAATCCTGATTCATTTGCAGCGCGGCGAAACTGATGTTGACGCGGTCGAGAATGGCGATAAAAAAACAGATAAACAAAAACGGTATCAGCCGCCAGGTAACTTTACGCACCACGCTGTTTTCCAGCGCCAAGGTTGTTGCAGTCATTGAATTTCTCCTCATTATGATTTTTTTTGCAAGACGAAGCCTGCTTTGCGATGACTGGTTTCAGACGGCCTGTTTATGGAAAAAAGGCCGTCTGAATGGCAACACGGCTTATGCCAGCCATTGTTTTACTTGCGACACCACCGCTTGGGTGGAAATGCCGTAGCGGTCATGCAGGGTCGGCAGAGCACCCGCATCCAGAAAGGCATCGGGTAGCGCGATGCGCTTGAACGGCGTGGCGACTTGTTTGTCCATCAACAAAGTCGCCACAGCCTCACCCAAACCGCCGATCAAGGTATGGTTTTCGGCACACACCAGCAAACGGCCTTTACCCGCTTCGCGCACGATGGTTTCTTCGTCCAACGGCTTGATGGTGGGCACATGCAAGACGGCGGCATCGATATTGTCTGCGGCCAATTGTTTGGCCGCTTCCAGCGTGCGCATGGTCATCAGGCCGGTGCTGACAAACAGCACATCTTTGCCGTCACGCAGCAGCTTGGCCTTACCCAATTCAAAGCGGTAATCGTATTCGTCCAGCACCAACGGCACTTGGCCGCGCAGCAGCCGCATGTAAACCGGCCCTTGGTATTGGGCAATGGCTTCAGTGGCCTGCTCGATTTCCAGCGCGTCACACGGGTCGATGACCGTCATATTGGGAATGCTGCGCATTAAGGCCAAATCCTCGCAAGCCTGATGGCTGGGGCCATAGCCGGTGGTCAGCCCCGGCAGGGCGGCGCAGATTTTCACGTTCAGGTTTTCTTCGGCAATCACCTGATGGATAAAATCAAAGGCGCGGCGGGTGGCGAATACTGCATAGCTGGTGACAAACGGGGTAAGGCCGGTTTTGGCCATGCCGCCCGCTGCCGCCAACAGCAGTTGCTCGGCCATGCCCATTTGGTAAAAGCGGTCGGGATAGGCATCGCGGAAAATATGGATATCGGTGTATTTGGCCAGATCGGCGCTCAAACCGACGATATCCGGCCGTTCGGCGGCAATGCGGTTAAGGGCGCGCCCGAAGGGGGCGGCCACGGTTTTTTGCCCCGCCTCGGCAATCGAGGCAATCATGGCGGAAGTGGTGAGACGGGGTTTGGCAGCGGTATTCATGCTTCTGCTCCTTCGCTTTGTTCAAGAACGGCCAATGCTTGCGCCCATTCGTGCGCATCCACGCGGATAAAGTGGTTTTTCTCGCGCTGCTCTAAAAACGGCACGCCCTTGCCCATCAGGGTATCGCACAGAATCACGCGCGGGCGCGGCTCTGGCAGCGCACGGGCATTATCGAAGGCCGTCTGAACCGCATCGATGTCGTTACCGTTTACCCGTTGTACATGCCAGCCGAATGCCGCCCACTTGTCGGCCAAAGGCTCGAAATTGAGAATATCGGTGGACGTGCCGTCGGCCTGCTGACGGTTGATGTCGACGATGCAAATCAGGTTGTCGAGCTGGTGGTGGGCGGCCGACATCGCCGCTTCCCAAGTTGAGCCTTCATCCAATTCGCCGTCGGACATGGAGTTATACACAAAGCTGCTTTTGCCCTGCTGCTTCAAACCCAGCGCAATGCCGACACCTATCGGCAACCCCTGCCCCAACGAGCCGCCGGAAATTTCCATGCCCGGTGTGTAAGTAGCCATGCCCGACATCGGCAAATGGCTGTCGTCGCTGCCATATATTTCAATATCGGCGGGGTTGAGAATGCCTGCTTCCATCAGCGCGGCGTAATGGGCAATGGCGTAATGGCCGTGCGACAGCAGAAACCAGTCGCGCTCCGGCCATTGCGGGTCGGCGGAATTGAATTTCATCGCATGGCAGTAAGCCACCGCCAACACATCGGCATAACCGAGTGCCTGGCCGACATAGCCCTGCCCCTGTACTTCGCCCATTTTCACCGCATAACGGCGGATGTTGCGGGCGTGTTCGCGTAAAGTGGTCATGATTGCGCTCCGTTTAGTGAATCAGCATGCCGCCGTTGACATCCAGCGTGATGCCGGTCAGATAAGACGACAAACCGCTGCCGAGAAACACGCAGGCATTGGCCACGTCAACCGCATCGCCGAGGCGGTTGAGCGGGATGCCTTTCAGAATATCGGTGCGCATTTCATCGCTGAGCTTGCCTTGGGTGATGTCGGTTTGAATCAAGCCCGGGGTGATGCTGTTGACGCGGATATTGTCGTTGCCCAACTCGCGCGCCATCGCCTTGGCCAAGCCCAACACCCCCGCTTTGGCGGCGGAATAATGCGGGCCGCCGAAAATGCCGCCGCCACGCTGCGCCGACACCGACGAGAGGCAGATAATGCTGCCGCCGCCATTGGCGCGCATGGCAGGCACCAGCGCCTGGCTCATATTCAGCGTGCCGCGCAGGGAAACATCGGTGACGGCGGTGTAGTTGTCGGGCGTGATGTCCATCAGCTTCAGCGGCTGGGTAATTCCGGCGTTGTTCACCAGAATATCCACCCGCCCGAATGCGGCCAGCACCGCCTGCCCCGCTGCGGCGCAAGCAGCATGGTCGGCCACGTTGCAAGCCAGCCCGATATGACCTTCGCCCGGCAACGAAGCCGCCGCTTCCTGTGCGGTGGCTTCGTCCAAATCCAAAATTGCCACCCGAGCGCCTTCTTCGGCAAAGCGCTCGGCGGTTTTGCGGCCGATGCCGCGCAAAGAAGCCGCGCCGGTAATCACGGCAAATTTTCCATTCAATAAAGCCATCATGTTCTCCTGATTGATTTCTCGTTTGTGGACAGTGAATCGAGTATAAAAACTTGACCGCATGGCTACAAACGAATAAAAATGGCTTATTGATGAATTAAATTCACCCGAATATGCGAAAAATCCCCCCGCTCAAAGCCTTGCAGGCGTTTGAAGCCGCCGCGCGCAACGGCTCTTTCATTGCGGCTGCCGAAGAGCTGTTTCTCACGCCCTCCGCCGTCAGCCATCAAATCCGGCAACTGGAACAGCGGCTGGGTTTGAAACTGTTTCACCGCAGCAACCGCCGCATCGAACTAACCGATGCCGGCCGGCGCTACGCACAGGAAATCAGCAATGCCTTCAAACAGATTCAGACGGCCACGCGCGACATCGAATGCACCGGCAAAAGCGACATCCTCACCATCCAAAGCACGCCGAGTTTTGCCGCACAATGGCTGATGCCGCGGCTGGCACGCTTTTCGGCGCAATACAACGACATCGACGTGCGCCTGAACGCCTCCATGCAAACCGCCAACATTCATGCCGGTGAGGCGGATATTGCCATCCGCTATGGCGACGTATTTCCCGACAAAGGCATTGTGGTAGAGCATCTGCCCGAAGAGAATATTCAGATTTTGTGCTCACCCAAGCTGATGCCGTCTGAAGCTTTTTCATTGGTACAACAAGTCTTGATTCATTCCGAAGTCAACCTATACCAGTGGCGCGACTGGGCACGCGAACACAGCATCAATGGCTTGGCACTGGATCGGGGGCCGCGTTTCGACCGCACTTTCATGGCCATTCACGCCGCCACCGACGGCGTAGGCGTGGCGTTGGAAAGCGCGCTGATGGCCGAACGCGAGCTGCTGGAAGGCAAATTAAAGCTGCCCTTGCCTCACTCGGGCGCGAAAATCAGCACACACAGACTGCTCTACCCGGCGATTAAAGCACAGTCACCCAAAATCACCGCCTTTCGGGAATGGCTGTATGCCGAGCTGGCACAATCCTGCGCCGGTGTTGAAAACTTGATTGAAGCCGCCAAAGTAAACCACAGACAAACAACACCCGAAATTAAAGATGCCGTCTGAAGGTTCAGACGGCATCTTTAAAAATATATAGTGGAAAAAAATCAAAAAGATACAAGGCGGCAAGCCGCAGACAGCACAAACAGTACGGCAAGGCGCAGTAACGCCGCAGCAGATATTAAGTTTAGCCACTATAACGCAGTAGATTTCTTATTTTATTTCGCTATACATTAATACGTTTCTGCCTTTATCATCGACCAACAGCCATTCATGAAAGCAAGCCGTAGATATCAAGTTTGGCGCTATCTCATATTCAGACGGCCTCAACGCTGCCAAATAACATAACGCCCCTCGGCCGCCTGCATGGCGATGTCGATTTCTTTTTGAGTTTGCGCTGAAGCAAAATGCGGTAATTTTTCGGCCAGCGCTTCAATCACGGCGGCCATGTTTTCGGTGTCTTGCGGCAGGCGCACGCCTTGGTTGCCGCGGCCGATATACCAATAGGGAAAAGGTTCGAAATCGCCTTCGATGTTGATGGCCGCCATTTCGATATCTTGCCAGGCAATGCGGCCAAACTCTTTGCCGTTGGCCTCGCCGGCCAGATAATCCGCCGCAATCACAGCACGGTAACGGATAGGCTGCGGTGTTTCAGGCGTGAGGTGCTCGGCTTCGAATTGGTGCCATTGCTGTTTTAAATGTTCAAACATACTCTTTCCTTTATTTCGGCCAGCCCGAATACGGGTGTTTGCTCAAATAGGCATTGGTGTATTGGCCGTCTGAAGTGATTTCTTCGCCGAGCCAGTCGGGCTTTTCAAACGGGGTGTCTTCGCCCGGCAATTCCAGTTCGGCCACAATCAGCGGGGCGTTGTCGCCGAAGTATTCGTCGATTTCAAACACAAAACCACCGTGCTTGATTTCGTAGCGGTGTTTTTCCAATTTGAAGGGGCACATGGTCGCCATCATGGTTTCGGCGTGCACCAGCGGGATTTCGTATTCGAATTCGCTGCGCGACACATCGGAAATATAGCCTTTAAGCGTGAGCCAAGCCTGATTGCCAATGATGCGCACACGGATGGTGCGCTCTTTTTCCACGCTCAAATAGCCTTGCCGCAAGGTTTTCGGCTGCCCTGCTTCTTTGCGCCAGCTGTCGTTTTTCAATAAAAAGCGGCGTTCGATTTCGATGCTCATGTTTCAGACGGCCTCTGATTAAAAGGGTTTGAATACAACCAAATACAACGCCACCACCATAATCACCACCGGTATTTCGTTAAACACGCGATACCATTTGTGCGAATAGTGGTTGCGTTGCTCCTGAAAATCCAGCAGCAGGCGGTAGCAATAGAAATGGTAGCCCAGCAGAATCACGCCGAGCGTTACTTTGGTGTGCACCCAGCCCATGCCCCACCAGCCGGTCACAAACGGAATGGCGAAACCAAAAATGATGGCGCCGATGCCCAGCGGGGTCATGAATTTGAACAGCCGCTCTGCCATGCCGAGCAGGCGCTGGTATTCGCCGCGGTTGCCCGGCTCGACCTGCGCCAGGTTGACATAAATACGAGGCAGGTAAAACAATCCGGCAAACCAGGAAATAATGAAGAAAATGTGCAGCAGCTTAAACCACAAATACATTTCAGACGGCCTTTTGTTCGGTTTTGGAAAGCAGGCTCAATTGTAGCCGCAAAACGTTAATATATGTGAGAAAGTGTGCGCTTTTTTGCAGCAGATGCTGCCGTAGCAGCGGCAAGGCACGGAAAGGCCGTCTGAAAAATATTCAGCCGAAATTCAAAAACTGCAACACGCGGTTACCCCATTTGCCGACATGATAGCCAAACAGCGCATAGCTTTCCTGCAGCAGAAATTTGGTTTTCTTGCGCGATTCGCTGTAGCGGCTGGTTGGCGTGCCCGAAGTTTCCGCATTCAAGCCCAAGTCGTGCGCCATCACAGCGGCGCGGGCAGTATGGTAGGGGTCGGTGACAATCACGATGCTGGCGATATCGTGTTCGCGCAACAGCGGTTTGATATTGAGCAGGTTTTGATAAGTATCGCGCGAGGTATTTTCAAACACGATGTCGCGCGCGGGCACGCCCTGCTTGATGGCATAGCGGCGCCCCACTTCGGCCTCGGTCATGAAGCCTTTTTTGGGCGTGCCGCCGGTAAACACCAGCTTGTCGACGCGGCCGCCCTGATAAAGCGTAATCGCGTGGTTGATGCGCTCCTGAAACACCGGCGAAGGCCGTTTGTCCCACGCAGCCGCCCCCAACACCACCGCCGCATCGGCATGAAAACCGGCAGGCAGCGGGCGGTTGGCAGTATGATACACGGCCGACACACACATGCCGAACAATACCGACACCAACAACAGACTCAGGCCGATACCGCGCAACAAATAGTAGCGCAAGCCGTTGCGGCTGCGCAGAAGCGACATCCTCATGCTTTCAGACGGCCTTAACAATCACACAATAATTCAACATCACAACAATGCCTCAATATTCTCCAGCGGCCTGCCGATGGCGGCCTTGTCTCCCGCCACCACAATCGGACGCTCCAGCAGCGCGGGATGCGCCATGATGGCCTGCAACAAATCTTCATTGTCCAAATCCGGATTGTCCAGCTGCAATTCACGGTAGAGCGCGTCTTTCACCCGCATCATGCTGCGCACCGAGCCGCCGCCGAGTTTGTCAAACAACGCCCGCAGCTCTTCCAACGACGGCGGCGTATCCAGATAGTTGACCACCCGGGCTTTGACACCGCGCACCTGCAGCAGCGCCAATGCCGCGCGGGATTTGCTGCAGCGGTTGTTGTGATACAGCGTAACCGTTTGAACCATGCTTGCCTCCTTGCTTTCGGTATACCCGGATAACGATGCCGGATTCGGCAACATGACCGATTATCCGTCATGTTGGCGGTGACGGCAGACGGGATGTCCAACACATGAAATCTTCGCTGCTTCCCGAACTCCACCCCACACTTGCGTGTACGTGTATATGATGCAGTTGAAATGTTGCCTCAGTTTGATTGTAAACCAGCGTCTGCCGATTGTCGCCCCCGCCGCAACATTTTCACCACAAAATCACGCATTCGGGTCTTGCCGTATTTTGAGCCAAGGCGAGCCAATGCAGCCGGGCTATTTTTATGAATGGGTATTATGCCGATGGAAACTTCCACTGCCTGCAGATATAAACAGTTGCCGATGCCCTACCCCTGCCTTATAATAATTAAATATTATTATCACTTTATTTATATTAAATGATGGCTGCCATGCTGTATCAATAAAATCAGGAAAACGAAGTGGAGGAGGTCGAATGTCGGAAAAATGGTTACTGGCCGCGCTGATGTTGCACATCGGCCTGCTGCTGCCTTATGCATTCCAACTGGTTTGGCTGGGCTGGTGTCGGCAACACCGCAGCCGCCGGGCCTGCAAACCCGCAACACACATGACGGCATGGGAAGACGAGTTGGTGGGCGAACCCAGCCCCGCCCTGCTGCGCCATGCCGGTTCGCCGCCACTCGCCTAAAGGAGTATTGGACGCCGGGAGCAAACAGCCTACAATCATGTTTCCTTAATTGATAAAGGAAGCACCATGAAAGCCCTGCCCGCCGCCCTGCTCATCACCGTCTCTTTATCCCTGACCGCCTGTCAGGATGCCCGTGCTGCCGCCGACCTGCAAGACTGGAAATCCGGTGCGTCAAAAGACTTGAGCTCGCTCAAAGCACCGGTGCGCATCGTCAATCTGTGGGCCACTTGGTGCGGCCCCTGCCGCAAAGAAATGCCGGAAATGTCGGCCTGGTATAAACAACAGAAAAAAGGCAGCATCGATATGGTCGGCATCGCGCTCGACAGCAGCGACAACATCGGCAAATTCCTGCAGCAAACCCCGGTAGGCTACCCCATTTGGCGCTATAACGGCAACGACAGCCGCGAGTGGATGAAATCGTTTGGCAACAGCGTCGGCGGACTGCCTTTCACCACCGTGGAAGCGCCGAAATGCCGCCACCGTCAGACCATTCTCGGCGAAGTGACCGCCCGGAAACTTGACGAGGCCGTAAAAGCCGCCCGCGCCAAATGCCCTGCGTAATCTGCCTCTGAATATCAAACAAGGCCGAGGCCTTTGCAAAGAATAGCCGCCGCACCCGCGCAGGCGGGTGCCCAGTCTGAAGCACAGCTTCAGCTTGAACCTTTCAGCCTTGAAAATACACAACCTTTTTGATTTACATTGATTTTTTAATCATAAAGTGAGCAGGCAAACAAAGCCACGCTTTGCATCAGGCATCTGCCTGCGCGGGTGCGACGGGCAGGGGAATTTTGCCAAGATCTCAGGCCGTCTGAAACGTTTCAGACGGCCTTGTTTGTTGATATCGGCTTTATCCCGTTCAGACGGCCATATCTGTAACAAAACGTAGTCATGATACGCTTGATACGCATCAAAAACACCGCTTTACCATCCGGCGGGCTTCCCGCATAATCGTGCTGTTTGATTCATTCACTTCACAAGGAAACCGACATGGCTTTTTTGAAATTAACCGAGCAAAACGTGCAGGGCAAAACCGTTTTAATCCGCGCCGACATGAACGTGCCGTTTAAAGACGGCGCCATCAGCGACGACACCCGTATCCGCGCCTCTCTGGCTTCCATCCGATACTGCCTCGACAACGGCGCCGCCGTCATCGTCATGTCCCACCTCGGCCGACCCACCGAAGGCGAATTCCAGCCGGAAGACGACGTGGCACCGGTAGCCGCACACTTGGGCAAACTGTTGGGCAAAGAAGTAAGCGTATTGAACGACTGGCGCGAACACAAGCCCGCGCTGCAAGCCGGTGAAGTGGCCATGCTGCAAAACGTGCGCATCAATAAAGGCGAAAAGAAAAACGACCTGGAATTGGGCAAAGCCTACGCCGCCTTGTGCGATGTATTCGTCAACGATGCCTTCGGCACCGCCCACCGCGCCCAAGCCTCTACCGAAGCCGTTGCACAAGCCGCGCCGGTAGCCTGCGCAGGCGTATTGATGGCGGGCGAGCTTGATGCTTTGGGCAAAGCGCTGAAAGCGCCCGCCCGTCCGCTGGTAGCGATTGTGGCCGGCAGCAAAGTTTCCACCAAACTCACCATTCTGGAAAGCCTGGCCGACAAGGTTGACCAGCTGATTGTCGGCGGCGGCATTGCCAATACCTTCCTGCTGGCCGAAGGCAAACCCATCGGCAAATCGCTGGCTGAGCACGATTTGGTAGAAGAGTCGAAAAAAATCATGCAGAAAATGGCGGCTAAAGGCGGTAGCGTCCCCCTGCCGACCGATGTCGTCTGCGCCAAAGAATTTGCCGAATCGGCCGAAGCCACGGTTAAAGCGATTGACGACGTTGCTGCCGACGATATGATTTTGGACGTTGGCCCGCAATCTGCCGCCGCTTTGGCCGAATTGCTGAAAAAAGCCGGTACCGTTGTGTGGAACGGCCCGGTCGGCGTATTCGAGTTCGACCAATTCGCAGGCGGCACCGAAGCCTTGGCCAAAGCCATTGCCGAAAGCAATGCCTTCTCGATTGCGGGCGGCGGCGACACACTGGCGGCGATTGCCAAATTCGGCGTCACCGACCAAATCAGCTACATCTCCACCGGCGGCGGTGCTTTCCTCGAATTCCTAGAAGGCAAAGAGCTGCCTGCAGTAGCCGTGTTGGAAAAACGCGCCTAAACAGGATATTTATTAATGAAAGGCCGTCTGAAACGTTTCAGACGGCCTTTTTTGTTTACCTTGCTTAACCGTAAAACCCCATCCGTTTTACCGCTTGGGGTTTCCGATGACACAAAACAAATCATCCACATGCGCCAGCGGCCTGCCCGCTTTGGGCTATACCAGCCGCCGATACTGCAATCTTTAGCGCTTATATACGCGATCAACATCAATTTCCACAGTACCGTTACGCTTTTGCTCCACTTCGCCATCAATGCGCACAGTATCTCGTGCATTAACGGTAATGCCGTTCCAGTCTTCGTCGTCAATTTCTACAGTAATGCTGCCGGTGCGGTCGCGGAATTCATAACGCTCTTTGGAAATCTGCTTTACAACATTGCCTTCCAACGTTACCTTGGTGTCATCCGGCAATTTTTTGGCCTCAGCCACAGATTGCACCGTTGCGCGACTGGCGGCACCTGCGCCGAAAGTTTCGGCGGCAACAGCCGCACCACTCATACCCAAAGCCGCAGCCGCCATCAACATCGCCAATTTTGCTTTCATGATTCACTATCCTTAGATATTCAATATGGGGAGCGAATCATAAAGACACCTCCTCCCGTTTACAAGGCTGCCGCCAGATTTTTGCAAGCACTTACAAGCTTGTTAATATCAATATGGTGCGCAACGCAACCCGGATGAAATTTATGTTGTCGCCTGTAGTTTTCAGGCGATAAGCTGCTATAATGCGCAAACCAATTATTTAATTTCACAATCTGGAGAAATTTATGGCTCTCGTATCCATGCGTCAACTGCTGGACCACGCAGCGGAAAACAGCTACGGCCTGCCCGCTTTCAACGTCAACAACCTCGAGCAAATGCGCGCCATTATGGAAGCTGCCGACCAGGTTAACGCCCCCGTTATCGTGCAGGCCAGCGCAGGCGCCCGCAAATATGCCGGAGCCCCTTTCTTACGCAGCCTGATTATTGCAGCCATTGAAGAATTTCCCCATATTCCGGTGGTAATGCACCAAGACCACGGCGCTTCGCCGGATGTTTGCCAACGCTCTATCCAGCTCGGTTTCAGCTCGGTGATGATGGACGGCTCGCTGCTGGAAGACGGCAAAACCCCCGCCTCTTACGAATACAACGTCGAAGTAACCCGTAAAGTGGTGGAATTCTCCCATGCCTGCGGCGTATCGGTAGAAGGTGAAATCGGCGTATTGGGCAATCTCGAAACCGGTGAAGCCGGCGAAGAAGACGGCGTAGGCGCCGTGGGCAAACTCAGCCACGACCAAATGCTCACCAGTGTGGAAGACGCCGCCCGTTTTGTGAAAGACACCGGCGTGGATGCGTTGGCAATCGCCATCGGCACCAGCCACGGCGCGTATAAATTCTCGCGCAAACCCACCGGCGACGTATTGCGCATCGACCGCATCAAAGAAATCCACGAGCATCTGCCCAACACCCATTTGGTGATGCACGGCTCCAGCTCCGTGCCGCAAGAATGGCTGAAAATCATCAATGAACACGGCGGCAGCATCGGCGAAACCTACGGCGTGCCGGTGGAAGAAATCGTGGAAGGCATCAAACACGGCGTGCGCAAAGTGAATATCGACACCGACCTGCGCTTAGCATCCACCGGTGCCATCCGCAAATTCATGGCCGAAAACCCGGCCGAATTCGACCCGCGCAAATACCTGAGCAAAACCGTCGAGGCAATGAAGCAAGTGTGCATCGACCGCTATCTGGCTTTCGGTTGCGAAGGCCAGGCCGGTAAAATCAAGCCGATGTCGCTGGAAGTGATGTACCAACGCTATGCCCGCGGCGAGTTGAATCAAATCGTCAAATAGCCTTTGATGATGAAAAGGCCGTCTGAACGTTCAGGCGGCCTTTGTTTTAACACCAATCCAATCAAGCGCCCATAAACCAGAACTTGGCCGCCCACAATACCGCCACAATCCACACCATAGGCGGCACTTCTTTGGCGCGGCCGCACAAGAGTTTCACCAAGGCATAGCTGATAAAGCCCATGGCGATGCCGTCGGCAATAGAATAAGCAAAAGGCATAAACACAATGGTCAGGAATGCAGGAGCAGCTTCGGTCATGTCATTCCAGTCGATTTCCGTAGCGCTGCGCATCATGTGTACAGCCACATACAGCAATGCAGGCGCAGTGGCAAATGCCGGCACCGATTGTGCCAACGGTGAAAACAGCAGGCAGGCCAGCATCAAAACGCCCACCGTAATGGCCGTCAAACCGGTACGGCCGCCCGCCGCCACGCCGGAAGCGCTTTCAATATACGGCGTGGTTGAAGAAGTGCCCAAAGCGGCACCGGCCACAATCGCACTGGAATCGGCCAGCAAAGCTTTTTTCAGGCGCGGCAGTTTGCCGTTTTTCAACAAACCCGCACGGTGCGATACGCCCACCAAGGTACCGGTGCTGTCAAACAAATCCACCAGAAAGAAAACAAAAATCACGCTCACCATGCTGGCGGTAAACAAATCTTTGAAATCCATCTGCATAAATGTAGGCGCAATGCTCGGCACCGAACCCACTATACCTTTGAATTCGCTCAAGCCCAAAGCAATGGCAACCGCAGTAATCGCCAGAATGCTGATGATGATGGCACCGCGCACACGATAGTAATCCAGCACGATAATCATCAAAAAGCCGAGCATGGCCAGCAACGCGGTAGGATTGTGCACATCGCCCATGCTCAATAAAGTAGCAGGGTTGCCCACCACCACACCCGCGCCTTTCAATGCAATCAGCGCCAGAAACAAACCGATACCGGCCGCAATCGACATTTTCAACGACATCGGCAACGCATTCACCAAGGCTTCGCGTACTTTAAACAGGCTGAACAGGATGAAGATGATGCCGGACACAAACACCGCGCCCAAAGCAACCTGCCACGGCACACCCATTCCTTTCACCACCGCATAAGTGAAATAAGCATTCAGGCCCATGCCCGGTGCCAGCGCAATCGGATAATTGGCCAACCCGCCCATCACAAAACAGCCGATCGCCGAAGCAATACAGGTCGCCACAAATACCGCGCCGATGTCCATGCCGGTTTCCGACAGAATCAGGGGGTTGACGATGATGATGTAGCACATGGTCAGAAAGGTGGTCAGGCCGGCCAGCAGCTCGGTGCGCACATTGCTGCCGTTTTCTTTCAGCTTGAACCATTTTTCAAGCAGGCTGTTTTGCGTGTTATTCATGATGATAAAGAGTAAAGCAAAGTAAAAGAGGCGGTATTATAACGCTTTTATCGCCACTGCTTGATGACTTGCTGACAATATCGATAAAAGGCGGCGGATTATGTGGTTTTTCTGTATGGCGGTACACGCCGATAGACAGAGGCCGTCTGAAAGCATTCAGACGGCCTTGGGGTGGGCGCAGATTCCATTCAAATTTATGCTGTTCGCGACAACAAACAAGGGTTGCCATCTTCAATCCATATCCGGCACAAAGACGGCACCAGCTTAATAGCAGCACAACTTGCATACTGACACAAGACAACACCTGCGGCAGTTAGCCCAGAGCTGCGGATTTTAGGTTCGATCTTGGTCAAGCCGTTTTCTTGAGCTTAGGTACAGCAACGCCGCATGAATGGCACGTTTCGCAGTCATACAGGAAGCTCACATAGTCGGAGAAATTAGATCCTGACACAAGGCGGCGAGCCGCAGACAGCATAGATATAGTGAAAAAACTTAATATCTGCTACGGCGTTGCTGCACCTTGCCGTACTATCTGTACTGTCTGCGGTTTGCTGCCCTGTATCAAATATTAAGTTTTTCCACTATAGTACGACAAGGCGAGCCAACGCCGTAGAAGAAACTAACTTCTTCGACTATACCTTGGCGAATCCTTCATTAAAGGCAGAGGCCGTCTGAAAAAATCTGCCGGCAATAACCGGCAGATCCGCAAGAACAAGCGTTAAACTTCGGCGGTGCACACTTCGCCGCGCAGCGAGAAGGTAAACGCCTCTTTGATTTCCAATTCCACCATCTGATTAATCAGCCGCGGATTACCGGTAAAGTTGACCACACGGTTATTGGCAGTACGAGCCTGCAACTGGTCGGGATCTTTTTTCGACACTCCCTCTACCAGACAGCGCTGCACCGTGCCAATCATGGTTTGGTTGATGCGGGTGGTTTCGGCTTCAATAACTTCGTTCAAAGCCTCCAAACGGCGCACTTTTTCTTCATGTGACGTATCGTCGGGCAGATTGGCCGCGGGCGTACCCGGGCGCGAACTATAAATAAATACAAAACTCAAGTCGAAGGCAATGTCTTTCACCAGCTTCAAGGTTTGCTCGAATTCGGCCTCGGTCTCGCCGGGAAAACCGACGATGAAGTCGGAACTCAAACACAAATCAGGACGGATGGCACGCAATTTGCGGATAATCGACTTGTATTCCAATGCGGTATAGCCGCGCTTCATTGCCGACAATACCCGATCCGAGCCGCTCTGAATCGGCAGATGCAGATGCGACACCAGTTTCGGCAAATCGCGGTAGCATTCGATGATGCGGTCGCTGAATTCACGCGGGTGGCTGGTGGTGAAACGCATCCGTTCGATGCCCGGGATTTCATGCACAATCCGCAGCAGCATGGCGAAATCACAGATTTCGCCGTCGTCCATCAAACCGCGATAGGCATTCACATTCTGCCCTAGCAGATTGATTTCTTTCACACCTTGCTGGGCGAGGTTGGCGATTTCGGTCAATACATCGTTGAGCGGGCGGGAAAATTCTTCACCGCGGGTGTAAGGCACCACACAGAAGCTGCAATATTTCGAGCAGCCTTCCATAATCGACACAAACGCCGAGCCTCCTTCTACGCGCGCGGGCGGCAGATGGTCGAATTTTTCAATTTCAGGAAACGAAATATCCACTTGAGATTTCCCGGTTTCCTTTTTTTCATCAATCATTTGCGGCAGACGGTGCAGGGTTTGCGGGCCAAACACCACATCTACGAAAGGCGCACGTTTCACAATCGCCTCACCCTCTTGTGAAGCCACGCAACCACCCACGCCGATAATCAGATTCGGATTTTTTGCCTTGAGCGGTTTAACCCGCCCCAAATCAGAAAAAACTTTTTCCTGCGCTTTTTCACGCACAGAACAAGTATTAAAAAGAATTATGTCAGCCTCATCAGCCTCGCCGACTTGTACCAAATCATCACCTTCGGCCAACACAGACAGCATTTTCTCACTGTCATACTCATTCATTTGACAACCAAAGGTACGGATAAATACTTTTTTCATAACATTCAAACTTTAATATACAACTTATTTTTGTAATAACTGATTACCACGCTGCTCAAACATCCGACGTTCCGGATTGGAAAGCACCCATATTTCTTCGATATTATTTCCACCGTCCCGCTTCACCGCCACCGCCTTACCGGTTTGTGCAACCAATCTACCCCGCACAATAAAACGGTTACGTTCATCTTTAATTTTAATATTTGGCGAAACTTTGAAAGCAGCAGAGGTATTATCAAGCCAACCCAAGGTCAATACTTTCAACCAAGGAAAATTGCCAGTGCTCAATACCACCAGCGGATAGTTAACCTCTTTTAAAATAGCCACATCCATATCTTCAGGAATGCCACGTTGAGCCCATGTTAAAGATGAACACAACAAAATGCATACAGCCAATACCTTTCTCATGCGCCTCCCCTTGCAACCATCTTGAAAACCAATTCGTTGCGAATTATAGCACAATGCGACAACGCATATAATCCGCCCTATACTACAGAAGTCTTTGAAATACCTGCTATAATCAGGAGCCTTACACTTAATTTTCAAAATTAAAATTCATACAAGACAACAAGCCGCAGGCAGCACGGTAGTATCGCCAGGAGTAGCAACGCCAATGAACAGCAAGTTTTACAGCTATAGCGTAGCAGTTTTGTATAGAGGGAAAACTTAATTCCTACTACCGCGTTGCTGCGCCTGGCCGTACTATAGTGGTTAAACTTAATTTCTAAATCTGTACTGTCTGCGGCTTGCTGCCTTGTATAGTGGAAAAACTTAATTTTTAATACAAGGCAGCAAGCCGCAGACAGTACAGATTTAGAAATTAAGTTTTTTCACTATATTAGAATTAGAGTAAGTTTTCCCTCTATAGTAATTACTGATATTTCAGGTATTAAAAAAAACCAGCCTTACGGCTGGTTTTCACTTAAGCACTTACGCTTGCTCATTCGCTTCAGCAGCTTTGTCAACCAATTCAACCAGAGCCAAGGGAGCGTTGTCGCCTTTACGGAAACCATATTTCAGCACGCGAACATAACCGCCATTACGGGCGGCAAAACGCGGACCCAAGTCATCAAACAGTTTAACAACAACATCTCGATCACGAGTGCGGTTAAATGCCAAACGGCGGTTAGCCAAAGACGATTTTTTACCCAAGGTAATCAAGGGCTCTACAACGCGACGCAATTCTTTTGCTTTAGGCAAAGTGGTCACGATGGTTTCATGGGTCAACAAAGAGTTTGCCATGTTACGCAACATCGCAGCACGGTGGCTGCTGGTGCGGTTTAATTTACGATTGCCATTACGATGACGCATGTCATTATCCTTTAATCTTCAAACTTACGGCTTTTCCAAGCCGACGGGCGGCCAAGCTTCCAGTTTTGATCCCAACGTCAAACCTTTAGAGGCCAACACCTCTTTGATTTCGTTCAAAGACTTACGGCCTAAGTTCGGAGTCTTCAGCAACTCTGTCTCAGTACGTTGAATCAAATCGCCAATATAATAAATATCTTCAGCTTTCAAGCAGTTAGCTGAACGTACTGTTAATTCCAAATCATCCACCGGGCGCAAGAGAATCGGGTCAATCGGAGGTGCTTTTTCCTCAATCTCTTCAACCGGCGTACCTTGCAAATCAGCAAAAATAGACATTTGGTCAATTAAAATACGTGCTGCACTGCGTACAGCTTCTTCCGGATCAATCGAACCGTCTGTTTCAATATCCAAAACCAAACGATCCAAATCCGTGCGCTGTTCCACACGCGCAGGTTCAACTTCAAAGCTAACACGGCTGATGGGCGAAAAGCTCGCATCCAATTGGATAGCACCAATCTGTTTGTTATCATCACGCACTGCCCGACGACCCGAAACAGACTGGTAACCACGGCCTTGCTCAACCTTGATTTCCATCTCAACATTACCATTGTCAGACAAATGACAGATAATGTGTTCAGGATTAATGATTTCCACATCATGCGGCAAATCAATATCGCCAGCCGTTACTGCACCGGCACCTGATTTTTTCAAGGCCAACTGGACTTGGCTACGGCCATGCAGCTTGAACACAACGCCCTTCAGATTCAAGAGAATATCAACAATATCTTCTTGCACCCCATCAAGAGTAGAGTATTCATGCAACACGCCGACAATAGCCACTTCAGTCGGAGCAAAACCATTCATGGATGACAGTAAGATACGACGCAAAGCATTACCTAAAGTATGGCCGAAACCACGTTCAAAAGGCTGCATTGACACTTTGGCACGAGTCGTAGACAAAGTATCCACATCAATTTGACGAGGTTTCAAGAATTCGGAAGTGCTATTTTGCATTTAACTGTCCCTCACTGAGCTAGCATTATTTAGAGTAGAACTCTACCACCAGCTGTTCATTAATATCGCCAGTCAATTCTGAACGATCCGGCATATTCTTGAATACACCTTCCATTTTGCCTGCATCTACTGATACCCAGCTCGGCAAGCCTATTTGCGTGGCCAAGCCCAAAGCTTCCTGAATGCGTACCTGTTTTTTCGCTTTTTCACGTACGGCAACGATATCGCCGGCTTTGACTTGATATGACGGAATGTTCACAAGCTGGCCATTAACGGTAATGGCTTTGTGCGACACCAACTGACGTGCTTCCGCACGGGTAGAACCATAGCCCATACGGTATACAACGTTATCCAATCGGGATTCCAGCAATTGCAACAACAACTCGCCGGTGGAGCCTTTACGGCGTGAAGCTTCAGCAAAATAACGGCGGAACTGGCGCTCTAACACACCATAGATCCGGCGGATTTTTTGCTTTTCACGCAATTGCAAACCATAGTCAGACAACCGCGGCTTGCGGGCACCGTGTTGACCAGGTGCAGAATCCAGTTTACATTTAGACTCCAAAGAGCGACGAGCACTCTTCAAAAACAAATCAGTACCCTCACGGCGGGCTAACTTACATTTCGGGCCGATATAACGTGCCATATCTCAATCACTCCAATATTAAATACGACGTTTTTTAGGCGGACGGCAACCGTTATGCGGCAACGGGGTAACGTCGGTAATGCTGGTAATCTTGAAGCCAAGAGCGTTGAGCGCACGTACAGAAGATTCACGACCGGGACCCGGGCCTTTAATGCGAACTTCCAGATTTTTTACGCCATACTCTTGGGCAACTTTACCAGCGGCTTCTGCAGCTACCTGAGCTGCAAACGGTGTACTTTTACGAGAACCTTTAAAACCGGCACCGCCAGAGGTAGCCCAAGATAATGCATTGCCTTGACGATCGGTAATAGTAATGATGGTATTGTTAAAAGATGCATGTACATGCACAATACCTTCACTCACGGTTTTACGTACTTTTTTGCGTACACGCGAGGCTGTGTTTGCTTTAGCCATTAATGAAATCCTTAAAAATTATTTTTTACCGGCAATCGCTTTGCGCGGACCTTTACGGGTACGGGCATTGGTACGAGTACGCTGGCCGCGGCACGGCAGACCACGACGGTGGCGGAAACCACGGTAGCAACCCATATCCATCAAGCGTTTGATGCTCATGGTCACTTCACGGCGCAAATCACCTTCTACTTCATATTTAGCAACTTGTTCGCGCAAAGCATCCAACTGGGTCTCGTCCAAATCTTTGACTTTAGTGCTCGGTACAATACCGGCAGCTTCACAAATTGATTTAGCACGAGTAGCGCCAATACCATAAATGGCCTGCAAGCCGATTACGATATGGGCGTTGTTAGGGATATTCACCCCTGCAATACGAGCCATATTTTTTTTCCTTTAGGACAAAAGTTGGTCACTATACCACAAAACCAACACCAATGTAAAACATTAGCCTTGACGTTGTTTGTGACGGGGGTCAGTACAAATCACACGAACCACACGATTACGACGAATAATCTTGCAATTACGGCAGATTTTCTTCACAGAAGGTTGTACACGCATTATTTTTCCTTTCGTTAATTATCTTGCCCGGAACACAATACGCGCACGGGTCAAATCATAAGGAGTCAATTCAACAGTAACCTTGTCTCCCGGTGAAATACGAATATAGTGCATCCGCATTTTTCCTGAAATATGACCCAAAACGACGTGATCGTTTTCAAGCTTTACTTTAAATGTTGCATTGGGTAGTGTTTCCAGAATCTCACCCTGCATCTGTATGGTATCTTCTTTAGCCATAATCTTATTTACGTGATAACGATTTCATATCAGAACGCTTCATCAAGTGTTCATACTGCTGAGTAACACGATATGAAGCAATTTGTGTGCTGAAATCCATGGTTACCACTACAAGAATCAACAGAGATGTTCCACCTAAATAAAATGGAATATTTAAAGCTGTTGTCAAGAACTCGGGAATCAAACAGATAATTGTAATATACAGAGCCCCGAAAAAGGTTAACCGTAATACCACTTTTTCCAAATATCTGGAAGTCTGTTCGCCCGGACGGATACCAGGAACAAAAGCACCACTTTTTTTCAAATTTTCTGCCATCTCACGCGGGCTGAACACCAGTGCCGTATAGAAATAGCAAAAGAAAATAATGGTTGCTGCAAACAATAAAATATATACAGGTTGACCATGCTGCAGCATACCTGCAACTTTATACAGCCAACTATCCGTATTATTTGAACCAAACCAACTCAATAAAGTAGAAGGGAACAAAATGATACTGGATGCAAAAATAGGAGGAATAACACCGGCCATATTTAGCTTAAACGGCATATGGGTATTCTGTCCTTGCATCAAGCGATTCCCCACTTGGCGTTTCGCATAATGTATCGGAATCTTTCGCTGCGCACTCTCGAAATACACCACAGCATAAATCAAAGCCAACACACCAACGACGATGGCCA
This sequence comes from Neisseria sp., assembly GCA_030538415.1. GTDB lineage: Bacteria > Pseudomonadota > Gammaproteobacteria > Burkholderiales > Neisseriaceae > Neisseria. The sequence continues at coordinate 10,042 of JAUNTY010000030.1, read as the reverse complement.
CTGCCATCAACATGCTCATTGAACCTTGACTGGTTAGCGTAAGGAGACGGGCAATACCTGAAGGTATACCTGCCGCAATACCTGCCGTAATGATCAACGAAATGCCATTACCAACACCTCGTTCGGTCATTTGCTCACCGAGCCACATCAAAAACATGGTTCCGGTTACCAAACAAACCACCGTAGAAATATAAAACTCAAGCTGCGATGCAACCACGACACCTTGTTGAAACACGAATGTAGCAACGCCAAAGCTTTGCAAAATTGCCAACAATACAGTACCGTAGCGAGTATATTTCGTTATTACCCTGCGTCCTGCCTCACCTTCCTTCTTCAAAGCCTTCAAGGAAGGCAATATTTCAGAAGCCAACTGAATGATAATTGATGCAGAGATATACGGCATGATACCGATAGCAAAAATACTAAAGCGCTCCAGTGACCCACCAGAAAACATGTTCAACATGCCCAGCATGCCACTGCTTGCGCTTTCGTATAGCTTAGCTAGAGCGGCCGCATCCACACCCGGAACAGGGATATGAGCACCGATACGGAAAACAACCAATGCTCCTAACAAAAACAGTAATCTTTTTTTCAAATCACCAAATTTTGCCAGCCCTGATGAAGATTGTTGATTAGCCACTGCTGTCCTAAACCTTATTCTTCGATTTTGCCGCCCACTGCCTCAATAGCAGCCTTGGCACCCTTGGTGGCTTTAATGCCTTTTAAAGTAACAGCCTTGGAAATTTCACCAGAGGCAATCACTTTAACATTTGACACATTGGCACCAACCAAGCCCGCCTGCTTCAAAGTCAATACGTCAATCTCTTCTACAGCGACCAACGCCAACTCACTTAAACGAACCTCAGCATTAGCAGAAGCAGTCAAGGATTTAAAGCCTCGTTTTGGCAAACGGCGTTGCAAAGGCATTTGACCACCTTCAAAGCCGACTTTATGGAAACCACCGGCACGGCTTTTCTGACCCTTATGGCCCCGACCGGATGTTTTTCCCAAGCCACTGCCAATACCCCGACCTACACGGCGTTTGGCATGAGTAGCACCCTCTGCGGGTTGAATAGTATTCAAAAACATTTTACGACTCCACTTTCAAAAGGTAGCTGATTTTATTAATCATGCCACGATTCTCGGGGGTATCCAATACTTCAACGGTATGCTCACGATGACGTAAACCCAAACCGCGAGCACAAGCACGGTGTGACTCGATGGTACCAATCAGGCTTTTTGCCAAAGTCACTTTAATCTTTTTTTGTTCACTCATGTTCAGCTCCCAAAATTTCTTCCACGGTCAGACCGCGTTTTGCAGCGATGTCGGCCGGAGTATAAAGTTTAGACAAGCCGTCCAAGGTTGCACGAACAATGTTGTACGGATTAGTGGAACCGTGTACTTTGGCTGAAATATTGTGCACACCCATGGCATCAAATACGAGACGCATCGGGCCACCAGCTTTTACACCACTACCTTCCTTGGCAGGTTGCATAAATACACGAGTAGCACCATGACGACCAATTACTTCATGATGGATGGTGCCATTTTTCAGAGGCACTTTAATCATCGAGCGGCGAGCTTGATCCATTGCTTTTTGCACGGCAACCGGTACTTCTTTAGATTTGCCTTTGCCCATACCAATGCGGCCATCACCGTCGCCAACTACAGTTAAAGCAGAAAAAGCCATAATACGTCCGCCTTTTACCACTTTGGTTACGCGGTTAACTGCAACCATTTTTTCAATCAGGCCATCACCGCGTTCTTCAATTTCATGTTTTGCCATATCTGGTCTCCAATCTTGATTAGAAGCTTAAACCGTTTTCACGCGCAGCTTCAGCCAAAGCTTTCACACGACCGTGATATTGAAAACCAGAGCGATCAAAAGCAACTTTATTCACGCCGGCCTGTTTGGCTTTTTCTGCAATACGTTTACCAATCAAAGCAGCCGCTTCGGTATTACTGCCTGATTTCAAGCTATCGCGTACTTCAGCCTCCAATGTAGAGGCTTGAGCCAATACTTTATCACCCTCGGCACTAATTACTTGGGCGTAAATGTGGCTGTTTGTACGAAAAACGCACAAGCGCACCATTTTCAGATCCGCAATACGTGCACGAGTTTTGCGTGCACGACGGAGTCGAGTTACATTTTTATTCATTAGTAGGCCTCAATTATTTTTTCTTGGTTTCTTTCATTACCACCACCTCGTCAACATAACGAACACCTTTGCCTTTATAAGGCTCCGGAGAACGGAATGAGCGAATCTCAGCAGCAACTTGACCAACAGCCTGTTTGTCAGCACCAGTCAAAACAATTTCAGTTTGTGACGGAGTCTGTACAGAAACACCTTCAGGCATTTCGTAAGCAATCGGATGAGAAAAACCTAATGACAGATTCAAAGTTTTACCTTGGGCCTGAGCACGATAACCCACACCAATCAGCTGCAGTTTTTTCTCAAAACCTTCGGTAACACCTTTAACCATATTACTGACCAAGGCACGAACCGTACCAGACATCGCATTGGACTGTTTGGTATTTTTAGCTGCTGCAAAAGTCAGCTGGCCATCATTCAGCTCAATAGCCACGTCATCAGTCAAAGGAAACGACAATTCGCCATTTTTACCTTTAACGGTCAATTTATCTGTTCCAAATTTTACTTCTACGCCAGCAGGAACGGTCACTGGATTTTTAGCTACACGTGACATGAAATTCCTCCTTTAGGCCACGATGCACAACAATTCGCCACCCACGCCTTCCGAGCGTGCCTTGCGATCAGTCATAACACCTTTAGAAGTGCTAACAATAGCAACACCCAAACCGTTCATCACAGCAGGAATGTCGTTAGAACCCTTATAGACGCGCAAACCAGGACGTGAAACACGTTTGATCTGCTCAATTACAGGGCGACCCGCATAGTACTTCAATTGAATTTCCAAAACGGGTTTTGCATCTGCAGAAACTGCAAAGTCCTCAATATAACCTTCGTCTTTCAATACTTTTGCAATAGCGCATTTCAGTTTGGAAGACGGCATAGCAACAGCAACTTTGTTTGCACGTTGCGCATTGCGGATACGGGTCAACATATCGGAAATAGGATCATGCATACTCATTATTAATACTCCTATTACCAGCTGGCTTTAATGACACCCGGAATCTCACCACGCATAGCGATTTCACGGATTTTGATACGACCCAAACCGAATTTACGGAATGTGCCACGAGGGCGTCCGGTCAACGCACAACGGCGACGCTGACGAACGGGAGCTGCATTACGCGGAATCGACTGAAATTTCAAACGCGCCTCAAAACGCTCTTCATCAGTAGCATTCGAATCATTAATAACAGCAAAAATCGCTTCGCGTTTAGCGGCATACTTTTTCGCCAATGCAGCACGCTTCAATTCGCGATTAATAAGTGCTTTCTTAGCCATGATTATCCTTTAAACGGGAATTTGAACAACGACAGCAAGGCTTTCGCCTCTTCATCTGTTTTAGCAGTGGTGGTAATGGTAATATTCAAGCCACGCAAAGCATCAATTTTATCGTATTCGATTTCCGGAAAAATGATTTGCTCACGGACACCCATATTATAGTTGCCACGACCATCAAATGACTTACCATTCACACCACGAAAGTCACGCACACGGGGCAAGGCGATAGTAATCAAACGATCCAAAAATTCAAACATTTGCTCGCGGCGCAAAGTTACTTTGCAACCCACTGGATAGTTGTCACGAATTTTAAAACCTGCAATTGATTTACGCGCCACTGTCACAACCGGTTTCTGACCAGCAATCTTTTCCAGATCAGCGACAGCGTGCTCCATTACCTTTTTATCTGCAACTGCTTCACCAACACCCATATTCAGGGTGATTTTTTCAATGCGTGGGACTTCCATTACTGATTTATACTCAAATTGTTTAATCAGCTCAGGAACCACAGTATTTGTATAAAACTCTCTTAAACGTGCCATGTTATTTCAACTCCTTACGCACCGATTACTGCACCGTTGGATTTGAATACACGAACGCGCTTGACATTACCTTCGCTTTCAACCAATTTAATGCCAACACGATCCGCTTTTTTAGTCTCCGGATTAAAAATAGCGACATTAGAAATAGCCAAAGGCATATTTTTAGCAATGATGCCACCTTCAATACCGCGCATAGGATTGGGTTTTTGATGACGTTTTACAACGTTAACGCCTTCAACCACAATTTTGTCACCCAAAACACGAACCACTTGGCCTTGTTTGCCTTTATCTTTGCCGGCAATCACAACGATTTGATCACCTTTAATAATTTTGCTCATTGTCGCCCTTCCTTACAACACTTCAGGTGCCAACGAAACGATTTTCATAAATCGTTCAGTACGCAATTCGCGAGTTACTGGGCCAAAAATGCGGGTACCCAAAGGTTCAAGCTTGTTGTTCAGCAAAACAGCTGCATTGTTATCAAACTTGATCAAGGCACCATCAGCACGGCGAACACCCTTGGCAGTACGAACCACAACCGCGCTATACACATCACCCTTTTTGACGCGGCCACGCGGCGCAGCATCTTTTACTGCAACTTTAATAATGTCGCCCACAGAAGCGTAGCGACGCTTAGATCCGCCCAACACCTTAATGCACATCACACGACGCGCACCAGAATTGTCAGCCACATCCAAGATGGTCTGCATTTGAATCATGTTAATACCTTTAAATAAACCAACTTAATTTACCACTTTCAGACAGCATTGCATTCATTCAAAAAAGCACGCCATCCGAAACCGCTAACGGTTCCAGTAAACCAGTCTTGGACCCCAAAGGGAAGAAACTTCCAGCAGAAAGCCGAAAGATAAGAAACGAAGTTTACAGGTAATTTCCTTCCCCCGCAAGACTTCGTTTCTTATTAACGCATTAGCTGTTGTAAAATTTAAACAGTACGCGCTTTTTCTACCAGCTCGGATACAACCCAAGATTTGGTTTTAGACAATGGACGGGTTTCAGAAATCACCACTACATCGCCGATACCGTATTGATTTTGCTCATCATGAGCATGAATCTTGGTAGAACGACGGATAATCTTACCGTAGAGCGGGTGTTTCACCTTACGCTCAACCAATACGGTTACGGTTTTATCCATCTTGTCGCTAACCACTTTGCCTTGCAAAGTACGAACATTTTTAACTTCGCTCATTACTTGGCACCTTTTTCAGTTAAAACGGTTTTAATACGAGCAATGTCGCGACGCACTTTTTTCAATTCACTGCTTTTCGCCAATTGGCCGGTTGCATGCTGCATACGCAGGCCAAATTGTGCTTTCAGCAAATCAAGCAAATCAGCATTCAATTGCTCAACAGATTTGTCTTTCAATTCATTTGCTCTCATTATTGACCTACCTGTCTTACCACAAACACAGTCGGAATCGGCAACTTGGCAGCAGCAAGCTCAAAAGCTTCACGAGCCAAGGTTTCCGGAACACCGTCCATCTCATACAACACTTTGCCCGGTTGAATTTCAGCCACGTAGTACTCAACAGAGCCTTTACCGCCACCCATACGCACTTGAATCGGCTTCTCGGTAATCGGTTTATCCGGGAACACACGAATCCAAATACGGCCGCCACGTTTGATGTGACGGGTCATGGTACGACGCGCTGCTTCGATTTGACGGGCAGTCAGACGACCACGACCAACGGCCTTCAGACCGAATTCACCAAAGCTGACTTTATTACCGCGGGTAGCAATACCGGTATTACGACCTTTATGCTGCTTGCGGTATTTCATTCTAGTTGGCTGCAGCATGACGACCACCTGCCTTTCTTTGTTTCTTTTCTTGCTCGGGTTTGGCCTGGGCTTTTTCACTGCCCTCGCCGGTGTAAACCCAAACTTTCAAGCCCAATACACCATAAGTAGTGTGCGCTTCGCTGGTCGCATAATCTACGTTGGCACGCAGGGTATGCAGCGGCACGCGACCTTCGCGATACCATTCGCTACGGGCGATATCGGCACCGTTCAGACGGCCTGAAGTCATGATTTTGATGCCTTTGGCACCAACACGCATCGCATTTTGCATCGCACGTTTCATCGCACGGCGAAATTGAACACGTTTTTCCAATTGCTGGGCAATGCCATCAGCAATAATTTGCGCATCCAATTCAGGCTTACGGATTTCTTCGATATTGACGTGAACGGGCACACCCATCAGGGCTTGCAAATCGCGTTTCAACACTTCGATGTCTTCGCCTTTTTTACCAATCACCACGCCCGGGCGGGCAGAATGAATGGTAATGCGTGCAGATTTGGCTGGGCGCTCAATCACAACGCGACCAACAGAAGCGTTAGCCAAACGTTTGCGCAGATAATTACGAACATCAATGTCTTGTTTCAAGACAGTAGAAAATTCAGTACTTTTGGCAAACCATTTAGAAGACCAGTCTTTAGTTACCGCCAGGCGAAAGCCTGTAGGGTTAATCTTTTGTCCCATAGCTTTTCCTTAGTTGCCTACTGTCACATTGATATGACAAGTTTGTTTTTCAATGCGGTTGCCCCGACCTTTGGCGCGAGCTTGAAAGCGTTTCAGACTGGGACCTTTGTCCACAAATACGGTTACGACTTTCAACTCATCGATATCAGCACCATCGTTATGCTCTGCATTCGCAATCGCAGACTCCAGTACTTTTTTAATCAACTCAGCGCCTTTTTTCGGGCTGAATGCCAAGATATTCAAGGCTTGGGCAACGTTTTTGCCACGAATCTGATCTGCAACCAAGCGTGCTTTTTGTGCAGAAATACGGGCGTTTTTATGTTGTGCACTTACTCTCATGATTCACCTTATTTCTTTTTGGCCTTTTTATCGGCCAAGTGGCCTTTAAAGGTACGGGTCAATGAGAATTCGCCTAACTTGTGGCCAACCATGTTATCACTGATAAACACCGGCACGTGCGTACGGCCGTTATGCACAGCGATGGTCAAACCGATAAAGTCGGGCAAAATGGTAGAACGGCGCGACCAAGTTTTGATCGGACGTTTGTCGTTGCTAGCACGAGCCGCATCTACTTTTTTCAGCAAATGCAGGTCTACATATGGGCCTTTTTTCAATGAACGAGCCATATCAATTAACCTTTATTTGAGTAACGGCGGCGAACAATCATATTGTCCGTGCGTTTATTGTTACGAGTACGGTAACCTTTAGAAGGCGTGCCCCACGGGCTTACCGGCTCACGAGCCTCGCCAGTACGGCCTTCACCGCCACCATGAGGGTGGTCAACCGGGTTCATGACGACACCACGGACAGTCGGGCGGATGCCGCGCCAACGGTTAGCACCGGCTTTACCGATTTTCTTCAGGCTTTGCTCTTCATTACCCACTTCGCCGATGGTCGCACGGCAATCCACATGGATTTTACGCACCTCACCAGAGCGCAGGCGAACTTGAGCATAAATGCCCTCCTTGGCCAGCAACACGGCAGAAGCACCGGCAGAACGTGCGATTTGCGCACCTTTACCCGGTTTCATTTCGATACAGTGAATGGTAGTGCCCACCGGGATATTACGAATCGGCAAGGTGTTACCCACTTTAATAGCGGCTTCCGCACCAGACACCAACACTGCGCCGGCCTGAATGCCACGCGGAGCAATGATGTAACGACGCTCGCCATCTGCGTAGCACAACAATGCGATAAATGCAGTACGGTTCGGATCGTATTCGATGCGCTCAACTTTAGCCGGAATGCCGTCTTTGTTACGTTTAAAATCGACAACACGGTAATGTTGCTTGTGACCGCCGCCTTTATGACGGGTGGTAATATGACCGTTATTGTTGCGGCCGGCAGTTGAGTTTTTCTTCTCAACCAACGGTGCGTAAGGCGCACCTTTGTGCAAACCTTCTGCTACAACGCGAACCATGCCGCGACGACCAGCAGAGGTAGGCTTCATTTTAACAATAGCCATTTACTTATTCCTTATCTGCAGCTGCTGCGGTGGCTTCTACGTCGATCTGTTGACCGGCGGCCAGGCTCACGTAAGCTTTTTTCACATCGCTGCGGCGACCGATGGTACGACCAAAGCGCTTGGTTTTGCCTTTGGTGGTAACAGTGGTCACAGAAGCCACTTCAACATCAAACAACAATTCGACAGCAGCTTTGATTTCCTGCTTGGTTGCATTCGGCAACACTTTGAATGTCATTTGATTGCGTTTTTCAGCCAACAGGTTGCTCTTTTCAGAAACAACAGGAGCCAAAATTACTTGCATCAGGCGTTGTTGATTCATACCCATTGCTCCTCAAGTTGTGCAACCGCTTCTTTGGTAACCACTACTTTTTTGTAGCGCAAGAGGCTGTAAGGATCGGCTTGTTGCGCTTCCAAAACCATAACATTCGGCAAGTTGCGTGAAGACAAGTACACGTTCTCGTCCAATTGCTTGGTGATAAACAATACTTGTTCCAGGCCCAAGTTTTTCACTTGCTCTGCAAATTCTTTGGTTTTCGGAGTTGTGGCAGTCAATTCATCAATCACGAACAGACGCTCATCACGAACCAGTTGCGACAAGATTGCAGCCATACCGGCACGGTACATTTTACGGTTCACTTTTTGGGTGAAGTTTTCAGACGGCTTGTTCGGAAACGCACGACCACCACTACGCCAGATCGGAGAAGAAGTCATACCAGAACGTGCACGGCCGGTACCTTTTTGGCGCCACGGTTTTTTGGTAGAGTGTTTTACTTCTGCACGGGTTTTTTGAGCACGGTTGCCAGAGCGGGCATTTGCCAAGAAAGCAGTGACCAACTGGTGAACCAGCGCTTCATTGTATTCACGGGCAAACAACGCATCAGAAACAGACAGGCTGCCTGAAACTTGGCCTTTTGCGTCAATTACTTTCAATTCCATTACGCACCTACTTTCACGCTAGGACGAACAACTACGTCGCTATTAACGGAACCCGGAACAGCGCCTTTCACCAACAGCAATTGGCGCTCCGCATCGACACGAACCACTTCCAAGCACTGTACAGTCGCTTTGGTGTTGCCGTATTGACCGGCCATGCGCTTGCCCGGGAATACACGACCCGGATCTTGAGCCATACCGATAGAACCCGGTACGCGGTGCGAACGGGAGTTACCGTGAGAAGTGCGTTGGGAATCAAAGTTATGACGTTTGATGGTGCCTGAGAAACCTTTACCTTTAGAGGTACCGGTGACATCAACCAATTGACCGGCTTCAAACATGGCAACAGTAATTTCGTCACCGGCTTTCAGCTCGCCCAACTTTTCTTCAGTCAAAGCAAACTCAACCAAACCGCGACCTGCTTCGACACCTGCTTTTGCAAAGTGGCCGGCTTCGGTTTTGTTGACACGATTGGCTTTTTTCTGACCAAAGGTAACTTGAACGGCCACATAACCGTCAGTATCTTTGGATTTTACTTGTGTGACGCGGTTGGCAGACATATCCAACACGGTTACCGGAACAGATGCACCCTGTTCGTTAAACACGCGGGTCATGCCCACTTTGCGCCCAACCAGACCTAAAGTCATGATTTTTTCCTTATAAAACAAAGGGGTCAATTACGATTGATTGACCATATTGCACAAAAAAATGGACTTGGCAAATCGCCAAGTCCATTACTATACAACATAATCAGAGATTAAATCAAGAAAATCTTTAACTTAATCCGATTATTGTACTTTAATTTCAACATCCACACCTGCGGGCAGGTCGAGTTTCATCAAAGCATCGGTGGTTTTATCGGTCCAATCCACGATGTCCATCAGGCGCAGATGGGTACGGATTTCCAATTGTTCACGCGAAGTTTTGTTGACGTGCGGAGAGCGCAGGATGTTGAAACGCTCGATTTTGGTCGGCAAGGGAATCGGGCCTTTAACCACAGCTCCGGTGCGCTTGGCGGTTTCCACGATTTCTTGAGCCGAGCGGTCAATCAGGCTGTAGTCGTATGCTTTCAGACGGATGCGGATTTTTTGGTTTGCCATTGTCTCTATCCTTCCGATTAAGCGATCACACTTGATACCACACCGGCACCAACGGTACGGCCGCCTTCGCG
>JAUNTY010000088.1 GCA_030538415.1 Neisseria sp. | reverse complement strand
CTATATAGTCGGAGAAATTAGATTCTGATACAAGGCGGCGAGCCGCAGACAGTACGGATAGTACGACAAGGCGAGCCAACGCCGTAGCAGAAACTAATTTCTTCGACTATAGATGCAAACACGTATCTGTGAAGTGGTGAGTGCCTGATTGGGCAGCGCGTCATGCAACAGTAAGTTTCTTGGCTATACCTGCATGTCGTTATCAGCTCATCTCAATGTATTACGCCGTCGTATTTTGCAGTGTTCTGCTTGAAACTTGGCTGTCAAAAATATAATCAATAAAGTGGTAATTTTATAAATAATATACTTTGAGTCGTCGATATCTACCTTTTATCTTGGAATTGCAGCCAAAATAGCGGGATAATGTTATGCTAAGTTAATTTTTATAACCGGTTCAAACATTGAGCTGGATTTATTACGGTGAAACCGCGCGAAAAACCACTCGGGATGGCCGGTCAGAAATAACCTGATTCTATTGTTCGCCTTGCTGTATGGCAGGTGCCGTTTGCGGCGGACTGTTTCTCGGTTTATTTCATTTGATCGGTATGGTGCGCGCTATAAACAATATCTACTTGCGATACAAATATGCGAAAGCCCATATTCACTCCACGCGGTCTGCTCAGAAGTATTTCGGCCGCTTCCATTGTCTTGCTGTTGGGCGCTCAGCCGCTCATGGCGCAGGATTTGAAACAGATACTGAAAACATCGCTGGTATCCGATCCCGCCTTGTTGGAAGCCAAAGCCAACGAAGGCGCGGCCAAAAGCACCACCAAAGCCACCCGCGCACGACATTATCCCGTATTGACCCTTACCGGTACCCAGGTCATCGCCCAAAGAAACAAATACGACAGCAACGACATGGATGACGGCCTCGGTGTGCGCGGCAGCCTGAACCTTTATTCCTGGGGCGGTATCAATGCTTCGGTACGGCGCGACAAACAAAAAGAAACCTACTATAAATACAAATATTTCGAAACCCAAGAGCAGTTGGGTAGCGAAATCGGCAAATTGTATCTGACGGCTTTGCGCGCCAAAGAATCTTTATTGGTCAACCGGCAGAGCTTTAACCGCCACAATAATCTGCTCAAAGATTTGGGTGTGATTGTGAAATACGATGGCGGACGCCGTTCCGAATTGATTGAAGCCAGAGCGCGCCAGTTGCAGGTGCAGACAACCATGGCGCAATTGCAGCGCACCATGGAGCTGGCCTTGAGCCGTCTGTCGAAATACACCGGCAAGCCTTTGAGTGCGGATGATTTGCAGGATCCGTTTGGCAGCGATTCGGCGGTGTCTTTGGTGCAGCATTTCAAAAACAACGATAACGGCCTGAATCCTTCCTATCTGGCGCAGCAGGCGGAGCGGGAAAGCGTTAACGCCGAGCTGGATGTATCCAAAGCCGAGCGGATGCCCGCCATCAATCTGGAAGGCAATGCCAGCAAAGACAACAAGGCACTGTATGTCAATATGTCGTGGAATGTGCTGGATTTGGCCGCACGGCATAATGTGGACAAAAACGCTCAGGCTCTGATTGCCGCCGATGCTAAGTCCGAGCAGATTTTGCGGGAGGTGGCGGAAAAATCGCGCACTGCCGAAATCGACATGGCGCAGAGCGAACAGCGGGCGGATATCACCGCGCAACACATTGTGGCGCAAAAAGAAGTGGTGAAAGCCTATGAGCTGCAATTCAAAATTGCCCGCCGCACCCTGACCGACGTTTTGGGCGCCTATAACGAATTGGCCGGTATCGAGCAGGACAATGTGACCGCCCGCAACGACTTTCGAGATGCCGCGCTGGATTATTTGGTCGCCCAGTCGCAGGTAGCCAATTGGGCCGGTGTCAAACAGTAAAAAATAACGCTATCCATTTACGGTTGAAACATTATCATGAAATCTATTATCGAACACATTGCATTAACCACCCGGCTTTTGGGCGCTCCGGTTTCCGAAGCCGCGCTTTCGGCGGAAGTGGTGCGGGACAAAAAACTCAATGTCAATTTCCATTCGCTGACCGAGGTGTTGCGCAGCCACGGTTTTGAAAACACCCTCTCCAAACGCAGCCTCGACGATATTCCTTCCTTAGCGGTGCCGGCTGTGCTGATTCTGCATAACGAAGAAGCCGCCGTCGTGACCAAAATCGAAGGCGCGGGCAAGGCGCGCCAGTATCATATCCGCCAGGCCGACGGCTTGGCGCAAGTGCTGGATTACGAGCAGCTTTCGATTCTGTATTTGGGCTACTGCTGGTTTATCAAGCCGAAAATGGTGTCTGACGTCCGCTCCGACCTGCCTGAATACGATTTGCCCAAATCATGGTTCTGGAAAGTGATTTGGCGCTTCCGCGGCTATTATTACCAGGTGGTGCTGGCAACCGTCATCGTCAACTTTCTGGCGTTGGTCAGCTCGCTTTACGTGATGAACGTGTATGACCGCGTGATTCCCAATCAGGCCTACGAAACCTTGTGGGTATTGAGCATCGGCGTGGTGTTGGCCATCATGTTCGAATTTGCCGCCAAGCTGATTCGCGGCCACCTGACCGACATTGCCGGCAAAAAAGCCGACCTGATTATCAGCTCGGCGCTGTTTCGCCGCGTGATGGCGCTGCGTCTGGCTGATCGCCCCGCCTCTTCCGGCTCTTATGCCAACAATCTGCGTGAATTCGAATCGGTGCGCGAATTCATGACCAGCGCCAGCCTGCTGACTTTGGTGGACTTGCCCTTTCTGTTGCTGTTTATCGCCGTGATTGCCATGGTAGGCGGCAAGCTGGCGCTGGTGCCGCTGACCATCATTCCGATTGTGGTCATCGTCGGCTTTCTAGTGCAGCGCCCGCTGTCGCGCCACATCAACGAATCGATGAAAGAATCCTCCCAGCGTTCAGGCTTGGCCGTGGAAGCCATCGAAGGCATCGAAACCCTGAAAACCAATAATGCCACCAGCTGGGCGCAGCAACGTTGGGATGAATACACTGCCAAAACATCGGCCTCATCCATCAAAATGCGCGATACCAGCAATTTCATGATTAACTTCGCCGTCTGCATGCAGCAGCTCAATACCGTCGGCTTGGTGTTGTTGGGCACTTATCTGATTCATGCCGAAAACCCGGCCGACCGTATCACCATGGGTGCGCTGATTGCCGCAGTGATTCTTTCCGGCCGCGCCTTGTCGCCGCTGGCGCAGGTGGCCGGTTTGGCGACCCGCTTCCAGCAGGCCAAACTGGCTTTGGAAGGCGTGAACAATATTGTCGATCGCCCTGTCGAACGCAGTCCCGAGCGCAAATACATCACGCTTGACCATGTACAGGGCGGTATCCAGTTTGAAAACGTTTCCTTCAAGTATCAGGAAGACGCCAACGCCGCCGTCAGCGGTCTGAAGCTGAACATCAAACCCGGCGAGAAAGTGGGCGTATTGGGGCGTATCGGCAGCGGCAAGAGCACCATGCTGAAGCTTGCCAGCGGCCTTTACGACACCGCCGAAGGCAACGTCACCCTCGACGGCGTCGATATGCGCCAGATTGATCCGAATTTCCTGCGCAACCAGGTTGTGTTGCTGAGCCAGTCGCCGCGTCTTTTCCTCGGCACCTTGCGCGAAAACATGGATTTGGCGCGCGTCGACGGTTATTCAAGCGACCAGGATTTGCTCGTGGCGCTCAAACGTTTCGGCCTCGACAAAATCATCCGCAACCATCCGCGCGGCCTCGATATGCCTCTGGGCGAAGACGGCCTCGGCTTGTCGGGCGGCCAGAAACAAATCATTGCCCTGGCACGCATGACCCTGCGCAACCCGCGCGTGGTATTGCTGGACGAGCCGACAACCGGTCTCGATCAGGCCACCGAGCGCACCGCCTTGAACGCCTTGTCGCAATGGGGCAAAGACAAAACCATGGTTTTGGTCACCCACCGCCCGCAAGTGTTGCAAATCGTCAACCGCATCATCGTGATGGACAACGGCAAAGTGGTCATGGACGGCCCGCGCGATTTGGTATTGCAAAAACTGATGCAAAACGAAAACGACAACAAAAATACCGGCAACCCGCCAGCCGCCAATCTGGCAGCGGCCAACTGAAACCGGTGAAGGCCGCTTTCAGACGGCCTCTGATTAAACCTCAAAAGGTATGAAACATTATGAGCAGTGAAAACAACGTCAAATCCAAAGACCTCGCACTCATCAACGATTTGAACGCCGCATTGCAAAAAGAAAAGCACAGCGGCCAGTTGTGGGTGATTATCCTCTTTTTCGTGTTTTTGGTCGTGTTTGTCATCTGGGCCTACAACAGCCCGATTGAAGAAGTGACCCGCGGGCAGGGCAACGTCATTCCCAGCAGCCGCGAGCAGGTAGTGCAAAGCCTCGACCCCGGCATCATCACTGAAATGAAAGTCAAAGAAGGCGATATTGTTGAAAAAGACCAAATCCTGCTCAAGCTCGACGACACCCGCAGCTCCGCCGTGTTGCGCGAAAGTGAAGCCAAAGTGCAAAACCTCGAAGCCATGGTGGCGCGCCTGCGTGCAGAAGCCTACGGCACAGAGCTGAATTTCCCCAAAAACATCAGCAACGAACTGAAACAGCGCGAGCAGGCCGCCTTTATGGCACGCCGCCGTTCCGTCGTGGATGCCATCCAGGGGCTGAGCGAGAGCAAAGCCACGCTTGACCGCGAAATCAACATTACCGCGCCGATGGTGGCACAAGGCGTGGTTTCCGAAGTCGAGCTGTTGCGCATGCAGCGCCAGTCAAGCGAATTGGCTCTGCAGATTACCGAGCGCCGCAACCGCTACATGGCTGACGCAAACAACGAATTGGTGCAGGCCGAATCCGAGCTTGCCCAGGCCAAAGAAAACATGGCCATGCGCGCCGACCCGGTAGACCGTTCGCTGATTCGCGCCCCGATGCGCGGCATTGTGAAAAACATCGAAATCAATACCGTGGGCGGCGTGGTCAACGTGGGGCAGGACATCCTCACTATCGTGCCGCTGGACGACAAACTTTTGGTGGAAGCCTATATCCGCCCGCAAGACGTGGCCTTCATGAGCCCCGGCCTGCCCGCAGTCGTGAAAATCAGCGCTTACGATTACGCGATTTACGGCGGCCTGGATGGCAAAGTCACGCTCATCAGCCCCGATACCATGAGCAACAACAGCCAGCCGCGCACCAATGATCTGAAGCTTGACCCCAATCAGGTGTATTACCGCATTCTGGTGCAAACCGACGACAACAGCCTGAAAGACAGAAACGGCAAAGACATGCCGATTATCCCGGGCATGGTGGCGACGGTGGATGTGAAGACCGGCGAGAAAACCGTTTTCGAATACCTGATCAAACCGATTACCCGCATGAAACAGGCGTTGCGTGAACGCTGACCCGGTGAGGAAAGGCCTAAAAAAGCGCCGCAGCGACAGCTGCGGCG
>JAUNTY010000029.1 GCA_030538415.1 Neisseria sp. | reverse complement strand
TCTGCGGCTTGCTGCCTTGTCTCAATCTAAATTGAAACGACTATAATTTCTTCGATTATAGAGAGCGGTATGCCAACGCGGAGGATATCATGTCTGCCCTGTTTTTGAGCCTGATTGTCGGCTTCGGCTTGGCATCCATGGCAACTTTGGGCGCAGTTTGGCTGGCGGAGCATTATCTCCGTTGAGCTGTCTGAATTCTAGCAAAGGCCGTCTGAACGCGTTCAGACGGCCTTGTTGATGGTGGCTGCTCAATCTTCGTCGGCGTCGTAATCGTTGTTGCCGACGGCTTCGCTGTCGCCCGCCATCACCAGTTTGATTTCCTGAAACAGGGCGCGGAAATTTTTCGGTGGTTTGTTCAATTCCTGCTCTTTGCGGGTATTGCGCACAAGGGTGCGTAGTTTGCCCGCGTCGGCGTTGGGGTAGTCGCTGATGAAGGCGGTGAGCGCGTCGTCGCTGGCAATCAGCCGTTCGCGGGCTTGCTCGATCCGCTGCATCAAGGCATTGTGCGCCGCATTGTCGCCGCGTAGTTTGGCCAGATAGGCTTCAATCGGCGCGGGGTCGATGTCGCGCATCAATCGGCCGATGTATTGGGTTTGGCGTTTGAGCGCGCCGTTGGCGGTGATTTTTTTGTGCGCCAACACCGCTTCGAGCAAGTCGTCGGGCAGACCGATTTTTTTCAGCGTGTCGGCGGAAAGTTTGGTGAGCTGAACGCCCAAA
Organism: Neisseria sp.; assembly: GCA_030538415.1. Taxonomy (GTDB): domain Bacteria; phylum Pseudomonadota; class Gammaproteobacteria; order Burkholderiales; family Neisseriaceae; genus Neisseria. The sequence goes on along the minus strand of JAUNTY010000029.1, from coordinate 37,279 downwards.
TCCTGCAAGTCGTTCATCTGCTTTTTCATGCGGGTTTTGCTGATCCACTCTTGATCTTGGTTGTCGCTCATGGTGTTGCCTCGAAAAATAATACTGAATTGTAACACAGGCAGCACCAATCCTGCCGATAGCCACATTTTTGCCGAGACCGTCTGAAAACGGTTAAAATGGCATGATATTGATTCTCGGAATATCCATGTTCAACCATCAAGCAAACGAATTAAGCGCCTTGTGCGAACAGGCTCTGGCGCTGGCCAAACAGGGCGGTGCGACTGCTGCCGAAGCCGATTTGAGCGAATCATTGGGGCAGAGCGTCAACGTGCGCTTGGGCGACATCGAGCAAATCGAATACCAGCAGGACAAATCGCTCGACATCACCGTGTATGTCGGTCAACGTAAAGGCCGCGCCAGCACCGCTGATTTTTCGGCACAAGCCTTGCAGGACACCGTCCGCGCTGCGCTCGACATTGCCCGCTACACCGCCGAAGACGATTGCGCGGGCTTGGCCGATGCGGATTTGATGGCGACGGCGTTCGGCGAACTCGACAGCTACCACGAATGGGACTTGCCCGCCGAAGCGGCGGCGGAATTGGCGCAGCAATGCGAAACAGCGGCCTTGGGCTTCGACAAGCGGATTGAAAATTCCGAAGGCGCGGAAGTGCATACCGGCCATTATCAATATGTGTATGGCAACAGCCACGGTTTCCTGCATCATGCCCAAGGTTCGCGCCACAGTATTTCCTGCAGCGTGGTGGCTGCCGATGAAAACGGCATGCAGCGCGATTATTGGTACGACCTGGCCCGCAGCCGCGACGATTTGGCCGCGCCCGAAAGCATAGGCCGCACCGCCGCCCGGCGCACGGTGGCCCGTTTGGGCGGCAGAAGTATTGCCACCGGCCAATATCCGGTGGTGTTTGACGCGACCGTGGCGGGCGGCTTGATCGGCCACCTGGTCGGCGGCTTGAGCGGCGGCGCACTCTACCGCCAAAGCAGTTTCCTCACCGACAGCCTCGGCCAACAACTTTTGCCCGATTGGTTGAGCCTGCGCGAAGAGCCGCACATCCCGCGCGCGCTCGGCAGCACTTATTTCGATGCCGAAGGCGTGGCGACGCGCCCGCGCTTTGTGATTGAAAACGGCACGGTCGCAGGCTATTTCCTCAGCAGCTACAGCGCCCGCAAACTCGGTATGCAAACCACCGCCAACGCAGGCGGTGCGCACAATCTGCACTTAAACGCCAGTCATGCCGCTCAAAGCGATTTGTTGCGTGAAATGGGCAGCGGCCTGTTGATTACCGAATTGATGGGGCAGGGCGTGAATATGCTCACTGGCGATTATTCGCGCGGCGCGGCGGGCTTTTGGGTGGAAGACGGCGTGATTGCCTATCCGGTGCAGGAAATCACCATCGCCGGGCGTTTGCAGGATATGTACCGCAACATCCTCGGCGTGGCCGACGACGCGCTCAAACGCTCGGCGCACAAAGTCGGCTCGGTGTGGGTAGGCGAGATGACCGTAGCGGGGGCATAGCCGCAGTTTGAAACCGGCATGATTGATTCAGATTACTGAATGGCAAACCGATAAGGAGGTGTTTATGCCGCATTTACTGATGGAATATACCGACAATCTCTATGTCGAGCCGAAGGCCGCCTTGAGGGCGCTGAACCGGGTCTTGATTGCCAGCGGCGAATTCGAGCCGGATCACATCAAGAGCCGGGCGCTTTGCCATCATGATTATTGCGTGGGCGACGGAGAGGCGGATGCGTTTGTGCACCTGACCCTGTCGCTGTTGAGCGGCCGCACGATGGCGGTGAGGGCGGCATTGGCCGAAAACCTGGTGGCGGCGCTGACGCCGCTGCTGCAGGCAGGGGTGCGCCTGCAGATTACCGCAGATGTGCGCGAGCTTGAGCGGGAATGTTACGGAAAAGCCGTGTTGTTTGGCCATGGCTGAAATCCCGGTAATTGCTTAAAATGCTTATCCCGGGCTCACGTTGGCGATAATCAGCGGCAATTCTTGTAGCGTGGGCTTCGCCCACGTTTTTTGTTTTATAGTCGTTTCAATTTAGTTTGATACAGCGTTGCTGCACCTAGCCGTGCTATCTGTACTGTCTGCGGCTTGCTGCCTTGTCTCAATCTAAATTGAAACGACTATATATCGAAGGTTTATTCCGGCCTGCATTTTTTCGTGGGCAAAGCCCATGCGGCATCCGCTACGCATCGATAGCTATAGTTGAAGAAATTGGTTTCTGCTACGGCAAGGTGTAGCAACGCCGTATCGGTTTTGCAGTGATTCCACTATATTCGACAGCCAATAAACAAGGCCGTCTGAAAAAATCTTTTCAGACGGCCTTGTTTCAAACAGCAGATTAAGCAAGATTAATCAGCAGGCTGCTCTTTGCGCGGTTCGCGGGCAGGCGCTTCCAGCAAGGCTTTGATGGAAAGGCGTACGCGGCCGCGGTCGTCGACTTCCAGCGCTTTCACGTTGACGGTTTGGCCGACTTTCAGGTAATCGCCGACGTTGTTCACGCGCTCGTGGGCGATTTGGCTGATGTGTACCAGGCCGTCTTTGCCGGGCATCACGGAAACAATCGCGCCGACGTTGTTGTCGAGGATTTTCAATACCGTGCCTTCATACACTTTGCCCACTTCCACTTCGGCGGTGATTTGCTCGATGCGTTTTTTGGCGGCATTGCCCGCTTCTTCGCTGGTGGCGGCGATGGTGATGGTGCCGTCTTCGGCGATGTTGATTTCGGTGCCGGTTTCGGCGGTCAGCGCGCGGATGGTTTCGCCGCCTTTGCCGATGACGTCGCGGATTTTATCCTGGTTGATTTTCATGGTGTAGAGGCGCGGCGCGTGGGCAGACAGCTCTTGCGGGCCTTCTACGGCTTCTTTCATTTGGCCGAGGATGTGGAAACGCGCTTCTTTGGCTTGTTCCAAAGCGATTTGCATGATTTCTTTGGTGATGCCCTGGATTTTGATGTCCATTTGCAGCGCGGTCACGCCGTCTGAAGTACCGGCCACTTTGAAGTCCATGTCGCCGAGGTGGTCTTCGTCGCCCAAGATGTCGGTCAGCACGGCGAATTTGTTGCCTTCCAGAATCAAGCCCATAGCGATACCGGCCACGTGGGCTTTCAGCGGCACACCGGCAGACAAGAGGCTCAAGCAGCCGCCGCAAACGGAAGCCATCGAAGAAGAGCCGTTGGATTCGGTGATTTCAGACACCACGCGCATGGTGTAGCTGAAGTCTTCCGGTTCGGGCAACACGGCGATCAGCGCGCGTTTGGCCAAGCGGCCGTGGCCGATTTCGCGGCGTTTCGGCGCGCCCATGCGGCCGACTTCGCCGGTCGAGTAGGGCGGGAAGTTGTAGTGCAGCATGAAGCGGTCGGTGTATTCGCCGCTCAAGGCGTCGATGATTTGCTCGTCGCGCGAAGTGCCCAAAGTGGCGACGGCCAAGGCTTGGGTTTCGCCGCGGGTAAACAGGGCCGAGCCGTGGGTGCGCGGCAATACGCCGGTTTGGATGTCAATCGGGCGCACGGTGCGGGTGTCGCGGCCGTCGATGCGTGGTTGGCCGTCGAGAATCTGGCTGCGCACCACATCGGCTTCAAGCTGTTTGAAAATGCCTTTGATTTGGTTGGCGGCGAGGGTGTCGGTTTCCTCGGTAATCAAGGCTGCTTTTACCGCTGCCCAGGCTTCGTCGAGCTTGCCGCTGCGGGCTTGTTTTTGGCGGATTTTGAAGGCTTCGGCAATCGCCGCGCCTGCGATGTCGCGGATTTGGGCAACCAGCGCGGCATCGGTTTCCGGCGCTTTCCAATCCCACACTTCCGGATTCACTTCATCGGCCAATTCGTTGATGGCGGTAATCGCCGCCTGCATTTGGTCGTGACCGAACACCACCGCGCCCAGCATCACGCTTTCCGGCAGTTGTTGCGCTTCCGATTCCACCATCAACACGGCTTTTTGCGTACCCGCTACCACCAAATCCAGCTTGGATTCGGCCAATTGCGCTTTGGTCGGGTTCAACACATATTGTTCGTTCACATAACCGACGCGCGCCGCACCGATCGGGCCGGCAAACGGCACACCGCTCAACACCAGAGCGGCAGATGCGCCGAGCATGGCGGGGATGTCGGAATCGATTTCAGGATCAACCGATACCACCATCGCCACGATTTGGATGTCGTGGTAGAAGCCTTCGGGGAAGAGCGGACGAATCGGGCGGTCGATCAGGCGGCTGGTGAGGATTTCTTTTTCGCTCTGCTTGCCTTCGCGCTTGAAGAAACCGCCGGGAATTTTACCGGCAGCGTAAGTGCGCTCGAGGTAATCGACGGTGAGCGGGAAGAAATCCTGGCCGGCTTTCACGTCTTTAGCGGCGGTTACGGCCACCAACACCACGGTGTCGCCCATCGATACTTTCACGGCGGCAGAGGCCTGACGCGCGATTTCGCCGGTTTCGAGGGTAACGGTTTGGTCGCCGTATTGGAAGGTTTTCACATGCTTGTTGAACATTTTGTTCCTTTCGGTTGATGCCGCACCGCTAAAACACTAATGATGCACACGAAACCATGCGCATGGTTAGGGTTTCAGACAGATGCGGCGGGGAAAATATGCTTTCAGACGGCCTTCAAATCATCAGGCCGTCTGAAAGCGGATTATAGCAAAGAATCGGTTTATTTGAGTGGATTTATACAAGATACAAGGCCGTCTGAAAGCGTTCAGACGGCCTTTGCCCATGATTGCGGAACAGCTTCTTCACTACTGCGTATGGTTGGCAAAGCAACGCAGAAGCAGGCGAGTAGGGCAGCCTTAACGCTGCAAGGCCTTGTCCAGCAAATCCAGACCGCGCTTAATATCACCGCGCGCGGCACGGGCGGTAAAGCGGGTTTCCGCATCAAATTCAGCCAGCATCACCGTGGCCGCTTCATCCAGCAATTTATTGACGCTGACGCCGCGAGCCACAGCCAGCGCTTTCAGGCGCTTGTGTTTTTCATCGGAAAGCCGCAAAGTCATCGAGCTCATTTCAATTCCTCCAGTAAAGTTTCCGGCAGGCAAATTTGCACAGAAGGAAACAGTAATTGGGCGCGGTTGAAATCTTTGATATTCCGCGTTACCACAAAATCGGCCTGCCCCGCTACCGCCAGCTCCAAAATATGATTGTCGCCCTCGTCGGACAGGTTTGGCCGCCATAGGTAGTAAATCCGCGTCCATTCGCATACGCTGAACAGGGCATCCAATACTTCATTGCGCCCTGAGCGGTTCAAGTGGCCGGAAGCAAACACTTCATCCCGCCCGACAACGTCTTCATACTCGGCCAATAGTGCTGCACCCATCAGCGGTGTCAACCGCCCTTGCAAACAGGCGGCAAGTATGCGGTTGGCGGCTAATACCAATCCAAAAAAATAATCTAGCAGCGTTGACTTGCCTTGCCGTACTAGCTGTACTTTCTGCGGCTCGCCGTCTTGCTATCTTAATTTTTTGGAATTGACACCAGAACCCAAGCAGTTGCCGATTAAAATATTGATATATAATAAAATTTTCATGCTATTGATGATAGCGTATACGCTATTGGAAAACAAGATTGCTATTAACTGTTTTGAATCCAAGTGATAAAAAGGCCGTCTGAAACAATCTTTTCAGACGGCCTTTCTTCAATATAGTCGAAGAAATGAGTTTCTGCTACGGCGTTGGCTCGCCGCCTTGTATCAGAATCTACATCTCCGACTATACCAATCCTTATTCGCCATAATAAGCCTTGGTGAGGATTTCTTCCATGTCGGCCACCATCGGCAGGCGCGGGTTGGCGGGGGAGCATTGGTCTTCATAAGCCAAGAGCGCCAGCTCGCGGCGGGCGGCCATAAAGGCTTGCTCGTCGATGCCTTGCTCTTTGAACGACATTTTGATGCCCACTTTGCGCGCGAGCTCGTCGCAGGCTTTGGCGAAGGATTCCACGCCTTCGGCCGGGGTGTTGCAGGGCAGGCCGAGCATGCGGGCGATTTCCTGGAATTTCACGTCGGCTTTGTAGAAGTTGTATTTCGGCCAGGTGGCGGTTTTCTGCGGGCGGGTGCCGTTGTAGCGGATGACGTGCGGCAGGAAAATCGCGTTGGTGCGGCCGTGCGGGGTGTGGAATTTGCCGCCCACTTTGTGTGAGAGCGAGTGGTTCATGCCCAAAAAGGCGTTGGCAAAGGCCATACCGGCGATGGTGGAGGCGTTGTGCATGCGTTCGCGCGCTTCGGGGTCGGCGCCGCCGTGGGTGTAGGAGCGTTCGAGAAACTCAAACACAAGCTTGATGGCTTGCAGGGCGAGGCCGTCGGTGAAGTCGTTGGCGAGTACGGACACGTAGGCTTCGACGGCGTGGGTAAGCACGTCGAGGCCGGTGTCGGCGGTCACGCTGGCGGGCACGGTCATGGTAAACGCGGGGTCGACGATGGCGATGGTGGGCGTGAGCGAGTAATCGGCAATCGGGTATTTTTTGTCGCCGTCGCTAATCACGGTAAACGGCGTTACCTCGGAGCCGGTGCCGGATGTGGTGGGGATGCCGATGAATTTGGCTTTGCGGCCGAGCTCGGGGAAGCGGAAGGCACGTTTGCGGATGTCCATGAATTTTTGCACCAGGTCTTCGAAATCCACCTGCGGCTGCTCGTAGAAAAGCCACATGGCTTTGGCGGCGTCCATGGCCGAGCCGCCGCCCAATGCGATGATGGTGTCGGGCTGGAAGCTGCGCATCAGGTCGGTGCCTTTATACACGGTTTGCACGCTCGGATCGGGCTCGACATCGGTAAAGAGCTGCACGGTAACCTTGTTTTTGCGTAGGTTGAGCTGGTGGGTGATTTTGTCGACGAAGCCCAAATCCACCATCGAGCGGTCGGTGACGATCATCACTTTGTCGCAATCTTTCATGTCTTGCAGATATTGGATGGAATCGCGTTCGAAATAGATTTTGGCGGGCACTTTAAACCATTGCATGTTGTTTCTCCTGCGGCCTACTTTTTTGATGTTCAATAGATTGACGGCGCTCACGTTGTTGCCGACGGAGTTTTTGCCGTAGGAGCCGCAGCCGAGGGTGAGCGAGGGCAAAAAGGCGTTGTAGACGTCGCCGATGCCGCCGAAAGTGGAGGGCGAATTGCAAATCACGCGGATGGCTTTCACGCGCTCGCCGAAGGTTTTGGTAAGCGCTTCGTCGGCGGTGTGGATGGCGGCGGAGTGGCCGAGGCCGTCGAATTCCACCATTTGCTCGGCCAGAGTCAGGCCGTGTTCGGTGTTGTCGGCTTTGAGCATGGCCAATACCGGCGAGAGTTTTTCGCGGGTGAGCGGCTCGGCGGGGCCGACTTCGGCGCATTCGGCAATCAGAATATTGGTTTTTTCGGGCACTTTGAAACCGGCCTGCTCGGCAATCCAGGCGGCGGGTTTGCCCACCACGGCGGCATTGAGCTTGGCACCGCCGCAGTTTTTGGCGCCTGCTTTCACGCCGAAGATGAATTCTTCCAGCAGCGCTTTTTCTTTTTTATTCACGAAATAAACGCCGTAGGATTTGAATTCGGCCACGAGCTCGGCGTAGATTTCCTTGTCGGCAATCACCGCCTGCTCACTGGCGCAAATCATACCGTTGTCGAATGCTTTCGACATCACGATGTCGTGCGCGGCCTGTTGGATGTTGGCGGATTTTTCCACATAGGCGGGCACGTTGCCCGCGCCCACGCCGAGTGCGGGTTTGCCGCAGGAATAGGCGGCTTCGACCATGGCGTTGCCGCCGGTGGCGAGAATGGTGGCCACGCCGGGGTGTTTCATCAGCGAGGAAGTGCCTTCCATCGAGGGCTTTTCAATCCATTGGATGCAGTTTTCCGGTGCACCGGCGGCAATGGCGGCATCGCGCACGATTTGGGCGGCGTGTGCCGAGCATTGCTGGGCGGAAGGGTGGAACGAGAAAATAATCGGGTTGCGGGTTTTCAGCGAAATCAGCGCTTTGAAAATGGTGGTGGAAGTGGGGTTGGTGGTGGGCACGATGCCGCACACCACGCCCACGGGGTCGGCGATTTCGGTGATGCCGGTCACGTCGTCTTCGCTGATGATGCCGACGGTTTTGAGGTCGCGCAGGCGGCGCACCACGTTTTCGCAGGCAAACAGGTTTTTGGTGGCTTTGTCTTCAAACACGCCGCGGCCGGTTTCTTCGACTGCGTGCATGGCCAATACGCCGTGTTGGTCGAGCGCGGCAATCGAGGCTTTGGCAACGATGTAGTCGATTTGCTCCTGGTTGAGCCGGCGGAAAGCGTCGAGCGCGGCGAGGCCGTTGGCCACCAAAGTATTCACTTCGGCTTGCGCAGGGCTGACGGTGGTGTCGACAGATGCATTCATGAGATTAATCTCCAAAAAGTAATGAAAAATGGGAATAGGAATTTTGTAGGGATAGTGTAAGTAGTATTGCTACTGGGTATTTTGATGTAGGTCATGAAGCGTAATTTAATTTCGGTTATTTACGCGCAATGATTTGAGATTGAATGGCTTGCTAGTGGGCGGATTTTAAGGGTGGTGGCGGCGGACGATTTATGTAGACGGGCCGTTTGAATAAGTGTTTTATTTTATAATGAATAATATTGAAGTATTGAAGAATAGGCCGTCTGAAGCCAGATTGAGTAACTCTGTTACATAAATGCTAATATAGAATCAAACAGGCCGTCTGAAACAAGTTGTTTCAGACGGCCTGTTTGATTACATCAATTTTACAGCAATGCCTGGATATCGTCGGCGATTTCAGACGGCGACACGCTCGGTGCGAAACGCTCGACCACTTCGCCGTCGCGGTTGACCAGGAATTTGGTGAAATTCCATTTGATGTCGTTGCCTTCGCGCTTTTCGCCCAAAGAAGCGAGCTTGAGCAAAAATTCCTTGAATTTCTGGCCGCCTTTGTCTTCCGGCTTTTGCGCTTTCAGATACGCATACAGCGGCGCGGTATTCGGGCCGTTGACGTCGATTTTGCCGAAAATCTTGAATTGGGTGCCGAATTTCATCTGGCACACTTGCGCGATTTCGCCGCTGGATTCCGGCGCTTGTTCGCGAAACTGGTTGCAGGGGAAATCGAGAATTTCCAAGCCTTGCGGCGCATATTGTGCATACAGGCTTTGCAATTCTTCGTATTGCGGCGTGAGGCCGCAGCGGGTGGCGGTGTTGACAATCAGCAGTACTTTGCCTTGGTAATCGGCGAGGTTGATATTGTTGCCTTGCGCGTCTTGCATGGTGAAATCGTAAATCGAAGCCATGGTATTTCCTTTGTGTGTTTAGCGGATGATATTGCCGATGCTGGCGGGCTTGTCTGCCTCCAACGCCGGGGGATTGGTGTGTTGGATAAAAGGCAGTTGCCCGAAAGCAGCAACAGCCTGTTGGGTGTCGGCGCGGGCATGCGCGCTGAAAATTTCGGGGTAGCGCAGTTTCAGCGTGAGCAGGCACACACCGAGCATCACTTGCGGCCACTCGCGGCTGGCGGCATGAAAAGCGGGCGCCAGCGGCAGCGCGCGGGCGACGGCTTCGAGATTGCGCTTGACCAGAAAATGGTCGCGGCTTTCGCCGGCTTTTTTCTCCAGCTTGAAAGCGTTGACCGTATTGTCGAGCAGCGCCATGGCATAAGCGATAACGTTCAATTCGGCGGCAGAAGGCGTTTGCGGGGCGAGATATTGGCAAATCAGGAGGCTGTTGGCAATCACTTCGCCGCTGTCGGTGATCAATACCGGAATCTGGCTGAACGGGTTTTGCGCTTCCAATTCGGCAGGGTTTTGCCAGGGGTCGGTAAACACAAGCTGCAAATCGTTGAGGCCGAGCAGCCAGGCGCGGGTGAGGCAGAGGCGGCCATAGGGGGAGGTGGGGCTGAGGTAGAGTTTCATACATGGGGCTCCGGCATGGGTTGGCGGTGTTTGATTGTAGCGCAAATCAGGTATGCCAGATATGAAAAAGCCGCTCCTTTGTGGAAGCGGCTTTTGCTGCGGAACAGCTTATTTACGCAAGCCCAGACGGGTAATCACATTGCGGTAAGTATCCGGTTGGGTGCGGCGCAGGTAGGCCAACAGGCGGCGGCGCGCGCTCACCATTTTCAACAGGCCGCGACGGCTGTGGTGGTCTTTGGCGTTGGCTTTGAAGTGGGGGGTCAGGTCGTTGATGCGGAAAGTCAACAGCGCGATTTGCACTTCAGAAGAGCCGGTGTCGCCTTCTTTGCGTTGGAAATCTTTTACGATTTGGGCTTTTTGTTCTACGGTCAATGCCATTTTGAAAACTCCGAAAATAAACTGAGCCTTGCGGCTCGGACAAGTTTGCCAAGCCGAAACCTGTGCAAACTCCTGTATCCGTTTGAACAAATCAAACGAAAGGCGGATTATGCCACAGATTTTCATGGTTTGCACGTTTGGCGGCGGAAATTTCGGCGCGGTGTGGTAAAGGCCGTCTGAAAAGGATTTTTGAGGTTCGGGCATTGATTATTGTTTATCTTGTTCATCTAAAACAGCGGGTCGCGCAGGGTTTCGTGGGCGGAGCCCACGCTACGGGGCTGAAGCGAAAACGGTTTCAGGCGGCCTTGAATAATTTGTAGCGTGGGCTCTGCCCACGAAATCCCATTTTGATGAGTGAAATACAGTTTCAGCTTAAATTCAACAGTTTTGCAAATTAATAACTATTTGATTTATTTTAAATTTTTTAATTTTGGCAATAGACAGGCAAGCAAAGCTGCACTTTGCACCAGGCACCCGCCTGTGCGGGTGCGACGGTTCATTTTGCAAAGGTTTCAGATTTGGAGGATTGATAAGTAAAAAGCAGAGACCTTTGCAAAATACCTTTTGCTGCATCGCAAAAGCATCCGTTTCGTCATTCCGGCGCAGGCCGGAATCCATTTCTCAAAGATTTAGTTATTTGATTTTAAATGGGTTTTTGTGGCGAGCTATGATTCCGGCCTGCGCCGGAATGACGGATACAATGGATATTTCCAAGAAAAAAGTATTTTATAAAAGCCTCAAGCCGTCTGAACGGGCTGTTCGGGCGGTTTTTGATTTTTAAGGGCAGCATGATGGGGTAGTGGTCTATGCGGCGGTATTCATCAGCCGCGCCACTTTCAGACGGCCTTTTTCTGCCCGATAATCCACGAGGCCGATAAATTCGCCTTGCTCGCTGTACACGCGGATCGGGGCATCGGCGGGCAGGCTGTTGTCGCTAAAAGCGGGCTGTTGGCCGAATTTGAGCATTTTTACCGCTTCGTCGGCCAGCGTGATTTTCGGCAGGTGTTGCACCAATACGTCGCAGGGCAGCAACAGCGCGTCGCGTTCGGTTTCGCCCAAGACTTCGAGCGCTTCGAGAGTGTGGGTTTGGGCGATGGTGAAACCGGCGGTTTCGGTGCGGCGCAGGGCGGTGAGGTGGGCGAAGGTGCCGATGTGTTTGGCGATGTCTTCGCTGAGGGTGCGGATGTAGGTGCCTTTGCTGCAACGCACGTCGATTACGGCTTGCGGCGCGTCGAATGCTCGAACATCAATCGAATAAATGGTGATGTCGCGGGCTTTGCGCTCAATAACGATGCCTTTGCGGGCATATTCGTAGAGTGGTTTGCCTTCGTGTTTGAGCGCGGAAAACATCGGCGGCACTTGGCGGATGTTGCCGGTTAAGGCTGCGCAGGCCGTCTGAAATTCTGCGGGGGAAATGTCGCTGCGGGCGCTGTCGATGATGTCGCCTTCGGCATCGCCCGTGCTGCTGGCTTCGCCGAGCTTGAGGGTGGCGGTGTAGGCTTTGTCGGCATCGAGCAGGTATTGGGCGAACTTTGTGGCTTCGCCGAAGCAGACGGGCAGCAGGCCCGTTGCCAAGGGGTCAAGCACGCCGGTGTGGCCGGCTTTTTCGGCGCGGTAGAGGCGGCGGGCTTTTTGCAGCGCGGTGTTGCTGGAAAGCCCTTGCGGTTTGTCGAGCAGCAATACGCCGTTGACGGGGCGCTTTTGGAGTTTGGTCATCGGTTTGCTTTCAAGAGGCCGTCTGAAAACCTGTTTTGGGCTTTCAGACGGCCTAGGGTTTCCTGACAGCGCAGCGGTGTTGTTTATGAGGGGATTTTTGTTCCTGAAAATGCAGATGCAAGCCTACTCAAAGAGGGCGGTTTTACACGCTGCGCTAGTAAAACCAGCCAAAACGCAGCAAGATTGGGCATCTTGCGAGGCTTTTTAACGCAGCAGATGCGTTTTCAGGGGCAAAAAGCACCCGTAAATCGACACCGCTGCGCTGTCAGGAAGCCCTAGGTTTACGGCACGATAATCGTGAAAATATAAGCAGCCAAGTTCACCAGCAAGACGATGCCGTAGAGCATATTGCTGCGCCCCTGATTGAGCGAGAGCATCACGATAAAAGTGCTCAAGGCCAAGAGCAGCATCGATTTCATGTCGAGGCCGAGGATGACGTCGATATCATACATCAGGCAAACCACGGCCACAGCCGGGATGGTGAGGCCGATGCTGGCGAGCGCCGAACCCAAGGCGAGGTTGACGCTGGTTTGCAGGCGGTTGCGGTGGGCGGCGGTAAGCGCGGCGAGGCCTTCGGGCATCAACACCACGGCGGCGATGATTACGCCGACCAAAGAGGGCGGCGCGCCGACGGCGGCCACCATGCCTTCGATGGCGGGCGAGAGCGCTTTGGCGAGCAGAATCACAATGCCGAGGCAGACCAGCAGAAGCAGCAGCGAGGCGGCGGCGATTTTGGCCGACGGCGGCTCGACGTGGTGGCTTTCATCATCGTCGTCGGCCAAAAAGTAATCGCGGTGGCGCACGGTCTGCATGGCGATAAACGAGAAATACAAAACCAGCGAAGCGATGGCGACGAAAATCAGCTGGGCGGTGCTGTAGGTGCCGCCGTTGGTCGAGGTGGTGAAGTTTGGCAACACCAGCGTCAGCGTTAAAATCGAAATCAGCGTCACCAAGGCGGTGCTGACGGATTTTTGGCCGAAAAACTGCTCGTGGTGTTTCAGGCCGCCGATCAAGAGGCTGGCGCCGAGCAAACCGTTGAGAATCAGCATGATGGCGGCAAATACGGTGTCGCGTGCCAGTGTGGGCGCATTGCCGTCGGAGGCGACCATCAGCGAGACAATCAGGCCGACTTCCAAAACGGTAATCGCCAGCGCGAGGATAATCGTGCCGAAGGGTTCGCCGACTTTATGCGCCACCACTTCGGCGTGGTGCACGGCGGATAACACGCTGCCGATCAATAAGATGCCGCCGATGATCTGCATGGCGGTATTGCCGATGCCGAAAAAATAGGCTATCCATGCCGCAAGCGGCAGCAGGATGGACCAGAAAGGGAGTTGGAGAGGGGGTTTTGCCATAAAATGCCTTTTGGTGTGTGTGGTGGATGAATAAAGCCGTTTCAGACGGCCTTTGTTGTGTTAATCGATTTTTTATAGCCGATTAAAATAAAAATATTCTTGTGTTGTTTTGTCGTGCTGAATCTGTTGTTGGCGATTCGCCGCCTTGGCTTGCCCTGTGTTAATCGACTGCCTTTCGTTGCAGGTATAGTCGAAGAAATGAGTTTCTGCTACGGCGTTGTCTCGCCTTGTCGTACTATCTCTGTACTGTCTGCGGCTCGCCGTCTTGTATCAGAATCTCATTTCTCCGACTATAGTGCCTGCGGTAACGCCTCATGCAGGCGGCCAATTCTTCGGTGTCTGCGCCGCGCACAACGATGTTGACGGGCGCATAACCCCATTTTCGATTCAGCCGCAGCAGGGCGCGCTTCCAGGCGGGCAGTTTGCTTGAAAATGCGCTTTCGTCGGCCAAGGCCACCGAGAGCATGGTTTGCGTGTGGTGGCGGCCGGTTTTGACCGTGGTGGTTGCAATGCCCTTCACTTCGTGCCATTCGACCAAAAATCCGGCGGCAAAGAGGCTGCTGTGGTCGTAAAAACCGTTTTCCGCGATGATTAAGGCGGGGCGGCGGCTGAACAGGTATCTGCCGAACACCGCTGCGCAGGCGAAGAAAAACAGCGCGATGAAAGCGCCCGTCCAAAACACCTGCGTGGCCGAACGGTCGGGCTTGGCGAAGGTTTCGGGCGACAGCATGAACCATGCGCCGAGCGCGACAAACAGCCACGCGCCGAGGCAGGGCAGCAGCAGGCGCAGGCGGTTGTGGTAGAAAGCCAAATCAGACATGGTCGGCGGATTTCACTGGTGTTCAGACGGCATCAATCGCTTTGGCGGGCAGATGCCGTCTGAACATCGGCCGAACTGCTTTCGCCGGTTTCATCCGCCGTGCCGCAGCGGTAGCAATAGCGGTTGAACGCGCTTTTGCGGCTTTGGCAGCCTTGGCAGGTTTTAAACAATTGCAGGCGGCAATGCGGACAGTAATCCATCTCGGGCGTTTGGTAATCCAGCGGGCGCTCGCAGCCGGGGCAGATGCTTTTGGCCACGCGTTGCAAGGCGGCATCGTAATCCATCTGCTGGCGGCGTTCGGGCGCGGGCAGCGCTTCTTCGGCCTGTTTGCGCGCCAGATAGGCATTCATGGCACCGATGGCGTAGCGGCCGATGACCAAAACCAAAACGATGCCGGTGATGTAGCGCACATAACCGCCGTAGCTCGGCAGATAAGGCACGAGCTCGACGAAAAAGGCAAACAGCGCGAAAAAGATAAAACCCCATACAAACGGCCACCAGCGGCTTTTGCGCTGCTTGGCAAACAGATAGCCGCCGACAAGCAGAAGCGGCAGCGTCAGCGCGAGGCGGTAGAGGAAAATCCGCAATTCGATGCGGCGGTCGTCGGCGGCTTTGGCGCTTTCTGCGGCCTGGGTGAGCGTATTCAGACGGCCTTGGTTGCGGCTTTGCGCCTGATTGTTGTCAAGCTGCCGCTGCTGGATGGCCTGATATGCCGCGCCGAGGCGGTTTTCTTCCTGCTTGAGCGCGTCAACCGCTTGGGTGCGGCGCAACACTTCGGCGTTGTTGTCGGCTTGGCCGGTGGCGCGGCGGGTGCGCAGCCAATTGTCGAGGCTTTCCTGCTCGGCATTGATTTGGCTGCGGGCGCGTTGCAGGGCGAGGCGGGCTTGTTCCAGTTCATTGCCAAGGGCGGCGTCGGCTTGCTGCAAGGCGGTTTGCTCGCTGACGAGCTCGGTGTGTTGCGGGCTTTCGAGATAATGTTCCAGCGGCTTGTAATTGTCGGCCTGCGGCAAATCGCCGATGATTTTGCCGCCCAAACCGATCAGAAACGAGGCGAAAATCAACGAAATCAGCCACAAGCCGCGACGAAACCAGACTTCGGTCAGGCGGCTGGATTTGGCATTGCTTGAGGCTTGGCGTTTGATTTTCATGGAAACTTCCTTTCAAGGCCGCAAATGCCGTCTGAAAACAATCGGGATGTTTTCAGACGGCATCGGTTTGCGCTGCTGTTAATCCTCAACCGGTTTTTCTTGGGCAACCGAATCGATCAGGCTGGAAATGCTCATGCCGCGCTCTACCGATTCGTCGTATTCGAAATGCAACTCGGGGGTGCGGAATACGGTGATGCGTTTGCTCAATTCGCTGCGCAGAAAGCCTTTGGCGTGTTCGAGCGCTTCGGCGGTGACTTCGCGGCTTTTGTCGTCGAGCACGGTGTAGTAAACGGTGGCGTGGCTGTAGTCGCGGGTCACTTCCACATCATTGATGGTGATGAAGCCTGCGCGCGGGTCTTTCAGGCCGGTGCGCACGAGTTCGGCCAGCTCGCGCATGATTTGCTCTTTGACGCGGTCGACGCGGGCATAGCCCCGTTGCGGTTTTTTCATGGGATGTCCTTGCTGGTTGCAGAGGCCGTCTGAAAAGGCTTCAGACGGCCTGTTGTCAAATCCGCATCATTATAACTGTTTTCAGCCTCTTTCGGGCGGATACAAATCGGAGTAGGCTATAGACACAATACTTTCGGAGCATCACGATGACGCAGACAATCAGAGTAGGGCTGGCGGGCTTCGGCCTGTCGGCGCAGGTGTTTCATCTGCCGTTTTGGCAGGCCGACGGGCGCTTTGCGGTGACGCGGGTGTTTGAGCGCAGCGGCAGCAAGGCGGCGGCGGTGTTGCCGCAAGCGCAAACGGTACGCCGTTTTGAAGATTTGCTGGCCGACGATGTCGATTTAATTGTTATCACCACGCCGAACCAAACCCATTTCGAGCTGGCCAAACAAGCTTTGCAGGCGGGCAAACATGTTGTGGTGGAAAAACCACTCTGCACCAGCGCCGCCGAAGCGCGCGAGCTGGCGGCACTGGCCGCAGCGCAGAAAGTGCGGCTTGCCGTGTATCAAAACCGCCGCTGGGACAGCGCCCCGCTTACGGCGAAAAAGCTGCTGGCAGCGGATATGCTGGGCGAAATTGTCGATTGCGACATCCGTTTCGAGCGTTATGCGGCGGGTTTGAACAAAAAGCAGTGGAAGGAAACGGGCGGCGCGGGCGTGGGGCTGGTGTATGACCTCGGCGTGCATCTGGTGGATATGGCGGTGGATTTGTTCGGCATGCCGTCTGAACTGTATGCCGATGTGCGCCACCAGCACGAAGGCGCATTGAGCGATGATTATTTTCAAATCCAACTTTATTACGCCGACGGCAAAAAAGTCTGCCTTACCGCAGGCAAATACATGCGCGAGGCCGGGCCGTTTTTCAGCCTGCACGGCAAGCGCGGCTCTTATGTGAAGCATGAGGCCGACAATCAAGAGCCGCTTTTGGTCGGCGGCGCGGCGGTGAAGCCGGGTTGGAACCGCGAGCCGGAAAGCGAATGGGGCGTGTTGAATACCGACATCAACGGCTTGGTCGTGCGCAGCCGCATCGAGAGCGTGGCGGGCGATTACGGCGCGTTTTACCGCAATTTATACGAGGCGCTGATTGAGGGCGCGGCATTGGCGGTCACGGCGGAACAGGCGGCGGATGTGTTGGGTTTGCTGGAAAAAGTGTATCAAAGCGCAGAGAGTGGGGTGCGGGTGAAGGTGTGAGCCGTTGTGTTTCGGTTGTGTGGTTCAGGATAAAGGCCGAGGCCTTTGCAAAAAAATAACCGTCGCACCCGCGCAGGCGGGTGCCCAGTCTGAAGCATCGCTTCAGCTTAAGCCTGTCCGCTTTGGAAATTTTCAACCTATTGATTGATATTATTTTTTAAATCATCAAGATGAGCAGGCAAGCAAAGCTACGCTTTGCACTGGGCACCCGCCTGCGCGGGTGCGACGGTTAGGGGGATTTTGCAAAGGTCTCAGGCCGTCTGAAAAGTTGTTTCAGACGGCCTTTGCTGCAAATCGGCATTTAATAGTTGCCGAAATGTAGTATAGTGTAATCCCGCTGTCGGGCAGTCAATATCTGCCTGAGGCCGTCTGAAACACAACCACCAAAAGGAGGAAGCCTGTTGGCAAAAACGCTCGACAACCGCGTGGTCGGCATGGCGGCGGCGATGATTCTGATTGTGGGCATGGGCTTCGGGCGTTTTGCGTTTACCGGGCTCTATCCCTTGATGGTGGACGAACACATCCTCAGCATCGCGGGCGGCTCGTGGGCGGCTTCGGCCAATTATGCGGGTTATCTTGTCGGCGCGTTGGCCTTGGCGAAATTGCAGGCGAAAGAGGCGGCGGCGGTCGGCATCGCGGCGTTGGTAGGCACGGTGTTGTGTTTGGCTTTGCTCGGTTTTGCCGATGCGCTGTGGCTGGTGATCGCGGTGCGTGCGTTGGCGGGCGGATTGAGCGCGGCGGCAATGGTGGCGGGCTCGTTGTGGCTGTTGCAGCACATGGGGCAAAGTCATGCCGCGCCTGCGCTGTATGCGGGGGTGGGCATCGGGATTTTCCTGTCGGCGGAATTGATTGCGGCGGGCGCGGCGGCAGGGTTGACGAGCCAAACGGTTTGGCTCGGTCTGGCCGCGGTGGCGGCGTTGATGACGGCGTTTTCATGCCGGGTGTTGCAGCAGTCGAAACGGCAGCCGCCTGCGCCTGCGGCGGTGCCAACGGCGGGCGGCGGCAAGTCGGCGCTGAATCATCCGTGGCAGCTGATTGCGGTCTATGGTTTGGCGGGTTTGGGCTACATCATCACGGCGACTTATCTGCCGGTGTTGATTGGCGGCGCGCTCGGCGGTGCGGCGCCGCTGCATATTTGGGCGGTGTTCGGCCTCGGCGCGGCGCCGTCGTGTTTCTTGTGGCATTATCTCAACCGCCGTTTGGGTACGCGCAAAAGTTTGCTGTTAAACTTGCTGGTGCAAGGCTTCGGCGTGTTGCTGCCCGCCTTGAGCCAAACCACCGGCGCATATCTGGTCAGCGCGGTGCTGGTCGGCGGCACGTTTATGGGCACGGTCACGATTGCGATGCCCGCCGCGCGGCTCTTGAATGCGCGGGTGGGCTTCAATATGCTGGCGGTGATGACGGCGGTGTACGGTGTCGGCCAGATTGTCGGGCCGCTGATTGCCAATGCGATTTTCGATTACAGCGGCTCGTTTGCGGGCTCGCTGGTGTTTGCCGCCGCTGCTTTGTGGCTGGCGACGGTGTTGTGTTTGCCGAAATTCGGCGGTTCTGAATAATTTTTTGAGAGGAGAAAATCATGCCTTATGTCAACATGAAAGTCACCGGCGGCAACGAAGCGCCGACGCCCGAGCAAAAAGCCGAGCTGATTGCGGGCGTAACCGAATTGCTGGCGCGGGTATTGAACAAAAACCCGGCCACCACGGTGGTGGTGATTGAGGAAATCGAGATGGACAATTACGGCCTCGGCGGTAAAACCATTACCGAAGTGCGCAAGGCTGCGGCGGCGAAAAAGGAATAAACAGGCCGTCTGAAAGGCAGACGGTTTTTCAGGCGTGCGCGCGACTGCGGTCGGGCAGCCCGCCTGTTGTTTCGGCGGCTGGCCGGGCAGCGATGCCCGGCAATTTTCAGAAACGCTATCCCCGCTTGCCGTGGGTGGCATGAACGCTTTATCCGAGCGGGTGCTATACAAGGCGAGCCAACGCCGTAGCAGAATCTCATTTCTTCGACTATATCCCGATTAAATCCAGTCGAAATACCTGACCCACCAAGTGGGGATGCAGGGGTCGGACGACATGATTCCATCATAAGCTTCGTTCATCAGCTCGCGGGCGTCGACAAAAGTAAAGCCATGTTTTGACAATGAATCCACGATAATCGGTTTGGCATTTTCGGCAAGTTGCTCTTCAAATATCAAGGTTGCCAGATTGCCGAAATTGCTGAAACGCACAGAAGCCGCCATGAAAGAATCCGGCGGTAAGGGCTGCGGAGGGAAGACAATCGCCAAGCCGAAGCTGGCATCTTGATGGTATATCCAGCCTTCGAATGCCAAGTGATCGAAATGGCCGCAAAGTTCGCCATATACCGCCCTGGCACGCCTTTCAATATCATCGGTATCGCATTGGCTCGGAAATTCCCATGCGTTGTTTTCGTCATACATCCGCATCAGCGCTTTGGTTTCAGGGTTCATAGAAGAATGCTTGCCTTGACTTTGGTCATTGATGATTGGGAAATGATGATTCGGATTGTATCAAATCTGTTTTTTTAAGTTATCAATAAAAGGCCGTCTGAAAGGCGGTTTCAGACGGCCTTTTAAACGTGGGCAAAGTCCACGCTACGGTTAATCAGTGCCCCAAGCTTTTAACAACCAAGCATTCCGACTTTGCCAGCGCACTTTCTCCGTCAAAGAAGCGCAATCCTATTTCCGTATCAAACAACGCTTCGAGAAAATCGCCGAAGGAATCGGCTTGCAGGTATAAGTGGTTGCGGTTGTTGTCAGGGCTGCCCCAGGCAGATACGGTTGGTATCCAGCAGAATACCTGCCCGAAATCTGCCTGCCTCAGGGATAGAAGCACCTGAAAGCCCTGCGCATCGCCAATGATGAGGTATCCTTCCGGCGTTCCGTCGCCATATACCTCTTTTCGCCAATTGCTGTTTACATATTCCCATCCATATATTTTTTCCAAAACAGAATAACCCTCGGATTCGCCATAAACAGCTTCAGGGATTTTTTGACTGAATGCGTTTGGATAAACATATTTTGCGCCATATCGAATGATGTAATTTCGATAATCGGCGGGCAGGGAAACCGCATGCTCAGATTCCCAGAGGCTGAGCGCTTCATCTGAGCGTGTGCCGTCACGGTTGCTTTGAAAGTATATTTGTTTCACTTCGCATATCCTTAACCAAGAAGCCTCGGGGTATGCCAAACCGGCCGGCGTTGTTGCTGCCGTGGCGAACAAAAGGCCGCCTGAAACTCTTTTCGGTATCGTAGCACAATCAAATATGTAGCGCGGTTCTGCCCACGGAAATGAGGGGCGGGAAGAGGGAAGCACAATGCCGTCTGAAACCCTTTTCAGACGGCATTCTTTTCACTTCAAATCAACCCAACCCAACATCAAGCCGCATTGCCTTCCAAAAAATCCTGCGCAAAGCGTTGCAACACGCCGCCTGCTTCGTAAATCAGCACTTCCTCAGCGGTATCCAAACGGCTGATAACGGGCACTTCGACGGTTTCGCCGTTTTTGCGGTGGATAACGAGGGTCAACTCGCCGCGCGGGGTGCGTTCGCCGATGACGTCGTAGGTTTCGGTGCCGTCCAGCTCGAGGGTTTTGCGGTTGGTGCCGGGGTGGAATTGCAGCGGCAACACGCCCATGCCGATGAGGTTGGTGCGGTGGATGCGTTCGAAGCCTTCGGCCACGATGGCTTCCACACCGGCGAGGCGCACGCCTTTGGCGGCCCAGTCGCGGCTGGAGCCTTGGCCGTAATCGGCACCGGCGACGATAATCAGCGGCTGTTTGCGGTTCATATAGGTTTCGATGGCTTCCCACATGCGCATGGTTTGGCCTTCGGGTTCGACGCGGGCGAGCGAGCCTTGTTTGACCGTGCCGTCTTCGTTTTTCACCATTTCGTTGAAGAGTTTGGGGTTGGCGAAGGTGGCGCGCTGGGCGGTGAGGTGGTCGCCGCGGTGGGTGGCGTAGGAGTTGAAGTCTTCTTCCGGCAAGCCCATTTTGGCGAGGTATTCGCCTGCGGCGGAGCTGGCGAGGATGGCGTTACTCGGCGACAGGTGGTCGGTGGTGATGTTGTCGGGCAGAATCGCCAAGGGGCGCATGCCTTTGAGGGTGCGCTCGCCTGCCAACGCGCCTTCCCAATAGGGCGGGCGGCGGATGTAGGTGGATTGCGGGCGCCAGTCATACAGTGGGCTGTCGGCTTTTTCGGCGGCGCCGGTGTCGAACATGGGGATGTAGATGTCGCGGAACTGCTGCGGTTTCACATGCTCGGCCACGATGGCGTCGATTTCTTCGTCAGACGGCCAGATGTCTTTCAGGCGGATTTCTTGGCCGTTGACCACGCCCAAAACGTCGTTTTCAATGTCGAAGCGGATGCTGCCTGCGATGGCGTAGGCGACCACCAAGGGCGGCGAGGCGAGAAAGGCTTGTTTGGCGTAGGGGTGGATGCGGCCGTCGAAGTTGCGGTTGCCGCTCAATACGGCGGTGGCGTAGAGGTCGCGGTCGATAATCTCTTGTTGGATTTGCGGGTCGAGCGCGCCGGACATGCCGTTGCAGGTGGTGCAGGCGAAGGCGACGATGCCGAAGCCGAGCTGCTCCAGTTCGGGCAGCAAACCGGCTTCTTGCAGGTAGATTTCGGCCACTTTGGAGCCGGGCGCAAACGAGGATTTCACCCACGGTTTGCGGGTGAGGCCGAGCTGGTTGGCTTTGCGGGCAAGCAGGGCGGCGGCGACGACGTTGCGCGGGTTGGAGGTGTTGGTACACGAGGTAATCGCGGCGATGATGACTGCGCCGTCGGGCATTTTGCCGTCGGCCGGGGTTTCATACGGCGCGGCGATGCCTTTGGCGGCCAAATCGGCGGTGGCGACGCGGGCGTGCGGGTTGGAGGGGCCGGCCATATTGCGGCCGACTTGCGACAGGTCGAAAGTCAATACGCGCGGGTATTCGGCTTTGGCGAGCGCGTCTGCCCACAGGCCGGCGGTTTTGGCGTAGTTTTCCACCAGCTTCACTTGTTCGTCGTCGCGGCCGGTGAGTTTCAAATAATCGATGGTTTGCTGATCGATGTAGAACATGCCTGCCGTGGCGCCGTATTCGGGAGTCATGTTGGCGATGGTGGCGCGGTCGCCGATGGAGAGGCTGGCGGCGCCTTCGCCGAAGAATTCGACAAATGCGCCGACCACGCGCTCTTTGCGCAGGAATTCGGTGAGCGCCAACACGATGTCGGTGGCGGTGATGCCGGGCTGGCGTTTGCCGGTGAGTTCTACGCCGACGATGTCGGGCAGACGCATCATCGAGGCGCGGCCGAGCATCACGGTTTCGGCTTCGAGGCCGCCGACGCCGACGGAAATCACGCCCAGCGCGTCCACATGCGGGGTGTGCGAATCGGTGCCGACGCAGGTGTCGGGGAAGGCGATGCCGTTTTTCACCTGCACCACGGGCGACATTTTTTCAAGGTTGATTTGGTGCATGATGCCGTTGCCTGCGGGAATCACGTCCACATTTTCAAAAGCGGTTTTGGTCCAGTTGATGAAGTGGAAACGGTCTTCGTTACGGCGGTCTTCGATGTCGCGGTTTTTCTGGAAGGCATCGGGGTCGAAGCCGCCGCATTCCACCGCCAGCGAATGGTCGACGATAAGCTGGGTTTGCACCACGGGGTTGACTTTCGAGGGGTCGCCGCCTTTGTCGGCAATCGCATCGCGCAAGCCCGCCAAATCCACCAATGCGGTTTGGCCGAGAATGTCGTGGCAGACCACGCGGGCGGGAAACCACGGAAAATCAATCTCTTGCTTGCGCTCAATCAGCTGCGACAGCCAGGAATCCAAAGTGGCCTGATCGACATTGTCGGCGCGGTTGACCAGGTTTTCGGCCAAAATGCGGCTGGTGTAGGGCAGGGTGTCGTAGCTGCCGGGACGGATGGCTTCGCAGGCGGCGCGGGCGTCGTAGTATTTGAGATTGGTGCCGGGTAGGGATTTCAGGTATTGGGCGTTGGTGCTCATGGTGGTTTCCGTTTCGTGTTTTTCTTGTGGGTGGGGTTTCAGACGGCCTTTTTGTTAGCAGGCCGTCTGAAAAGGGTTGGGTGGGTTTCGTGGGTACAGCCCACGCTACAAAATTACTCGGTTGTCCAGTCAAGTTGCAGGCCGTCTGAAAAGGTTTTCCAAGCCTGTGGCTTGGTGCCCTCTCCCTAACCCTCTCCCGCGGGAGAGGGAACAACTTGCCTGAGGTTGTCTGAAGCTGCTTCTGCGGGTTTCGTGGGCATAGCCCACGCTACACAGGCTGAAAGGTTTTCCAAGCCTGCGGCTTGGTGCCCTCTCCCTAACCCTCTCCAGCGGGAGAGGGAACAAGTTGCCTGAGGCCGTCTGAAACCGTTTCCGCTTCAGTAGCCTGATTCCCTCCCCTGCGGGGGAGGGTTAGGGAGGGGGCGGCAAACCGCAAGGTTTGCTTTCAGTCAGTCAACCGTTTCAGACGGCCTGCAAACGGGCAAAAGCGCATCTGTGTAACACACATGATGCGCTTTATTTTTTTCGGCACATCATGCCGTTATTGCGGGCTTTCAGACGGCCTGATTCATCAAAAGGCCGTCTGAAAGCTTCAATCAACGCTCTTCAATCGGCACGAATTTCAAATCATCGGGGCCGGTGTAATTCGCGCTCGGGCGGATGATTTTGCCGTCTTCGCGTTGTTCGATGACGTGGGCGCTCCAGCCTGAGGTGCGCGAAATCACAAACAGCGGGGTAAACATGGCGGTGGGTACGCCGAGTTTCTGGTAGGAAACGGCGGAGAACCAATCCAGATTGGGGAACATTTTTTTCTCGTTCCACATCAGCGTTTCGAGGCGCTCGGCCACGTCGAAGAGCAGCATGTCTTCGACTTCGGCGCTCAATTCGCGGGCGACTTCTTTAATCACCACGTTGCGCGGGTCGGAAATGGTGTAAACCGGATGGCCGAAGCCGATGACGATTTCTTTGCGGCCGATGCGCTCGCGGATGTCGGCTTCGGCTTCGTCGGCGCTTTGGTAGCGTTTTTGGATGTCGTAGGCCACTTCATTCGCGCCGCCGTGTTTCGGGCCTTTGAGCGCGCCGATGGCACCGGAAATGCAGGAATACATATCGGAGCCTGTGCCCGCAATCACGCGCGAGGTGAAGGTGGAGGCGTTGAATTCGTGTTCTGCGTAGAGAATCAGCGAAACGTGCATGGCTTTGACGTGTGCCGCGCTGGGGCGTTCGCCGTGCAGCATATGCAGGAAGTGGCCGCCGATGCTGTCTTCTTCGCTGTCGAGGCAAATGGATTTGCTGTTGTGGCTGTAGTGATACCAGTAGAGCAGGATGCTGCCCAAAGAGGCCATCAGTTTGTCGGCGATGTCGCGCGCTTCGCTGACGGGATGGCTTTCGCGCTCGGGCAGGGTGCAGCCGAGAGCAGATACGCCGGTGCGCATCACGTCCATCGGGTGGGCGGCGGCGGGCAGGCTTTCCAACACGCGCAAGACGTTGGACGGCAGGCGGCGCATGGCTTTGAGTTTTTTCTTGTAGGCTTTCAGCTCGGCTTTGTTGGGCAGATGGCCGTGTACCAGCAAGTGGGCGACTTCTTCAAATTCGCAATGTTTGGCCAAATCGAGGATGTCGTAGCCGCGGTAGCTCAAGTCGTTGCCGCTGCGGCCTACGGTGCAGAGCGCGGTGTTGCCGGCCGGTACGCCTGAGAGGGCGACGGATTTTTTCGGCTTGGGGGTAACGGGGGTGTTTTCGGTAGACATCTGTTTCTTCTCCTGTTTCCTTTGGTTTGGTCGGGCAGCCTGTCAGGTGGAAATGCTGCAGGCCGTCTGAAACAAAATATTGCCGGGCAATATTCTGGATTTTTTAAAACAACAAGCTGTTGAGGCTTTTATAAACCATCATCAAAGCCAGTATCGACAAAATCAGCAGGCTGATCTGGCGGAAGCGCCGAAACGGAATATAACGGCGCAGCCACACGCCCGCAAACAGGGCGGCTACCGCCACAATGCCCGGCCAAAGCAGCAATGAGGCCGGAATCTGCATCTGTTGTAACAGCGGCCACAGCATCACGATTTGCACCACTTTGGCCAGCGTGAAACACAGGTTGCCTGCCTGGGCAATTTCGTTTTTGTCGCTGCTGCGTGCCAGCAGATACATCATCAATACCGATGACATGGCGTTGGTGGCGCCGCCGATAATGCCTGCCGCCAGGCCGAATGCGGCGGTGAGGGCGGCGCTTTCGGGCAGCGCGATGCGGGTTTGGCGCGAGGCCGACACCACATACCAGCCGATAAAAAACGCCAGCGCCAGTTGCAGCCAGGCCGAAGGCAGTATCAGCAAGAGTTTCACGCCGATAAAGCTGCCGACTACGCTCATCAGAGCCAGCAGGGTATAGCGTTTCAATATCGGCCATACCGGGCCGCCGGTCAGCGTGCTGAGTAGGTTGATGACCAACATGGGCAGCACGGTGAGCGCCACCACTTCCTTCATGTCCATGCTCAAGGCCAAAATGGCGGTGGGAATCAGCGTGAAACCTATGCCCACCATGCCGTGCAGCAGGGCGGCTGCGGCAAACACCGCGGCCAGAAAGCCTGCTGTGGGCAGCATTTACTTGCCTTCGCTAAACAGCTTGTCGAGTTTTTGTTCGTAATCGTGGTAGCCGAGGAAATCGTAAAGTTCCATGCGGGTTTGCATGGTGTCGACCACGTTTTGCTGGTGGCCGTCGCGGCGGATGGCTTCATACACGCCGAGCGCGGCCTTGCTGGCGGCGCGGAACGACGACAGCGGATACAGCACCAGCGATGCGCCCGCTTCGCCCAATTCTTGTTGCGAATAGAGCGGGGTGGCACCGAATTCGGTGATGTTGGCCAATACCGGCACTTTCACCGCGTCGGCAAACCGGCGGTACATCCCCAATTCGGTAATCGCTTCGGGGAAAATCATGTCGGCACCGGCTTCCACGCAGGCTTGGGCGCGGTCGAGCGCCGATTGCAAACCTTCCACCGCCAGCGCATCGGTGCGTGCCATGATGACGAAATTTTCATCGGTGCGGGCATCCACGGCGGCCTTGATGCGGTCCACCATTTCGGCTTGCGACACGATGGCTTTATTCGGGCGGTGGCCGCAGCGTTTTTGCGCCACCTGATCTTCGATGTGCACGGCGGCAACACCGGCTTTTTCCATGGCTTTGATGGTGCGGGCGATGTTGAATGCGCCGCCCCAGCCGGTATCGATATCGACCAGAAGCGGGGTGTCGACGTTGTCGGTGATGCGGCGGGCGTCGATTAATACGTCTTCCAGGCTGGTGATGCCCAAATCGGGAATACCGCAGGAGCAGGCTGCTACGCCGCCGCCGGAAAGATAAAGTGCTTTGAAACCGCTTTGGCTGGCCAAGCGCGCGAAATAGGCGTTGACGCAGCCGACCACGGCCAGGGGATGTTCGTCTTGAACGGCTTGGCGGAAACGCGCGCCGGCAGAAGATAAGGTCATGATGGTACTCCGTATTGGTGTTTTTCTTGTGTAGTTGAATGTAGTGGTTTTGAAACAGGCTGTAAAACTATAAATTCTGATGATGACCATCAGCAAAAATGATGAAGCGGCAGTGAAGCCCGATAGCATAAGGCTCTGGGATATTTTATGCGGATGCAGGCCGTCTGAAAAAAGATAATATATGTTTGAATTGAATTTTTTTAAATGAAATGACCGACAGTGTAGCGGAAAGATTGTTTGTTTATATTAAAATAAAAATAGGCCGTCTGAATGTTTCAGACGGCTAGGGCTTCCTGACAATTCGTTTATGAGGGGATTTTTGTTCCTGAAAATGCAGATGCAAGGCTACTCAAAGAGGGCGGTTTTACACGCTGCGCTAGTAAAACCAGCCAAAACGCAGCAAGATTGGACATCTTGCGAGGCTTTTTAACGCAGCAGATGCGTTTTCAGGGGCAAAAAGCACCCGTAAATCGACACCGCTGCGCTGTCAGGAAGCCCTAGGGCTGGGAAATTTGCCATTCATGCGGCGTTGCTGCGCCTTTCCGCATCGGATGGGCAATGTGTGGTTCGGCTAAGGCGCTAATCGATTAATCAATATCTTCCGCCCAGCTGCTTTTAATGGCCGTCTGAATGGTGTCCATGTCGAAGCCGCGATAGGCGAGAAAACGCATTTGCTTTTGTTTCTCGTTCAAATCGGCGGCGGGTTGTTTGAATTTTTTGCGCAATACCGTTATGGCGGCTTGCAGCTCGGCATCACGGGCGGGCATCAATTCGCGCATGATGTCTTCGCTCACGCCTTTGGCCGCCAGCGCTTGTTTGAGCCGCAGCTTGCCGTGTTGGCGGCTTTTGCTGTGGATATAGGCTTCGGCATAACGCGCGTCGGACTGCCATTGGCGCTCGGCAAATTCGTTGAGCACCGCTTCGACTTCTTCTTCGCTTTCGGCATGGGGAGCCAGCTTGCGTTTGAGCTCGGCGCGGCTGATTTCGCGGCGGGAGAGGATGTCCATCGCGCGGGCACGCAGGGATTTTTCGGGTTTCATGGCGGGTGGTGTGGAGCGTGGTTTGCGGTCGGGGCGGAGTTCAGGCCGTCTGAAAAAATGATGCAGGTTTAAATATGGCCGTTTATCAAAACAGGATTTCGTGGGCGGAGCCCACGCTACAAAGCCGGCGTTTGAAAGATTTCAAGCGGCCTCAAACGCACGAGCTGATGTTGTGCAGCGTGGGCTCTGCCCACGAAATCCAGCTGAAAATACCGATTGGGGGCATGTCGGCTAGCTGATTTCCGCCAACGGTTTCAGACGGCCTCAAGTCTTGAAAATTGGTAAGACGGGGGTAAATGAATGACCAACCGACAAAATTTCAGACGGCCTTTACCTTATTCGTCTTGCGCTTTTTGCGGGCGCAGGTTTTCATAAATTTCGGGCAGGCTGCCGATGAGCCAGTCGGGCTTGGTAGCGGGGTTGTGCACCAATTCCTGCATGTCGCCGTAGCCGAAGGTGACGGCCACGGAGAGGCAGCCGGCGGCTTTGGCGGCGAGGATGTCGTTTTTGGAATCGCCCACCATCATCATGTTGGCGGGATTGATGTTCAACACTTCGGCGGCGTGCAGCAGCGGCAGCGGGCTGGGCTTTTTCTCGGCGAGGCTGTCGCCGCCGAGAATCAGGCTGAAATAATCGGCAAGGCCGAGCTGTTGCAGCAGCTCGACGGCAAGGATTTCGTTTTTATTGGTAATCACCACCAGCGGGATGCCGAGTGATTTGAGCAGCCCCAATCCGGCTTCGGTTTCGGGGTAGGGGCGGGTGTGGTCGCTCAAATGCTCGCGGTAGTGGCGGATAAAAAAGCTGAAGCCTTGTTCCCATTGGCTTTGTTCGGCTTGTTGGTCGCGGGTATCGGTGAGTACGCGGTGGACGAGGTTGGCGATGCCGTCGCCGACATAGCTTTCGACCACGGCCTGCGGCAGCGGCGGCAGGTTGAAGTGCGCGCGGGTGGCGTTGGCGGCGGCGGCCAAATCGGGCACAGAATCGCAAAGCGTGCCGTCGAGGTCGAAGGCAACGGCTTGAACGTGTTCGAGGGTGGTTTGGGTCATGGCATTAACCTGGTGGATTCGTCATGGCCGATTGTAGCATTTTTTGATGCAAACAGGCCGTCTGAAAGCCCGCAAGCGCTTTCAGACGGCCTGTTGTTTGTGGTTTAAGATTGGTTGAGCTGTTTGGCGACGTGGCGGATGCGTTTCTCTTCGCCGAACGCCACCAGTGTGAGCAGGGCGATGCCGATGAAGAGGGCGATGTAAAACACCACGAATACGTCCGACCAGCCGTGCAGCGTGTGGCCGAAGAGGGTGAGGCCGTTGCGCTCGGGGTCGGCAATGGCGGCCAGCCCCACTTTGGCGATGGAGTCGCCGAAGAGATAGCCGAAGGTGCCGGTCATGCCGTTGGCCACGCTGATGCCTTTTTTCGGCACGAAGCCCACCAGCGAAATGCCGATTAAAAGCTGCGGGCCGAAAATCAGCGCGCCCAGCAGAAACAGGGAAATATTGACCATCATCACGCTGGTGGCGTTGCGGTAGAGCATGACCACGAAAATAATCGCCACCATGCAGGCCACGGCCACGGCGGCGCGGCGGCCGTTGAGCTTGTCGGACACATAGCCCCAACTCATGCTGGCGAGGATGGCGCCCACTTCAAAATAGAAAATGGTGTTGACCGCATCGAGTTTGTCGAAGCCGAGCGCTTCGGTGACGTAGAGCGGCGCCCAGTTGTCGATGCCGATGCGCACGATATACACGAACACGTTGGCGATACACAAAATCCAGATCCACGGGTTGCGCAACACAAACTGCTTGAACGCCTGCCACATCGGCATTTCGTCGGCTTCATTGTTTTCCGCTTCCACCGGCTCGCCGAAGATTTCCTCGCAGCGGTTCCAACCCAGCTCTTCCGGGTCGTCTTTGCCGATAAAGAGACCGGCCACGCCAATCACCAGCGCAATCACCGCCGGGAAAATAAACATGCCCAACACGTTGCCGCCGAAGAAAGTGTTGGCGCCCCATAATGCCAGCATGCCCGCGATGGCGCCGCCGACGTTGTGCGACATGTTCCAGAAGCCCAGATAGCGGCCACGCTCGGTGCGCGGTGCCCAGCGCGAAATGGTGGAATAGGAAGCCGGGCCGCCCGCTGCCTGAAACACGCCGTTCAAACCCCACAATACGATAAAGATGCCGATAACCGAGCCGTAGGCGCTCAGCAGCAAACCCATGGCCAGCACGGAAATCGAGGCGCCGATCAGCATCACCGAAATGGATTTTTTGGTGTTTTTGTCGCTGATGTAATAGCCGACGATGGTCTTGCCGAGGCCGTAAGTGATGGAAAAGGCAAGGCCGATGTAGCCCAAATCGAGCGTGGTGAGGCCGAGCTGCTCTTTCATCATCGGCTGAGCGGCTTTGAAGTTGTTTCGAATCAGATACATACACATGTATGTGAGAAACACCACCATAAAGGCTTTCAAAAACTGGCGCAGCCACATGCGGCGCTGCTCTGAAATCGGAATGCCTTTATTGGGGATTTTTTTGATGGCGAGAAATCCTGACATGATTGATTCTTTCTGTATAAAAATGGCTGTTGCGGGCGAAATGTTACACTTTTATGACAGAGGCCGTAATGGCTGTTTTCTGAGCCAAATCAAGATATTTGCTTATTAATAAGAATGCAGGCGGTTTTGATGAAAAAACGGCGATTTGAAGAGATTGTTCAGTATGGGCAGCAGCTTGGGTGTAGTATGAATGTGACAGTTTGGAAGAAATATATTAATAAATCATGATATGAAAGCAGCGTTTTAAAACAGGCAAAAGGCCGTCTGAAACCCATGTTCAGACGGCCTCTCAGACAGAAAACGCGTTTAGCCCAAATCAAAAGCCTTGTGCAATACGCGGGTAGCCAGCTCCATGTATTTTTCGTCAATCAATACCGATACCTTGATTTCCGAGGTGGAAATCATTTCGATGTTGATGCCTTCTTCGGCCAGCGTGCGGAACATTTTCGAGGCCACACCCACGTGCGAGCGCATGCCGAGGCCGACGATGGAAACCTTACATACGGTATCGTTGCCGTCGATGGCGGTAGCGCCGAGGCCTTCTTTGAGCTTTTCCATCAATTCGATGGTGGGCTTGTAGTCGCCGCGCGGCACGGTGAATGAGAAATCGGTGGTGCCTTCTTCGCCCACGTTTTGAATAATCATGTCCACTTCGACATTGGCATCGGCCACGGCGCCCAGAATCTGATAGGCCACGCCGGGTTTGTCGGGCACGCCGCGCACGTTGATGCGGGCCTGGTTTTTGTCGAATGCGATACCGGATACGGCAGCTCTTTCCATGTTGTTGTCCTCTTCAAAGGTAATCAGGGTGCCTTCGCCGCCGTCTTGCAGGCTGCTCAATACGCGCAGGCGCACTTTGTATTTGCCGGCGAATTCCACCGAGCGGATTTGCAAGACTTTCGAGCCGAGGCTGGCGAGCTCCAGCATTTCTTCGAAAGTGATGGTGTCGAGGCGGCGCGCTTCGGGCACCACGCGCGGGTCGGTGGTGTAGACGCCGTCGACGTCGGTATAAATCTGGCATTCGTCGGCTTTGAGCGCGGCGGCCAGGGCGACGGCGGAGGTGTCGGAGCCGCCGCGGCCGAGGGTGGCGATGTCGCCGTTGGGATCGACGCCTTGGAAACCGGCCACAATCACCACTTTGCCCTGCTGCAAATCGGCACGCATTTTGTCATCGTCGATGTCTTCAATCCGTGCCTTGGTATGGGCGCCGTCGGTTTTCACGGCAACCTGCCAGCCGGTGTAGCTCTTGGCGGGTACGCCGATGTTTTTCAGCGCCATGGCCAACAGGCCGATGGTCACTTGCTCGCCGGTGGAGAGCACCACATCCAGCTCGCGCGGATCGGGAAAATCCTGCATTTCCTGCGCCAGCGCCACCAGGCGGTTGGTTTCGCCGCTCATGGCCGACACCACCACCACCACATCGTGGCCTTCGGCGCGGGTTTTGGCAACGCGGGCGGCCACGTTTTTGATGCGCTCGGCGGAGCCGACTGAAGTGCCGCCGTATTTTTGTACGATTAACGCCATTTGCTTATGCTTTCTTGCTCAAGAATAAGGAAAAACAAACAGATTGCTGTAATCTGCGAAGAATCGAAGCATTATTACGATTTTTTACACCGATGACAAGGATTGTTTGGTTTTAAATTGATTTAAACGGGGCTTTGCGCGCAATGTTGTGTTTTTAGTTGGGATGATTTGGAATATTCTGCTTTGGGTGTGGGTAAATTGTCAACAAAATGGAAAGCAGATGAGAAATTTCAGTATAAGATGGCGGGATACGCAGAGGCCGTCTGAAACTGTGGCGGATGTGCGCGGCAGCTTTCAGACGGCCTTCGGGTGTCGGCGTTTAAACTCAGGCGCTTTGTCGGAGCGCCCATTGCTGGTGTTGCACCAGCTCGGCAATCCCTTTTTGCCCCAATGCCACCAGCGCGTTCAACTCCGCCACGCTAAATGGCGCGCCCTCCGCCGTGCCCTGGATTTCGATGATTTTGCCCGCAGCGGTCATCACGATGTTGACATCGCTGTCGCAGCCCGAATCTTCCGGGTAATCCAAATCCAAGAGCGGCACACCATCGACCACGCCGACCGACACCGCCGCCACCGCCTCGCGGATGGGGTTGTGAATCAGCATGCCCGCCGCCACCAGCTTGCCCACCGCCAGTTGCAGCGCCACAAAAGCGCCGGTGATGCTGGCCGTGCGCGTGCCGCCGTCGGCCTGAATCACGTCGCAGTCAATCAGGATTTGGCGTTCGCCGAGGTTTTTCAAGTCCACCACCGCCCGCAGCGAGCGGCCGATTAAGCGCTGGATTTCCTGCGTGCGGCCGCTTTGTTTGCCTGCGGCGGCTTCGCGGCGCATCCGTCCGGCCGTCGAAGCGGGCAGCATGCCGTATTCCGCGGTTACCCAGCCCTGACCCTTGCCGCGCAGAAACGGCGGCAGGCTTTCATCAATCGTGGCGGTGCAGATGACTTTGGTGTTGCCAGCCTCAATCAGGCAGGAGCCGTCGGCATGCGGCAGAAAATGCGGCGTGATTTTGATGGCGCGCAATTCGTCGGCGGCGCGGCCGCTGCGGGTGTAGGCAGTCATGGTCTATCCTTTAAATATTGATGACGCGGATTATAACACGCGCCCTTGTGGTATATTGACCCTGCTTTCACTCACCTTTATATACCACGGAGTAAAACACCATGACCATCCACAGCATGACCGGCTTTGCCAACGCCGCCGGCGAAATCGGCGGCCGCCGCGTCAACCTCGACATCCGCGCCGTCAACCACCGCTATCTCGACGTACAATTCAAAATGCCCGACGACTTGCGCCACCTCGAAAGCGCCATGCGCGAAGCCGTGGCCGCCAAAGCCGTGCGCGGCAAAATCGAATGCCGCATCCAGGTGCAGTCGCTCGAAGCCGGTGCGGGCGGGAAATTGGCGATTAATCAGGAGTTGGTGCACCAGCTCGCCTATCTCAATAAAAAATGGCGCAAGCAACACGACGATTTGGCCCGCCTTTCCGTGGCCGACATCCTTAAATTTCCCGGTGTGTTGACCGCACAGGGTGAAGACGAAGACGCATTTGCCAAAACCGTGCAAAAGCTGCTCGACAAAGCGCTGAAAGAATTCGCCGCCGCCCGCGCCCGCGAAGGCGAAAAACTGCAACAACACCTGCTCGAGCGCCTGGCCGCGATGGAAGAAATCGTCGATTCCCTCAGCGAACTGTTTCCGCATTTATTGGAAGCCCATCTTGAAAAAGTCAGAGGCCGTCTGAAAGAAGCCGTAGAAAACATCGATGACAACCGCCTGCAACAAGAATTCGCCCTCTTCATGCAAAAAGCCGACGTCGACGAAGAATTCAGCCGCCTGCGCACCCACATCGCCGAAGTGCGCCGCATTGTTACCGAAGGCAAAGGCAGCGCGGGCAAACGGCTCGATTTTCTGATGCAGGAACTCAACCGCGAAGCCAACACCCTCGGCAGCAAAGCCATCGCCGCCGAATGCACCCAAGCCTCGGTGGAATTGAAAGTGTTGATCGAGCAGATGCGCGAGCAGGTTCAGAATATCGAATAAATGATGTTGGAATTTTTCAGACGGCCTCGGTAGGGATGCAGAGGCCGTCTGAATGTTTTTGGCAAATATTTGCTAGACCTTATTATTTCCAAGAAATTTTAAATACTTACGCAGGTTATTTAAAATAAAAATGCCGTCTGAAACGCTATGGTTCAGACGGCATTTTATTATCCTATTTTGGTCAAGTCGGGCTGTAACAGCCGTTCGAGCGAAATATCCAATGCACGGGCAATTTTCTCCATTAAATCAATGGTGACATTGCGTTCGCCTCGTTCGATTTCTCCGATATAAACCCTGCTGATGTTTGAGCGGTGCGCCAATTCTTCTTGGGACATTTCTTTGAATCTGCGTACTTGGCGGACATTTTGGGCAAAAATCAAACGATAGCTGCGGGAGGTGTGTTCGCTTTCCATGTGGCGCAGTATCCGCATGGGACTGCTTGCTAACAACCAACTAAAAAATTCTATTAGAAAACTTTAGTTGTCTTTTTGTGGTGAGATGGCTATGATTAAGCAGCTTTGATTTTGGCAAGGATTGGAAAGTTGAAGCGGATTGCGGTTATTTACTCACAACTGAAGGGAATACAAATGAAAAAAGTACAAAGTGTAGTGGCAATTTTATTATTCACGATGTCTGCTTCAAATATCGTTGCTGCACCGATTACAAGGAATAGTAATGGTTATGATTGGAATAAAGCTTCGCGTGCAGAACGGGCAGATTATGCGGATAGAATTGTGAATTACATGAGTGCATCATATCCGCATTCTGCGTTAACTGCATGTATCAATGAAACTTACCGCACGAATGAAACGTATATCTTGAAAGAAACGGTGACTTCGATAGCAACTTTATGCCATATGATGCTGAAAGGATAATAATGAAGTCGTTGATTGCTTTTTTAATACTTTTGTTAGTGTCCCCATGGGTCATGTCTGCACCAAGCCTTAGTTCTTACAACGCTAACGGATACAGTTGGAAAAGCGCCAACATCAAGGCCAAGCGCTCTTATGTGGAGGGATTCATTCATGGGGTTGATCTTCAAGGCTATCAGAGAAGCTATAGCTCTTCAGCTATGCTGAAGTGTTTGGATGATGCATATACGACATCCAGCAAGGCGGAAATGAATATGGGTTTGCAAGAAATGATTCAGCTCTGCCATCATTTTATGAATCTCTAAAGCCTGAATTTAACCAATTAAAAAGGCTGCATCAGCAGCCATTTGAGGAAAACGTAATGAAACGATTGTTTACTGCCGTTGTTGTTGCCGCTGTGTTGGCCGGTTGTTCTACCACCGTGCCTGTAAATTATGTTCCCTCTCCATCCATGCGGGGAGAGGGCGCGGTGTCGGTTGGTCAATTTGTTTATGCACCCGCACAGCGTGGCGAGGTGAAGCCTAACCAATTCCAGCCTTCTCCAGGCGGTGCTTTAGGCTCGATGTATCTTTCGGAAACCGTAGATGAGTTGTTAAAGGATGCATTGGTCAAAGAACTGATAGCTGCAGGATTTAATCCTGAAGATACTTCGGGATTGCAAATTACGGGTACGGTTGACCGATTTATTTATGACTGGGTCGGTTTTGTCGAGATGGATATGTATATGGATGTCAGCTATACCGTTAAAAAAGGCGATGAGGTCGTCTATCAAGGCGTAAAGAAAACGCATAAGGCTTTGCCGAAAGCCGTTGGGTATGATTCTGTTGCCGTCAATTCGGTTTTATCTGACAACATCAGTCAGTTGTTGCGGGATTTACGTAGCAAAAAATTGATTTAAAATAAGGAACAGCAGGGTAATAAATTTACGCCCTTTGACGAGAGGCCGTCTGAAACTTAAATCAAGTTTCAGACGGCCTCTTACTTTATA
Source organism: Neisseria sp. (assembly GCA_030538415.1). GTDB lineage: Bacteria > Pseudomonadota > Gammaproteobacteria > Burkholderiales > Neisseriaceae > Neisseria. The sequence continues at coordinate 1,874 of JAUNTY010000029.1, read as the reverse complement.
TTGCACCGATGCCGTCTGAAAACCCCAACCGAGCATTTGCTTTATTTTAATCCCCCAATCAACCAAAAAGCCGTGTTACATTTCCCTTGCTGATTTTCAACAAACATTCATTAAAACAATAACAAACAAGGAGAAAAAGATGAACACACTTGCCCAACCATTGATTTTGAAACACCACACCTTGCGCAACCGCGTGATTATGGGGTCGATGCACACCGGTTTTGAAGAGCATCCCGAAGGCGCGGTGCATTTGGCGGCATTTTATGCCGAACGTGCCAAGCGGGGCGTGGCGTTGATTATCACCGGCGGCATCGGTCCGAACGAAGCGGGCGCGGTGACCGAAGGCGGGGCGAAGCTGACCAATGCCGACGAAGTGGCGTGGCACCGCATCGTGACCGCCGCCGCGCACGAGCACGGCGCGAAAATCTGCATGCAGGTGCTGCACACCGGCCGTTATGCAATCAGCCGCGCGCCCGTTGCGCCGAGCGCGATTCAAGCGCCGATTAATCCGGCCAAGCCGCGTGCGCTTTCCACCGAGGAAGTGCGCCAAACCGTGGCCGATTACATTGCCTGCGCCAAGCTTGCCAAGGAAGCGGGCTACGACGGCGTGGAGGTGATGGGCAGCGAAGGCTATCTGATTAACCAGTTTCTCGCCCCCTGCACCAATCAGCGCGACGACGAATACGGCGGCAGCCCCGAAAACCGCCGCCGTTTCGCGCGGGAAATCGTGGCCGGTATCCGCGCGGCCTGCGGCGAGGATTTTCTGATTATCTACCGCATTTCGCTGCTTGATTTGGTGGAAAACGGCTCGACTTGGGCGGAAAACGCAGCCTTGGCGGGCGAAATCGAAGCGGCGGGCGCGGATATGTTCAACACCGGCATCGGCTGGCACGAAGCGCGCATTCCCACCATCGCCACATCCGTGCCGCGCGGTGCCTTTGCCGAATTCACCGGCAAACTCAAGCAAATCAGCAATATCCCCGTGGTGGCGACCAACCGCCTGAATATGCCCGAAACCGCCGAAGCCGTGTTGCAACAGGGCTTGGCCGATGCGGTTTGCCTCGCGCGGCCGTTTCTCGCCGATGCGGGCTGGGTGGAAAAAGCCTTGGCGGGCGATGATCAGCGCATCAATACCTGCATCGGCTGCAACCAGGCCTGCCTCGACCATATTTTTGCGGGCAAACTCACTTCTTGTTTGGTGAACCCGTTTGCCTGCCACGAATTGCAAATGCCGTTTCAGACGGCCTCCAAGATTAAAAACATTGCCGTGGTCGGTGCAGGCCCGGCGGGGCTGGCGTTTGCCAAAACCACTGCCGAGCGCGGCCATAAAGTCACCCTGTTTGACGCGCAAAACCAAATCGGCGGCCAGCTTAACGTGGCGAAACAAATCCCCGGCAAGCCCGAATTCAACGAAACCCTGCGCTATTTCGATGTGGTGTTGAACGACTTGGGTGTGCGGCGCGAGTTAGGCAAAACGGTTGCCGCCGCCGATTTGCAGAGCTTCGACGAAATCGTGCTCGCCAGCGGCATCGTTCCGCGCCGAATCGATTTGCCCGGCAGCGAACGCCCCGAAGTGTTGAGCTATCTCGATGTGTTGCGCGACAACAAACCCGTCGGCAAGCGCGTGGCCGTGATCGGCGCGGGCGGCATCGGCTTTGATACCGCCGAATACCTGAGCCACGCAGGCGCCGACAGCGCCTTGTCGCCCGAATTGTTCCGTGAAGAATGGCAGATTGACGCCAGCATGAACGAGCGCGGCGCATTGCTGTCGCCTGAGCCGAAATTAAGGCCGTCTGAACGCGAAATCTGGCTGTTGCAACGCAAAGAAGGCATGGTCGGCCGTAACCTCGGCAAAACCACCGGCTGGATACACC
>JAUNTY010000028.1:9215-38709 GCA_030538415.1 Neisseria sp. | reverse complement strand
TGTCTGAAAACTTCGCTGCGCTCGTTTTCAGACGGCCTGAGGCCTTGGCAAAATACCTTTTTCAAACAGCAACCGTTTCCGAACTCTCGCCGATCATGGCAAAAACAAATGGCCGTCCGAACAGAATGATTCAGACGGTCAGGCAAGATTCAGCCAAACAGGAAAATGCAAACGCAGAAAAGCACCGAAATCATCGGTGCTTTTCAATGGGGTTGGCGGAGTGGACGGGGCTCGAACCCGCGACCCCCGGCGTGACAGGCCGGTATTCTAACCAACTGAACTACCACTCCGCACAAAAAACTGGTGGGTGATGACGGAGTCGAACCGCCGACATTCTGCTTGTAAGGCAGACGCTCTACCAACTGAGCTAATCACCCGTTTTCTTCGCGCTATTCGCTGCGAGAACGTGATTAAACCAAAATCCCGCTTGGCGCGCAAGCATTTTGTGAAGATTTTTTTAACAAAAAAAAGCAAGCCACTGAAATTCAAATACAATTAATATTTCCGATAATACGGTCAAATATAGTCGTTCCGTTAGATTGATACAGCGTTGCTGCGCCTTGGCGTACTATAGTCGGAGAAATTAGCTTCTGATACAAGGCGGTGAGCCGCAGACAGTACAAATAGTACGACAAGGCGAGCCAACGTCGTAGCAGAAACTAATTTCTTCGACTATATCTGTACTGTCTGCGGCTTGCTGCCTTGTCTCAATCTAAATTGAAACGACTATAATTTCTCCGACTATAGTCACCGATGTGCCCGCCCTCCGGTTCACTGTTCGGCCAAAATCGCCCGAATCAGCTCCACCGCGCCTTCATCGGCGAGCTTTTTCGCCACTGCACGGCCAAGCGCATCGGCATAGGCCAACGGCGCTTCGGCTTCGGCCTGCAGAATGGCCGAGCCGTCGGGATGGCCGACCAGGCCGCGCAAGGTCAGCATGCCGCCTTCTTCGGTGCAGTAAGCCGCCAGCGGCACCTGGCAGCTGCCGTCCAGCGCCCGCGCCAGCGCCCGTTCGGCAGTCACGCAGGCGTTGGTGACGGCATGATTGAGCGGGTTGAGAGCTTCGAGCAAATCGAGGCGGTTTGATGCAATCTCGATGCCGAGCGCACCCTGCCCGGCTGCGGGCAGGCTGTCGAGCGGCGACAGCACGGTGCGGATGCGCTCGTCCAAGCCCAGCCGCTCCAAACCGGCGGCGGCAAGAATAATGCCGTCGTAATCGCCGTTATCCAGCTTGGCGAGGCGTGTTTGCACATTGCCGCGCAAGGGGCGGATGTCGAGATGCGGATGGCGGGCGCGCAGCTGCGCTTCGCGGCGCAGGCTGGAGGTGCCGACCACCGCGCCTTGCGGCAGGTCTTCCAGGCGGGCGTAATCGTTGGATACAAAGGCATCAAACGGGTTTGCCCGCTCGCCGATGGCCGCCAGGGTAAAGCCTTCGGGCAAATCCATCGGCACATCTTTAATCGAATGCACGGCCAAATCAGCGCGCCCGTCTTGCAGTGCCTGCTCCAGCTCTTTGATAAACAGCCCCTTGCCGCCGATTTTGGAAAGGGTTTTGTCGAGAATCTGGTCGCCGCGCGTGGTCATACCCAAAATGCTGACTTCGCACGCAGGATAAAGGGCTTGCAGCCTGGCCCGAATATGTTCGGCCTGCCACATGGCCAGGGCGCTTTCGCGGCTGGCAATAACGAGTTTTTTCGGAGTCATAGATAATCAAAGCCCGTGTATGATGTGAATAGAAAATCGTCGGCAAGTCTATCATGATTTGCACGGTTTTTCAGACGGCTTGCAACAATCAAACAAGCCGTCTGAATGTTTCAGACGGCCTAAGACCTTTGCAAAATACCTTTTCCCTTGAAAATCTCCATGGTATCCGTCATTGGCTGCGCTGCCCCGGTGCGGGTTCAGACGGCCATAATGTCGATTTTCGGCATATACAGCAAATCATAAGTGGGCTTGTTGAGCAAATCGGCCAGCGTGAAACCATCGAGATAATTGAGAAAGGCATTCATGCCGCCGCCGATGATGCCGGCCAAACGGCAGTTGGAGGAAATCAGGCAATCGTTGTTGGGTCCCATGCATTCCACCATCTGCATCGGCTCCATATGCCGCACCACCGCGCCGATATTAATCTGCTCGGCCTGACGCGCCAATCTGAGGCCGCCGCCCTTGCCGCGCACGCTGCTCAGGAATCCGCCCTTCACCAGCGCGGTGACCACTTTCATCAGGTGGCTTTTGGAGATGCCATAAGTGTCGGCGATGGTGCCGATGTTGACCAGAGCATCATCATTGATTGCCGTGTAAATCAGCACGCGCAAAGCGTAATCGGTGTGTTGGGTCAAATACATGTCGATCTCGAATTATGCGGAAGTATGTGTCGATTATACTTCACCGAAGTATTTTATAATGTTGTCTGAGTTTGATTTATTTCAAATTAAGTTTCATAATATATGAAACTTATAAAATAATCCAGCAGGAGCACGCCATGAAACCTTTAAAACGCCACCCCGACCTGATCGAGCGCTCGCGCGAACACCACCACTCGCTGGCATTGTGCGTGCGCATTCTGCGCAATCCCGAACTCAGCCATCAAGACGATATCGAAGCGCACGCGCCGGATTTGCTGGCACATTTCGACGCAGAAGAAACCCAGTTTGCCCCTTATTGGCCGCAAATCGACGGCACGCTGAGAAGCCGCTTTGAAGCCGACCATGCCGACTTGCGCGGCATGCTGGCTCATCCGCAATATCAAAACGACAGCTGGAACAGCCATTTTGCCACCACTTTGCGCGAACACGCCCGCTTTGAAGAACGCGAGCTGTTTCCCGCCATCGAGCCTTTTTTGGAAGCCGCGCCGCCAAATGCCGGATAAACACTGCCCGGGATATTCGGGCACCAAGCCAACGCGCGGCAACCGCATGGCTTATCCGGAATTTGCCGATGCTTGTTCAGACGGCCTACATCGCCATATTTTAAACCAGACCGTTTTCAGACGGCCTCGACACAACCGCAATCAAAACAAGGACTCTTCATGACTACGCTGTTTCGGCATCCTGTATGGGCAATGGCTTTCCGCCCTTTTTACGCACTGGCGGCCATCGTCGGCGCCGTTTCGATTCTGCTGTGGGGCTTCGGCTATCAGGGCACGCCCGAGCTGCCCTCGTTTTACTGGCATGCGCATGAAATGATTTGGGGCTATGCCGGTGCGGTGGTGGTGGGCTTTCTGCTCACCGCCGTCGCCACCTGGACCGGCCAGCCGCCCACGCGCGGCGGCGCTTTGGCGGCCTTGACCGGCTTGTGGCTGCTGGCGCGCATTGCCGTATTGATTCCCGGCGGCGCGGCAGTCAGCGGCGTGTCCGGCACGCTGTTTTTCTGGTATGCCGCAGTATGCATGGCGTTGCCGGTTATCCGCAGCCGCAATTCGCGCAATTATATCGCGGTGGCAGCGCTGTTTTTATTCGGCCTCACCCATGCCGTGTTTCATCTTTATTTACAGCCTTTCCAGGCCGCAGCGCTGCTCAACGGCCTGCTGGCGGGGCTGGTGATGGTGGCGGGCTTTATCGGCCTGGTGGGCATGCGGATTATCGGCTTTTTCACGGCCAAACGCCTGAATATCCAACAGGTTGCCAGCCCGATGTGGGTCGCCCTGTCAGCTTTGGTGCTGCCGATGCTGATGGCCGTCCTGATGATGCTGCAAACTGCATTGCCGCTGGCCGGTGCTTTCGGCGTGGCCGTCGGCATCATCAATCTGGTGCAAGTATGCCGCTGGTGGGATAAAGGCGTCATCCGCGAGCCGATGCTGTGGGTGTTGTTTGCAGGCTACGCCTTCACCGCGCTCGGCCTGCTGATTACCGGCATCGCGCTGTGGGCGCCTGCCTACCTGTCGCTCGGCGTGCACCTGATCGGCGTCGGCGGCATCGGTCTGCTCACCCTCGGCATGATGGCGCGCACCGCGCTCGGCCACACCGGCCATCCGATTTATCCGGCACCGAAGCCGATACCGCTGGCTTTCTGGCTGATGATTCTGGCCACGCTCACCCGCGTGTTGGCCACTTTTGTCAGCGGCACCGCCTATACCCACAGCATCCGTTGTTCGGCCGCGCTGTTTGCGCTTGCCCTTTTACTGTATGCGTGGCGTTATGTACCCTGGCTGCTCAAACCGCGCGCCGACGGCAAAGCAGGCTGAGTTTCAATCAGGCACCACAACCTGCCGATTGTCGGGCATCAGTGCCCAATCTATAGTGAAAAAACTTACTTTAATACAAGGCCGTCTGAAAAGCCTGTTTCAGACGGCCTTGCTTGAGTTAACGCAGCAGCCGCAACAGCATGCCGATGATGATGCTCATGTCGTATCGGTATTATGCATGAGCATGGCACAGCCGTTCACGCCGACACAAAAACGTTTCCCGACAGTAAATGCATGCTTCCCTCCACTCGCTTTCAGGCCGTCTGAAAAACGCGTATAATCGCGCTCTGATTCAGCAACCGCCTTCAGGGGCGGTTTTGCAATATCCGTCCCGAAAGCAACATGACAAGGCGGCGCGACGCTGTATGGTTTTCATTTTGACCGGCTCCGGCGGCTAAACCTGATATCAGCTATAGTCGACGAAATGAGTTTCTGCTACGGCGTTGGCTTGCCTTGCATCAGAATCTCATTTCTCCGACTATATTGCGTTGCAACCTTGTTTTCATGTCGGCCGATTATGTTTCGGCCGCGGCATCCTTTCCGAAAGATTCTCCGTTCATGCCCCCTACCCGCTCCCAACTGACCGACAAGCAAATGGCCGCCATGCTGGCTTTGCTGGTGTCGATCATGCCTTTTTCCATCGACGCCTATCTTTCCGCCATCCCCGCCATGGCCGAAAGCCTGAATGCCGACATCCACCGCATCGAGCAGAGCCTGAGCACATTCATGTTCGGCGTGGCGGTGGGGCAGCTGGTGGGCGGCTCGGTTTCCGACATCAAGGGGCGGCGCGTGGTGGCCTTGAGCGGTCTGGTGGTGTATATCGCCAGCGTGTTGGGGCTGGTGTTTATCCAGACGGCGGAACAATTGCTGCTGCTGCGCATGGTGCAGGCATTTGGCGCGGGCATGACGGTGGTGGTGGTGGGCGCGATTGTGCGCGACAACTACGAAGGCCGCGAAGCCGCGCAAATGTTTGCCCTCATCGGCATCATCCTGATGGCCGCACCGCTGGTTGCGCCCATGCTCGGCGCCCTTTTGCAGATGGTGGCGGGTTGGCGCACCATTTTTGTGTTTCTCGGTGTTTACGCCATGATTATCTGGGCGCTGCTCTACCGCTTTCTGGCCAAACCCGTGCGCACCGAGCCGATAGACCGCCATCTGGTGCACACGGTCATCGGGCGCTACCGCCGCGTGTTGCGCACCCGTCCGGCCTTGGGCTTCCTGTTTTTCCAGGCCTTCAGCTTTTCATCGATGTTTGTGTTTCTGACCGAGTCGTCGTTTGTGTATATGAACCTTTACGGCGTGTCGGCGCATGTTTACGCTTGGGTGTTCGGCGCCAACATCCTTACCATGGCTTCATTCAACCGCATCACCGCCTGGCGGCTGAAAAGCGGCAGCCATCCGCTCGACATCCTGAAATGGGGCATTATCGTCCAGTTGGCCGCCAATGTCGTGATGCTCGGCAGCGTGTTGCTGGCGGGTATGCCGCCGATGTGGTTTCTAGTGATGTGCGTGATGCTGTCGGTGGGTACACAAGGCCTGATTACGGCCAACACCCAGGCCTGCTTCATGGGTTATTTCAAGGCCGAGGGCGGCAGCGCCAATGCGGTGCTGGGCGTGTGTCAGTCGGTGATTGCCGCGCTGGTGGGTATGCTCACCACCTGGCTGCACGACGGCACCCCGCGTGTGATGGCAGGCATGATGCTGGCTTCCACCCTCTGCGGCATCGTGCTGTTGGCGGTGTTTTCCCGCCGGTCGTGGTCGGCCGAAAACCGCAGTAAAATGGACTGACAGCCCATTCATGAAACAAGCCTGCGCATCTGTGCGGCCTCCGTCCCGCCGCCTTACCGGCCTGCTTTCATAAACAGGCATGATGAAAACCACAGGCCGTCTGAAACCGCACAACAAAATCGGTTTTCAGACGGCCTTTCTTTAATGTTAAAATGCGTATTTATCTATAGTCGGAGAGTAAGTTTTAATACAAGGCGAGCCAACGCCGTAGCAGAAACTCATTTCTCCGACCATACATCACCATCACACCGCGCCCACAAAGGAATCCCATGTCTGCCGATGACAAACTGCTGCCGCACCGTCAAGCCATCGACGAAATCGACGCCACCATTTTGCGCCTGCTCAACGAGCGCGCCGGACATGCCCGCAGCATCGGCGAACTGAAAGGCACGGGCACGGTTTACCGCCCCGAGCGCGAAGCCGAAGTGTTGCGCCGCATCCAAGCGCTCAATCCCGGCCCTTTGCCGGGCGAGGCGGTGGCGCGGCTGTTTCGCGAAATCATGAGCGAATGCCTGGCGGTGGAGCGCCCGCTCACCATCGCCTATCTCGGCCCCGCAGGCACGTTTACCCAGCAGGCCGCCATCAAGCATTTCGGCCATGCCGCCCACACGCTGGCCTGCGCCACGGTAGACGAAGGCTTCCGGCTGGTGGAAGCGCGTCAGGCCGACTATGTGGTCGCGCCGGTGGAAAATTCCACCGAAGGCTCGGTGGGACGCACGCTGGATTTGCTGTCGACTTCGCCGCTGAAAGCCTGCGGCGAGGTGGTGTTGCGCATCCATCACCACCTGCTGCGTAAAGGCGAAACCGACCTGAGCGGCATCGGCAAGGTATATGCCCATGCGCAGGCGCTGGCGCAATGCAACGAATGGCTCAACCGCCACCTGCCCGACGTAATGCGCATTTCCGTGTCCAGCAATGCCGAAGCCGCCCGCATGGCCGCCCAAAGCGACGATACCTCGGTGGCCGCCATTGCCGGACAGACCGCCGCCGAGCTCTACCACCTCACCAAAGTGGCCGACAACATCGAAGACGAGCCGAACAACACCACCCGCTTCCTGGTGCTCGGCCATCAGGCCACCACCGCCACCGGCCGCGACAAAACCTCGCTGGTGGTTTCCACGCCCAACAAAGCAGGCGCGGTCAATTCGCTGCTCAAGCCTTTTACCGAACAAGGCATTTCGATGACCAAATTCGAGAGCCGCCCGAGCCGTTCAGGCTTGTGGGATTATCTGTTTTTTATCGACATCGAAGGCCATGAAGCCGATGACAGCGTGCAGGCTGCGCTGGCCGAGTTGAACGAACGTGCTTCTTTTGTGAAAATCATCGGCGCTTATCCGCAGGCTGTTTTATAAAAAGCTTTCAGACGGCCTTTTATAGTCGTTCCGTTAGTTTGATACAGCGTTGCTGCGCCTAGCCGTACTATCTGTACTGTCTGCGGCTTGCTGCCTTGTCTCAATCTAACGAAACGACTATATCTTCATTCAACAAAATAACAAATTCAGAGCATTTATGAAAAACATCGTTGTTTACTGCGGCTCCAACCTCGGCAACTCGCCCGACTATTACGAAGCCGCCCGCAGCATGGGGCAAACCATCGCCCGCCGCTGCGGCTGTCTGGTTTACGGCGGCGGCAAAATCGGCCTGATGGGTACCGTGGCCGATGCCGCGATGGAAGCGGGCGGTGAGGTCATCGGCGTGATTCCCACTTTCCTGCGCGAAAAAGAAGTGGCACACACCGGCCTCACCCGCCTGATTGAAACCCCCGACATGACCACCCGCAAAAACACCATGATCGAGCTGGCCGACGGCTTCGTGGCCATGCCCGGCGGCCTCGGTACCTACGAAGAATTGTTTGAAGTGCTCTCGCAAGCCCAATTGCGCCTGCATGCCAAGCCCATCGGCCTGCTGAACACCGACGGCTTTTTCGACACCCTGATTGCCATGATGCGGCAAACCGCCGCTGCAGGCTTTATGCCGTCTGAAAACATGAGCCTGTTGTGTGTGGCCGACAATGCCGAAGAAGTGTTGCAGAAAATGGAAGAATACCATTTCGTCGACGCGCAAAAATGGGTCACGCCGGGCTGGAAGCAAAACGGAGCCGGCGCATGAACCGCGCGCCCGACGCCGCCATTCTCGGCCTCGGTTATCTGGGCAGGCCGCTGGCGCAAAAGCTGTATGAACAAGGCGCGCAAGTGGCGGCTCTGAAGCGCCGCCTCACTTCAGACGACATCAATCTGCCCATCCGCCTCGACTGCGCCGACCTCAACGACGCCCGTGTTTTTCAGACGGCCTTCTGGCAGCAGCACTGGGCAGACAAAAGCATCTGGTTCGGCCTGCTGCCACCCTCCCCGCTGCACGACTACGAAGCCGTCATCCGCCGCTGGACGGCGCTGGCCGTGCAATTCGGCGTCAAACACATCGTGTTCGCCAGCAGCATCGGCGTGTATGGCGACGATGCGCGCGAATGCGACGAACACAGCAGGCCGCAGCCGCAAACCGCCAGCGCCGCCCGCTCGCTGGCCGCAGAATGCATCCTGACCGGCAGCGGCATTGCCCACATCGACATCCTGCGCCTGGGCGGCCTCTACTCTGCCGAGCGCCACCCCCTGCACAGCCTGCTCAAGCGCAGCCCTGTCGGCGGCGCCCGCAAACCCGTCAACATGCTGCACCGCGATGCCGCCGTAGCCGCCCTCCGCCTTGCCGCCGCCACACCCTCAGGCATCCGCATCCGCAATATCGTCGAGCCGCAACATCCGCCCAAACACGAATTCTACCGCGCAGAAGCCGCCAAGCTCGGCCTGCCCGCCGCCGATTTCGACCTGAACGACACCGGCGGCGGCAAAACCGTGCACACCGCGTTTGACGACTTCAATATTTTCTGAACCCGCCGCAAAATCAGGACAACGCCCGGCCGATTGCGGTATAGTGGTCTAAGCGGCAACCGGACCAACAGGGCATGAAACAACCCGATACCCGATACAAGGCCGTCTGAACAAACGGCCAGGAGCCTACTATGCTTGCACTCCCCATCATCAACCACCTGATTCAGCAAAACCCCGAAACCCGGGCGGCACTGGCGGGCTACAACGGCATTGTGGTCTGCCTCAACGCCGCCGGATTGCGCATCCGGGGGCGCATCAATGCCGAAGGCTTCCTTGACGATGCCCCCGAACGCGAAGCCGACGCCGAAATCACCTTCCACAATTCCGCCCTGCAAAAAGTACTGCAGGGGCAGCGCCCCGGCGTGGGCGACGTGGCACTGGACGGCGACACCGCCATGGCGATGGCGCTGCTGCCGCTGTTCGGCAGCCTGCGCTATTACGCCAACGACGACCTCAGCCGCCTGTTTGGCGACGCCGTAGCAGGCGGCATCGGCACCCGCGTGACGCAGGTGACCGACACCCTGAAGCAAATCGGCCAGAGCCTGATGGGACAGCTTGGCGACTACACCCGCGAGCCGGAAGCGCCGGTCATCAGCCGCGCCGAATTCGATGCGTGGACACAAGAAGTGGAAAAACTGCGCGACGACATCGCCCGCCTGCAGGCGCGCATGGCCAAGCTGGAGCGGCAGGAATAACCCGGCCGGGCAGGCCATGCAAAAATTCAAACAGGCCGCGACCTTGGCAAAATTCCCCAGCCTGTCGCACCCGCGTAGGCGGGCGCGACGATTATTTTTTTGTAAAGGCCAAAGGCCGTCTGAACGCTTTCAGACGGCCTTTGGTTTGGCTATCGGTTGGCTTTTGAACCAATATATAGTGGAAAAACTTACTTTAATACAAGGCAGCAAGCCGAAGACAGTAAAGTATAGTCGTTTCAATTTAGTTTGATACAGCGTTGCTGCACCTTGCCGTACTATCTGTACTGTCTGCGGCTTGCTGCCTTGTCTCAATCTAAATTGAAACGACTATAGTACGGCTAGGCGCAGCAACGCGGTAGTAGAGTGAGTTTTTTCACTATAATCGGAGAAATTAGATTCTGACATAAGGAGAGCCAACGCCGTAGCAGAAACTCATTTCTTCGACTATATAGTGACCCAACTCTAAAGAATCACTTGCCCGCAAGCCTTCAGCGCGGTTATATAGCAGGCAAAACCAGAAGATTAAAAACATGCCTGCCCGAAAAACACCGGCATGGCGCGCCTGAGGAGAACCCTGACATGCACATTGAAGACACGCTTATCGACACACCCGACGGACAAACGCTGGCCGCCACCGTATTCCGCCCCGCCGCGGCTCCGCGCGCCGCGGTGATGCTGGCTCCCGCCACCGGCATGTTGCGCCGCTTTTACCGCCCGTTTGCCGAATACCTCGCCGCTGCGGGATTTGCCGTGATAACGTACGACAACCGCGGCATCGGCGGCTCGCTGCACGGACAGGTGCGCGATTGCGGGGCGTCGCTGGTGAGTTGGGGAGAAAACGACATGCCCGCAGTGCTGACCCGCCTGCAAGCCCTGTTTCCCGCCACCACTTATCATCTGGTCGGCCACAGCGCGGGCGGCCAGCTTATCGGGCTGATGCCTAACGCGCCGGATTTGCGGTCGGTGTTCAACTTCGGCTGCTCGTCCGGCTCGGTGCGCAATATGCCGATGCCGTTTCGCGCCCGGGCGGCGTTTTTCATGAGCGTGTTCATCCCCGTCTCCAATGCCGTGTTCGGTTGCGCACGCAACGAATGGGTGGGCATGGGCGAAACCCTGCCCCGCCATGTCGCGCGGCAGTGGAGCGAATGGTGCCGCGGCACCGGCTATATCCGCACCGCCTTCGGCAGGGAAGTGACGCGCCATCTTTACGACCGCCTCGATATGCCGGCCAAATGGCTGTTTGCGGTTGACGACGACATCGCCACCGAAACCAATGTGGATGACATGATCAGCGTCTTCACCGCCATGCCGTCTGAAAAAATGAAACTGATACCGCAGGAATACGGCCTGAAGGAAATCGGCCACATGAAGTTTTTCAGCCGCAAATCACAAAAGCTGTGGCCGCTGGCGCTGGAGTGGCTGGCGCAGCACAGCACGCATTGACGCTTGAGCAGATACAATACAATAAAAACAGAGGCCGTCTGAAACGTTTCAGACGGCCTCTGATAAAACTTGTTATCAATTAGTGCACTAGAGCTTCCTGATAATTCGATTTACGGGTGCTTTTTGCCCCTGAAAACGCATCTGCTGCGTTAAAAAGCCTCGCAAGATGTCCAATCTTGCTGCGTTTTTTGCCTTGCATCTGCGTTTTCAGGGGCAAAAATCCCCTCATAAACGAATTGTCAGGAAGCCCTAGTGCATCACCTGCTGCAAAAACTGTTGCGCCCGCTCGGTTTGCGGACGGGTAAAAAACGCTTCGGGCGTGCTGTCTTCCAGAATCTGGCCGTGGTCGACAAACACCACCCGGTCGGCCACCTCGCGCGCAAAGCCCATTTCGTGGGTAACGCACATCATGGTCATGCCGCTCATCGCCAAATCTTTCATCACTTTCAACACTTCGCCGACCATTTCCGGATCCAGCGCCGAAGTGGGCTCGTCAAACAGCATCACGCGCGGCTCCATTGCCAGGCCGCGGGCAATCGCCACCCGCTGCTGCTGGCCGCCGGAAAGCTGGCCGGGCATGGCGTTTTTCTTGTGCACCAACCCGACGCGCTCGAGCAATTCCATCGCTTTTTTCTCGGCAGCTTCACGGCTGAGCTTTTTCACCTTCATCGGCGAGAGCACGATGTTTTCAAGCACGCTCAGATGCGGATAAAGGTTGAAGCTCTGGAAGACAAAGCCCACTTCGGCGCGCACCTTGTTCAAATCGGTTTTGGCGTCGGCCACATTCATGCCATCCACCCAGATTTCGCCTTCCTGAATCGGCTCCAGCTGGTTGACGGTGCGGATAAGCGTGGATTTGCCGCTGCCCGAAGGCCCGCTCACCACCACCACTTCTCCCTGCTTCACTTCCAGATTGACGCCGTTGAGCACGTGCAGGTCTTTGAAATATTTGTGTACGTTTTTGAATTTGATCATTGTGTGTTCCCTGTTTTCAGACGGCCTTTTGCACCAAATAATTGCTGAGTTCCACATACCGCTCCGCCGCGATATGCTCGGCGCGGTCTTGCGGGCTGATGCCGACGGCGGCCAAATCGTCATCGGTGGCGATGTCTTTCAGATTGTTGCGGATGGTTTTGCGGCGCTGGTGAAACGCGGCTTTGACGAGCTTGGCGAAATGGTCGAAATCCGCCGCCTCGCCGATGCGGTGTTTCACCGGAATCATGCGCACCACTGCGGAATCCACTTTCGGCGCGGGGTCAAACGATTCGGGCGGCACTTCAATCAGCATTTCCATGTCGAAAAAATATTGCAGCATCACGCCAAGCCGCCCGTAATCGTTGGTTTTCGGCGCGGCTACCATGCGCTCCACCACTTCTTTTTGCAGCATAAAGTGCATATCGACCACATCGTCAGCCACTTCGGCCAGATGAAACAGCAAGGGCGTGGAAATATTGTAGGGCAGGTTGCCAACGATTTTTTTCTTGCCCGCAATGCTGTTAAAATCGAACTGCAACACATCGCCTTCGTGAATCACCAATTTATCGGCAAACGGCAAGGTTTTCAATCGCTTGACAATATCGCGGTCGATTTCGCACACGTGCAGTTTGTTGAGCTTTTTCGCCAACGGCTCGGTAATCGCCGCCAAACCCGGGCCGATTTCAACCACAATATCGTCGGGCTCAGGGCGCACGGCGTTGACAATGTCGCTGATGATGCGCGTGTCCTGCAAAAAATTCTGCCCGAAACGCTTGCGGGCCTTATGTTCTTTCATGGTGTTCAAATCCGGCAATTCAAGCGCGTATTGTAACCGAATTTACCGAGGCCGTCTGAAAAGCTACCACACCGACAAGCCTTTCGCGCCCGCCAGCAACACTGCGTAACGCAAAAACTTGCCCGCCAGCAGCATGACGCAGCATTTCCAGAAATCCAGCCGGAGCCAGCCCGCCGCAATCGGCAGGCCGTCGCCCACCAGCGGCAGCCACGCCAGCAGCAGCGACCACACACCCCAGCGCCGCAACCAGCGTAATACTTTCTCCGAAGGCTGTTTTTTCGGCGGAATCAGCCGCCCCATGCCGTAGGAAACCACACTGCCGAAGCCGTTGAACAGCCCCGCCGTCAGCCACAGCCACGCCCATTCCTGCGGGCGGACGTAGAGCAGCGCCAGAAACGCAGCTTCGGAAGTGCCGGGCAGAATAGTGGCGGAGGTAAAGGCAGACGTTGCCAAGGTGAGGTAAGGCCAGAGTAAATCGACCATGTTTCCACAGATAAGGAATAAAGCGGTATTTTAGCCGAACATGATTAAGGCCGTCTGAAAACTTCGCTACCGCAATGTTTTCAGATGGCCTTTTGCCGCAATACAATAGAAGTAAGATAACAAAAAGCCGGTCTGCCCCAATCAAGCTGTTTTATAATAGTCGTTTCGTTAGTTTGATACAGCGTTGCTGCGCCTTGTCGTACTATCTGTACTGTCTTCGGCTTGCTGCCTTGTCTCAATCTAACGAAACGACTATACAAACCGGCATCAACAGAATGCTGCAATATTCCGGCCGGATGCCGTTCCTTGCCCGCTTCAAAATCTGCTGCTTACGCCCACAAACATACCCGTTCCCTCCGCATTGCCGCGACGGTGGCTGATACCGCCGTTAAGGCTGATACGCCCCGTATCGAAAGCCGCGCCGATATCCAGCGACAAACTGTTGCGCTTGTTTTCGGCTGCGGGCAGGCTGAAACCGTCAAGCGGCACGGTAAACAGCGAAGCAGTCATATCGCGCCGCTGCTTTTTCAATTCGCGTTCGTAAGCTGCCGAGCCAAATACGCGCCATGCGGGTGTCAGCGCATAATCGGCCTGCATCCCCACCGAGGCTTTGAATGAGGTCGGTGTTTGCTTTTCGAAGCGCATCGCCGTGGCCGATTGACGGTTGTTTTCTGCCAGCGCGCCCAGCAATAAGCGTTCGTAAGACAAACCCGCTACTGGCCCATAGCCCAATTTCCCCTGTTGCCATTGTCTGCCGCCTTTGAAGGCCGCACCGAAAAGATGGCCGGCCGCTTTCGCCTGGTGACGGTGGGTGGCGGCACCGAGTGCAACGGCACGGTCGGTTTCTGCCTCTATGCGGTCATAACCGGCTTGCGCATTCAGCCACCACGAGTTTTGCCCGTAGCGGTGATATGCGCCGAATCCGGTTTGCTTCAGCTTGAAGCCGCCGCCGCTTTGCCAATCGTATTTCCTGTCGGCACGGTGCAGATACAGCCCGCTTCTATGCACTCCTCCGCTTCTCTCCACACCCAATGTCAAGCCCGGGCGGATATTGCCGTTCACACCCTCATTCTGCGGCGCATCCGACCCCTGCGCTTCCGCCCACCAATGTATGCCTTCCGCCGCCGGCTGCTGCAAACGCCGATCGACCGACGCACGGTTCAATCCGCCCGCAGCCAAAGCGGTGCTGCCGACCTGCCCCATTTTCGCCGGTGCATCCAAAACAGATTGGGCATATTGGGCGATTACCTTGTGCGCCCCGCCTGTCGGATGGATGCCGTCTGCAAAGAAATAGCTGTTTTCTGCGCCGCTTTCCTGCAAGGTGTCGCGCGTGCAGAGCAGCGAAGACGTAACCGTACAGGCAGTTTGGCTGAAATTGCCGAAGCCGTAGTGTTGCGGATCTGCGCCTACCTGCTGCAAAAGTGTAAACATATCCAGCGGAATTACCTTGACCCCGCTCGCACGCAGATTGCCGTAAAGCAAGGTGTTGTATCCTTGCGCCGCCGCCGTCGATTGCGCCTGAGTGCCGGTTGCCGCCGCCATCGGTGTCAGACCGACATCGGGCAGATTGGATACTAAAATATAACGCGCTCCGGCATCGGCCAACTGTTTGACCGCTGCGGCCTGCTGGCTGGCGGCGCTGCCGAGGGTCAGCGCTGCCGTTGCCGGAGTTTCTGCCGCAGCGAGCAAATCATTCGCGCCGCCCCACACGCTGTAGAGCGCATCGGCATCCGCACGGCCGCCTCTTTCCGTAAGATAGCGGTTGACCTGAGCCGCTACCGAGGGCACATCCACCGCTACGCCGAGGCTGTTGTTGGTCACCGCTGTTGCGACCCTCGCTCCGCCGACGGCATAGTTGCTGCCGTTCTGACCGTTGCCGTTGGGAATGGCACTGTGGCCGTAAGAGTCGGCCAGCCATTGCGCCCAAGTTGCATCCGGATTGGTGGTAAACGCACCGCCACCCATCCCCGCCTGTTGCAGCAGCGGCTTGAAATAACCGCTGTCGGTCAGGCTGTCGCCGAAAAACACCGTGTCGGAAAAACCGTCCGCATACACACCCTCTATAGCCGTAGCCGCAATCAATCCTGCCAAAATTTTTCGTTTCATTATTTTTCCTTTGTATGTTTTTTATTGGTTTTAAAGTCGGCAAACGCTCAAAGCGGATGCCGACTTGATGCCACTATAACATAGCAGATGCATCACATCGGCAATTTGTTTGATTTTAAACGAGATAGAATCTGCAAGCCGCTGCCGATAGAAAATGCCGTCTGAAACTTTTCAGACGGCATCGGGGATTGCCTATTCGGCAGGGATTCGGAAAATTAACGGTAACCGGCTTTCTGCATCAGCATCACGGCGCGGCGCTGGTTGCTGCCCGCCACCGATACGTTGATGACGTCTTGTTTGAATTTGCCCCACTTGACCACGTTGGCGGCCGGCAACACTTGCGGGTTGGCGGGGTATTCGTTGTTGAGGTCGGCAAACAGGTTTTGCGCTTCAGGGCTGGAGAGCCACTCGATGAATTTCTGTGCTTGGGCGGGCTGTTTGCTGTATTTGGCCACACCCGCGCCGGACACGTTGACGTGCGTGCCTTTGCCTTGTTGGTCGGGGAAGAAGATGCCGATGGGCAGGTTGGGCTGTTTGGCCATCAGGCGGCCGTAGTAATAGGTGTTGGCGATGCCGACATCGCAACGGCCTGCACCGATGGCTTCCAGCATGGCGGTGTCGTTGGCAAACGGCGCCGCCGCCAGATTGCTCACCCAGCCTTTGACGATGCTTTCGGTTTTTTGCACGCCCTGGTTGGCAATCATGGTGCCGACCAGCGATTGGTTATACACATTGCCTGAGGTGCGCAGGCAGAGGCGGCCTTTCCATTTCGGATTGGCCAATTCGGCATACGTCGACAATTCAGACGGCTTCACTTTATTGGTGTTATAGAAAATGGTGCGCGCGCGCACGGAAAGGCCGAACCATTGGTTTTTCGGGTCGCGCAGATTGGCGGGAATGTTTTTCTGCAACGTGGCGGATTTGACGGGTTGCAGCAAGCCCATTTGAGTGGCCTGCCACAAATTGCCACCGTCAACGGTAATCAACACATCCGCCGGGCTGTTGCGGCCTTCGGCCTTCATCCGCTCCATCAGAGGGCCGGCCTGGCCGCTGACCAGTTTGACGGTGTCGCCGGTGCGCTTTTCATAAGCCGCCACCACCGGTTTGAGCAGGTTGTCGGCGCGGGAAGTATAAACCACCAGTTCGGCAGACAAGGCAGGCGCGGCGGCAGACAAGGCCAACGAAACCGCCAGAATTTTTTTCATCATCACTCTATCCTTTGTTTGATCGGAAATGTTGGGGCTGCTTTCGCCTGCTTCACAACAACAACCCGTTTTTTTACAGACGGCCTATTCTAATCGAAGCCGACGCCGGACACAAGCAAACAATAATAGCTATCATTTTTCTGCCAAATATAAAAAATGCGTGTACGTTCTGCTTGCGTTCAACGGCCATGACCGTGATAATCCGATGTTTATTTTCAATCAAATTTAACCATGCCGCCTGATTACCGATGAAATCCTCTTCTCTGTTGCTGCCGCGCCTCTGGCTCGCGGCCTGTGTTTTGCTGATGCTGGTGCCGCTGACGGTGATTGTCGCCGCTTTGGGCGAATTTGATGCCGAAATCTGGGCATTCCTGCTCGAATTCCAATTGCCGCAACTGCTGAAAAACACCGTGCTGCTGGTGGCCGGAGTCGGCTTTGGCGTGACCCTGATCGGCACGCTGGCCGCTTGGCTCACGGCGATGTACGAATTTCCGCTGCGGCGTTTTTTCTTTTGGGCAATGATGCTGCCCTTGGCCGTGCCCGCTTATGTGTTGGCGTTTACCCAACTCGGCCTGTTTGACTACACCGGCCCCGTCAGCACCTGGCTGCGCGAGCAACACGGCTTCGAGCAGGGGCTGCCCGACATCCGCAATGCCTTCGGGCTGATTGTGGTGATGAGCCTCACTTTTTATCCTTATGTGTATCTGCTCGCCCGCAATGCCTTCTCAGGCATGGGACAACGCGCACTCGAAGCGGGCGCGTCTCTGGGTTTGTCGCCCGCGCAGTCGTTTTTCAAAATCGCCCTGCCGATGGCGAGGCCGTGGATAGGCGGCGGCATGATTCTGGCCTTGATGGAAACGCTGGCCGACTTCGGCACGGTATCGGTGTTCAGCTACGACACTTTCACCACCGCCATTTATCAGGCCTGGTTTGACTTCTACTCGCTCGAAACCGCCAAACAGCTCGCCGCGCTGCTGATTACCGCCGTGTTTGTATTATTGGCTTTGGAACAGCTCAGCCGCGGCCGCCGCCGTTTTTATCAGGCGGGCAAGGCACAGCAGCAACGGCGCAAAGCCCTCGGCGGCGTGCGGAAATGGGGCGCGACCGCTTTTTGCAGCCTGATTCTGCTGCTGGCGTTTGCTGTGCCGCTGCTGCAATTGGGCGTGTGGGCGTATGAAAATTGGCACATCAGTTTCAACAGCGCATTGTGGCTGAACGCTTGGCATTCGTTTGCCGCATCGCTCGCGGCGGCCTTGCTGGTGGCGGCGGTGGCTTTGCTGCTGGCGCTGGCCAAACGCGCCGACAAAAGCCGTTTGGCCGCCGTTGCCGCCCGCATCGCCACGTTGGGCTACGCCGTTCCCGGCACGGTATTGGCGGTAGGCGTATTCGTGCCGGTGGCGTGGTTCGACAACCGTTTAATCGAATGGCTGGGGCTGCCCGAAGGCAGCGCCATCTTCAAAGGCACGCTGGCGGTGATGCTGCTGGCTTATTTGATCCGCTTTCTGGCGGTCGGCTATGCTTCGGTGGAAGCGGGATTGGAACGCATCAGCCCGTCGCAGGCCGAAGCAGCCCGCTCGCTCGGCTGCACCGACGCGGGCGTGTTGAAACGGGTGTATCTGCCCTTACTGAAAGGCTCGCTCGGCACGGCGGTGTTGATGGCTTTTGTCGATATTATGAAAGAAATGCCGATTACGCTGATGACCCGCCCCTATGATTGGGACACGCTGGCGGTGCGGATTTACGCCTTCACCACCGAAGGCCAATACGCCCATGCCGCCCTGCCCGCCTTATTGATTGTTCTGACCGGCCTCGTGCCTGTTATCCTGTTTTCGCGCACGGAGCAAACCCGATGATTTTAGACGTTTCCGACCTCACCCTCAGTTTCGGCTCGAAAGCCGTGTTGCAAGACTTCGGCTTCCAACTGCAAAGCGGCGAAATCGCCTGTCTGCTCGGCGCATCCGGCTGCGGCAAAACCACCGCCCTGCGTGCGATTGCCGGTTTCGAGCAGCCGCAGCAAGGCCGCATCACCCTCAACGGGCGCACGCTTTCAGACGGCACAAGCTTTATCCCGCCGCATCAGCGCCGCATCGGCATGGTGTTTCAGGATTACGCCCTGTTCCCGCATTTGAGCGTGGCCGACAACATCGCTTTCGGCATCGCCAAACAGCCCGCCGAAGCCCGCCGCGCCCGCGTTGCCGAGCTTTTGAGCTTAATCGGTTTGGCCGACTTCGGCAGCCGCTATCCGCACGAGCTTTCCGGCGGCCAACAGCAGCGCGTCGCCCTCGCCCGCGCCCTTGCGCCCAAGCCCGAGTTGATTTTGCTCGACGAACCGTTTTCCAACCTCGATGCCGACTTGCGCACCCGCTTATCGAAAGAAATCCGCCAGCTTCTGAAACAGGAACACACCAGCGCGATTATGGTCACCCACGACCAGCAGGAAGCCTTCGCCATGGCCGACAAAATCGGCATCATGGCCGAAGGCCGTCTGCAACAATGGGACACGCCGTATAATCTCTACCACCATCCCGTCAACGCCGCCACCGCCGCCTTTATCGGCGAGGGCGTTTTGCTGCGCGGCCAAGTGAGCGGCAGCAACTGCATCAAGCTCGCCAGCGGCGAATTTTGCGGCAGCCTGCCTTTGGCCTGCCAAAGCTGCGGCGATGTGGACGTGTTGATCCGTCCCGACGATATTGTTCACGACGATTTGAGCAACATCAGCGCCGAAGTGTTGGACAAAGATTTTAAAGGCAGCTACTTCACCTACACGCTCAAGCTCGACAGCGGCGAAACCGTTTACGCCCATGTGCCCGGCCACCACGATCACCCCGTCGGCAGCCGCATCGGCATCCGCATGGAATTGGAAAACCTGATTGCTTTCGGCAGAGCATCACTTCTTTCAGACGGCCTTTAGATAAAGAATATGCACACCATCCTGATCACCGGCTGCTCCAGCGGCATCGGCTACGACACCGCCAAACAACTGCACGCGCTCGGCTGGCGCGTTTTCGCCTCCTGCCGCCGCGCCGAAGACGTTGCCCGTCTGCAAAGCGAAGGGCTGGCCGACACGCTGCTGCTCGACGTGACCGACAGCGCCCAAATCGAAGCCGCATTCGCCCACATCGAAGCCCAAACCGGCGGCATGCTCGACGCGCTGTTTTGCAACGCGGGCTACGGGCAGCCCGGCGCAGTGGAAGACATTTCCCGCGCCGCCTTGCGCGAGCAGTTCGACACCAATGTTTTCGGCACATGGGAATGCACCACCCGCGCGATGAAAATCTTCCGCCGCCAAGGACACGGCCGTCTGTTGGTCAACAGCAGTATCTTGGGCTTTGCCGCTATGCCGTGGCGCGGCGCCTACAACAGCAGCAAATTCGCCCTCGAAGGCATGTGCGACACCTTGCGCCACGAAGTGCACGGCAGCCGCATTTTCGTCAGCCTCGTCGAGCCGGGCCCGATTGCCACCCGCTTCCGCCCCAACGCGCTGCAAAAATTCCGCCAACACATCCGCCCCGACGACAGCGTGCACCGCCAAAGCTACCAAGCCCAACTGCGCCGCCTCGAAACCGAAGGCGATGCCGCACCGTTTACCATGACTTCGCCCGACTGCGCCGCCGTCTGCGTGAAAGCGCTCACCGCCGCCAAGCCCAAAGCGCGCTACCGCGTGACCCTGCCGACACAGGTTTTCTGGTATCTGAAACGGCTGCTGCCGACCGCCTTATATGATGCGGCTCAACGCGCGGCGGTTGGCGGGCAAGGCAAAGATTAATTTTCAGACGGCCTCATCACCATGCACACACTCTACCTCGCCTCCGGCAGCCCGCGCCGCCGCGAAATTCTCGAAAACCTCGGCTACACCGTCATCCGCCTCAAGGCCGACATCGACGAAATCCCGTTTGCCGACGAAGCCGCCCACGATTACGTCGTGCGCATGGCGCGTGAAAAAAACGCCGCTGCCCTCGCCCATTGGCAGGCCGAACACGACCATCCGCCCGAATACCCGCTGCTCACCGCCGACACCACCGTCGCGCTGGAAGATGCCATTCTCGGCAAACCCGAATCCGCAAGCCATGCCTGCGAAATGCTGCAATCGCTTTCCGGCCGCACCCACCAAGTGTTGAGCGCCGTCAGCCTCCATTGGCAAGGCCAGACCCAGACCGTGATGCAGCAAAGCGACGTGGCGTTCAAGCCCCTTTGCCCCGCCGAAATCGCCGCCTACATCGGCAGCGGCGAACCGCTCGACAAAGCCGGTGCTTACGGCATCCAAGGCTTGGGCGGCGTATTCGTTGCCGATTTGCGCGGCAGTTTCACCGGCGTGATGGGTTTGCCGGTTTATGAAACCGTTGCTCTGTTGTCACAATGCGGCCTGTCGGTGCCGCCGTTTGGCCAAAGTTAACGAGTTTGGCGGCCATACCGTTCAGACGGCTCCGACTGTTTGATTTCAAGCATGAAGACGGATATACAGAGGCCGTCTGAAACATTCATAACCCCATACTTTATGTGCCTTTTTTCATTGGCGCAAAATGGTCATTTCGCGTATAGTAAACGGCTTTTAAGGCTGCCAGCCCCAAGCAGCAGGCAGCATCTTCTGCATCACGATTCTCATGCAGGGCAGCCATCACGCACCCGTCGGCAACCAATCCGATTTCAACGCCCTGCAACGCCCGTTGCAGCAAATGCTTCGAAATGCTTTTGCCATCTGCTTTCATGCAGCGAGAACCGATGGCAAAATAATTTTGAAATTTTTCGGATATTAATATGTTATCAAGCATCCCCCTGCCCAAAGACATTGTGCGCCCGCCCGAAACCGTGTTGGTGAACATCACGCCGCAGGAAACACGCGTCGCCATGCTCGAAGAAAACAACATCTGCGAATTGCACATCGAGCGCAACAGCGGCCACGGCCTCGTCGGCAATATTTATCTCGGCGTGGTGCGCCGCGTGCTGCCCGGCATGCAGAGCGCGTTTATCGACATCGGCCTCGAGCGCGCGGCGTTTCTGCACATTGTCGATGTGTTGGAGCAGCGCCAGAATCCCGACGAAACCCAGCGCATCGAGCATATGCTGTTTGAAGGCCAGTCGGTATTGGTGCAGGTCATCAAAGACCCGATTAATACCAAAGGCGCGCGCCTTTCCACCCAGATTTCGCTGGCGGGGCGCTTCCTCGTACACCTGCCGCAAGACGAACACATCGGCATTTCCCAGCGCATCGAAGACGAAGAAGAGCGCAACAGCCTGCGCGAACGGCTCAACAAGCTCTTGCCTGAAGATGCCTGCCACGGCTACATCATCCGCACCAGCGCCGAAACTGCCACCGATGCCGAATTGCAGGCCGACATCGACTACCTCACCAAAGTATGGGCGAATATCCAGCGTCAGGCCAAAACGCGCCCGCCCGAAACGCTGCTGTATCAGGATTTGCCGCTCGCCTTGCGCGTGTTGCGCGACATGTTCAGCGACAACACCCGCGAAATCCTCGTTGATTCCAAAGAAAACCACCAGCGCATGGCCGAATTCGCCGAATGCTATGTGCAGGGTGCTATCGAAAAACTGCATTTGTTTCAGGGCGAGCGCCCCTTGTTTGAAAGCTACAACATCGAGCAGGAAATCAGCCGCGCATTGCAACCGCGCGTCAACCTCAATTTCGGCAGCTACCTGATTATCGAAGCCACCGAAGCGATGACCACCATTGATGTGAACACCGGCGGCTTCGTCGGCGCGCGTAATTTCGACGAAACCATCTTCAAAACCAACCTCGAAGCCTGCCACGCCATCGCCCGCGAGCTGCGCCTGCGCAACCTCGGCGGCATCATCATCATCGACTTTATCGACATGGCGCACGACGCCCACCGCGACGCCGTATTGCAGGAATTGGCCAAAGCTCTGGGCTTCGACCGCACCCGCGTCACCCTCAACGGCTTCACCAGCCTCGGCCTCGTCGAGCTCACCCGCAAGCGCACCCGCGAAAACCTCAACCACGTATTGTGCGAGCCCTGCCCCGCCTGCCAGGGCAGAGGCCATCTGAAAACCCCGCAAACCGTGTGCTACGAAATCCAGCGCGAAATCGTGCGCGAAGCCCGCCGCTACGATGCGCAAAGCTTCCGCATCCTCGCCGCCACCAATGTCATCGACCTTTTTCTCGATGAAGAATCACAATCCTTGGCCATGTTGATTGATTTCATCGGCAAGCCGATTTCGCTGGCGGTGGAAACCACCTATACGCAGGAGCAATACGACATCGTGTTGTTGTAACGATTGACAAAAGGCCGTCTGAACGCTGTTTTATAACACTTCGCATTCAGACGGCTATTTGTTAATATTACCTTTTTATTTCCCCCAGTGCAGGAGCCGCCATGTCATTATCCGTTGCCCGCCTGGCCGCCGAAGTGCGCAGCCGCAACCCGCTGATACACAACATCACCAATTACGTGGCCGCTCCCCTGCAGGCAAACGCGCTGAGCGCCATCGGCGCCTCGCCCATCATGGCCGACGAAGAAGCCGAAGCCGCCGAAATGGCTTCGCTTTCAGACGGCTTGGTCATCAACATGGGCACGCTCAGCCGCCGCACCATCTCCTCCATGCACACCGCCATGAGCGCGGCAGCAGAAAAAGGCATCCCCATCGTGCTCGATCCGGTCGGCGTCGGCGCCACCGCATTGCGCCGCCAAACCGCACACGAATTGCTGGCCGCGCACCGGGTCAGCATCATCCGCGCCAATGCCGGTGAAATCGCCTTTCTGGCCGAAAAGGCCCATCTCGGCAAAGGCGTCGATGCCGGCATCGCGCCCGAAAAACCGCTCGAAATCGCCCGCAAGGTCGCGCGCCGCCACCAATGCATCGTGGCCATGACCGGCGCCACCGACTACATCACCGACGGCCTGCGCACCTATGTGTGCCACAACGGCGACGCCATGATGTCAGCGCTGGTCGGCACCGGCTGCACCGCTTCTTCGGTGGTGGCCGCCTTTGCCGCCGCCCAGCCGCACAACCTGCTCGCCGCCGCCACCGCCGCCCTTTCCTACTACGGCCTCTGCGGCGAAATCGCCACCGCACGTGCCGAAGGCCCGGGCAGCCTTGCCGCCGCCCTGCTCGACGCCCTTTACCGCCTGCCTGAAGAAGTGATTGAACAAGGCAGCCGTTTATCGGTAATATAAGCACTCATCCCAACATCATTCAGACGGCCATTCCATCATGACAGATTACAACACCTGCACCCATTTCGATTTGTGGCAAACCATCCGCGCAGAAACCACTGCCGCCGCCAACGCCGAGCCGATGCTGGCCAGCTTTCTGCACCTGACCGTATTGCGCCACGATTCGCTGGCAAGCGTATTGGCGTTTCACCTCTCCAGCAAGCTTTCCAGCCCGATTATGGACGCACGCGCGCTGTTTGAAGTGTATCTGCAGGCGCTTGCCGCCGACACAAGCATTATCGAAGCCGTCCAATGCGACCTGCTCGCCTGCTACGAACGCGACCCGGCCTGCGACGAATATTCGCTGCCGCTGCTGTATTTCAAAGGCTTCCACGCCATTCAGGCGCACCGTATCAACCACTGGCTGTGGAACAACGGCCGCAAAACGCTGGCCTATTTCCTGCAAAACCGCATGTCGGAAGTGTTCGGCACCGACATCCACCCCGCCGCCCGTTTCGGCCGCGGCCTGATGCTTGACCACGCCACCGGCTTTGTGGTCGGCGAAACCGCCGTGCTCGGCAACGACATCTCCATTCTCCACGGCGTCACTCTCGGCGGCTCCGGTAAGGAAAGCGGCGACCGCCACCCGAAAGTCGGCGACGGCGTGATGATAGGCGCCAACGCCTCCGTGCTCGGCAACATCCGCATCGGCAACTGGTCGAAAATCGGCGCAGGCAGCGTGGTGGTGGCCGATGTGGCCGAACACACCACCGTGGTCGGCGTGCCCGCCAAACCGACCGGGAAAGCCGCCAACATGCCCGCTGCGGAAATGGATCAACGCATCTGACGCCGCCCGTCGGCCGCTATTTTGCCGAGAGGCCGTCTGAAAGCCGTGCGTTAGCACGAAAACATGCGGCCACCTTGCATTCACGCATGAATTACGCACGACTTTATTACGGCAAGGCGGTCAATCTGTACAAGGCAGTAAGCCGAAAACCGTACAATCTATTTTTCTGCAGCAAGCGATAGCATGGAAAGGCGCACCCAATGGCCGGACTGTTGGAACAACTACTGGACGCGAAGCGGCTGCTGCGGCTCGAATTTGTGACCGCGCAGGGCTTCGGCGCCCGGATTTTCGCTGATTACATCGACCCCGAGGCGTTCCGTCACGCGATTAATTTAGCTTGGGCTGATTGCTCTACCGATATCATCCTGCATCACGCAGAGTTCGGAGCCGAAGAACGGCTATCGGTTTTTCAGGATACCGATAGCGCATAGGCCGCCATGTTCGATTTGTTCCATGAAGATCAGGTCGTCCAGTTCGAGAATCGCGATTTATATCTTTGGTTACCCTCGGGCGAGCATCTGTTTGTGGCTTTTGGCGATAAGCGTTTGCTCTGTGGCCTCGGCGATCCGCAAGAGGCTGCAGCGGCCTTTGACGACTATAGAGGGAAAACTTACTCTAATACAAGGCAGCAAGCCGCAGACAGTACAGATAGTACGGCTAGGCGCAGTAACGCCGTAGTAGGAATTAAGTTTTTCCTCTATATGTCCAAAATGCCGGTCTCACCGAGCGGGGTCAACGCTTTCTGCGCTCACGCGCCCTAAAATATTCAATATGACTATCAAGACTTCCGGACAGCGCAACGGTGTCAGAATGATTCAGATTTTTTGTGATATATTTTTGTGATATAAAGCACATGCTTAGCCATCAATCCATTGCAAGGCCGTCTGAAAGAAAATCATGCAACTGAGCGAAATCGTTTATTTTCCCGTCAAATCCATGCGCGGTATCAATGCCGAATCCGCGCTCATTCTCCCCGCAGGCATGCCGCACGACCGCGAATGGTTGTTAACGCGCCCCAACGGCGAATTCATCACCGCCCGAAAATTCCCGCACATGCTGCTCTGGCAGGCCGTGCCGCTTTCAGACGGCCTGAAACTGACCGCGCCCGACGGAGAAAGCCGTACGGCCTTCATCGCAGATTTTGACCAACCCGGCAGCGTCACCGTATGGGATGATTCGTTCGAAGCCCGCCACAGCAGCCATTCCGAATTGGATGAGTGGCTGAGCAGCAAACTCGATACTCCCTGCCGCCTGCACTATCTGGGCGCACAGAGCGCACGCATGCTCGATTATTCGCAAACGCCGCTCTCTTTTGCCGACGGCGCACCCTATCTGCTCGCGAACACCGCATCCCTCGAGGCACTCAACGCCAAACTGGCCGAACCCGTGGAAATGCGCCGTTTCCGCGCTAATCTTATTATCGACACCGATTCGGCATGGGCGGAAGAAGGCTGGCGCCGAATCCGCATCGGCACCGTCGAATTCGACCTGTTCAAGCCCTGCGTGCGTTGTGTCATGACCACCGTAGACTTGAACAGCGGCCAAAAGCATCCGACCCAACAACCACTCAAAACCCTCGCCTACGACCACAAGGCCTGCTTTGGCGTCAATATGGTGGCACTCAACAGCGGCACGGTTCATCTGCACGACGAAGTCACCGTGCTGGCGGCCAAATAAACGCCACGCAAACCTGCATATAGTCGGAGAAATTAGATTCTGATACAAGGCGAGCCAACGCCGTAGCAGAATCTAATTTCTCCGACTATACTTTTTTATAGCCGTTTCAATTTAGTTTGATACAGCTTTGCTGCACCTAGCCGTACTATCTGTACTGTCTTCGGCTTGCTGCTTTGTGTTAAAAATTAAGTTTTTCCACTATATATATTTAAATGGGCATCAGGCAGCCACAAAAATAAAGCCCTGCTTGCGCAGGGCTTTTTATCAATCGATGATATCTTAACCGATAAACTCGACATGTTTTTCGAGCACGTTCTCCAGCGTTTGACCGGCAGACATACCGGTGAAGGTAATGCTGTTGCTGTATTCCGTGCCATTGCTGTCGACACCGCTGAAGCTGAGGGTATGGGTGTCGTCGTTCCACGCCGCATTTTGCAGCTCGGCGGCGTTGACCAAATCGGCAAATACCACTTTGTCGATATCGGCTTCGAAATCGGTAATGGTGTCGTTGCCGCTGTTGCTGTTGGCCAGGAACACAAACTGGTCGGCACCTGCTCCGCCGGTCAGCGTATCGTTGCCGGCACCGCCGAACAGGATGTCGTTGCCGTTGCCGCCGTAGAGCGTATCGTCACCACCATCGCTGCGTCCGTCAAGCAAATCTACCCAGTTTTCGCGCACATAGTCCACGATTTGCTGATCGCTCGCATCGCTGTTGCCGCCGTTTTCAGACCATTTGATAAACTCGGTCAATGCCTGCGCGCCCATGCCGTCGTGGTTGCCTGCTGTGTAAACCGCACCGGTGTTGCCGTCGGTCCACGACAAGCTGTCGGTATTGATGCTGTCGCCGAAGATGATGTCGTCACCGTCCCCACCATACAAGGTGTCGGAAGACACGGGGTTTTGTATGTTGGTGGAGGAGCCGCTCACCAATGCTGCATCCAGCTCTGCCGGGTTGGACACAATAGCCGATTCGCCCGTTTCGCCGCTGTAGGTGAAGGTGGTCGGATATTGACCGGCATACTCCGTCAGCGTGGTGCTGCCATACGTCATTTCTCCGCCGCTTTCGACAGTGTTGTCGAAATAATTCAGCACGGTTTCGCGGATGCCTTGGGCAAAGCCGATAGCATGTACATCAGAAACCGCACTCAAACCTTTGAAGCTGTTCAAGGCTGCCGTTACGGTATCCTGCGTGGTGTACGCGCCGACCGCATTGGTGCCGGTTGCGCCAAACACGGTGGGCTGGCCGTCTGTCAGGAAGTAGGTCACGTTGGTGTAGCCGTTGCCCGACACGCTGTCAAACCATGCGGTGGCATCTGCAAATGCATCGTCATAGTTGGTCGCACCCTGATTACGCGGCCCCAATTGCAGGCTGGTAATGGAAGCCAGTAATTCATCCACATTGTCTTCGGTCAAGTCGCTGATGTTAATCACCATATTGGCCGTGCGGTTAAACGCCATAAACGCCACATTGATATTACCGTCGTGATCGCCCAAGTCTTGCGCCAGTTTCAGCAGCGATTGACGGGCCATTTCCAGATAGGTGATGCCGTTGCTGGTTTTGTAGTCCTGCATACTGTTGGAAATATCCAGCAGGATGGCCACGTTGTAGTCCACACCTTTGGTAATCACCGTGTTATAGCCGCCGCGGTCACCAATCAACACATCATTGCCGCCGCCACCGACGATATCGGTTTCAGGGTCATTGGTGCCGATAATGACTGTATCGTCAGACACGCCATTGATGGTAATGGTCACGCTGGCGGTGCTGCTATCGCCGTCGGCATCGGTTACCTGATAGGTAAAGGTATCGGTCAGCGTTTCGCCGTCATTCAGCGCTTTCACCTCGGCATTGGCCGAATTCAATACATAAGTGTATTCACCGTTGGCATCAATAGTCAGCTGGCCGTAAGCGCCGTTGCCATTCTCCAGGCTTACTTCCACCGGCGTATCGGCGCCTGTGGAATCGTTGTCCAACACATTGCCGCTGACCGAAGTGCCTTTTTCACTGATGCTGTTGCTGTCATCAACCGCCACAGGTGCGGTATCGGTGATGGTGATGTCCAGACCGGCCATGGCGGTATTGCCTGCCGCATCCCGTACGACAACGATAAAGCTGTCGACTACCGAAGCATCTCCCTGGCTGTGGTCTTTGGCTTCGCCGTTTTCGGTGTAGGTGTAAGTCGCCACGCCCGAGGCAGCATCGTAACCGGTTACGGTCAATGTACCTTTATCGGTCGTAATCACAACCGGGTTGTCGAAAGTAGCGGCAGTAATGTCTTTACCGCCTACGGTAACGGAAACAACCTCACCGTTGTCGCTTACATTAATTGTGCCGCTGACAGAAGCGTTGCTGGCTTCAGGCACAGACTGTTCGTCTACCACTACACGCGGATCGGTAGCATCTACGCTGCCGTCGTCGCTGGCGGTGCCTTCGTTGCCTGCCGGGTCTTTGACGCTGGCGTCAACAGTGTAGTCGCCTTCCGGCAAAGCTTCCGGCACATCTACGCTGTAGGTGCCGTCGTCTTTGACGGTAGTGGTAACGGTTTGGGTGTTGCCTTCGCTGTCGGTCACCACGATGGTCACCACGGAACCTTCCGGTGCATCGGTGGTACCGGTGATGGTCGGGGTGGTGTCGCTGCTGTTGTCGGGGGCGTCGACGGTGATTACCGGCGCGGTGGTGTCGATGGAACCGTCGTCGCTGGCGGTGCCTTCGTTGCCTGCCGGGTCTTTGACGCTGGCGTCAACAGTGTAGTCGCCTTCCGGCAAAGCTTCCGGCACATCTACGCTGTAGGTGCCGTCGTCTTTGACGGTAGTGGTAACGGTTTGGGTGTTGCCTTCGCTGTCGGTCACCACGATGGTCACCACGGAACCTTCCGGTGCATCGGTGGTACCGGTGATGGTCGGGGTGGTGTCGCTGCTGTTGTCGGGGGCGTCGACGGTGATTACCGGCGCGGTGGTGTCGATGCTGCCGTCGTCTGTGGCAGTCGCGGTGTTACCGGCTTCGTCGGCCACGGTGGCTTCGGCGGTGTAATCGCCTTCGGCCAGCGGGGTTTCGACATCGACGCTGTAGTTGCCGTCCGCATCAACGGTGGCGGTCAGCGTTTGGGTGTTGCCTTCGCTGTCGGTCACCACGATGGTCACCACGGAACCTTCCGGTGCATCGGTGGTACCGGTGATGGTCGGGGTGGTGTCGCTGCTGTTGTCGGGGGCGTCGACGGTGATTACCGGCGCGGTGGTGTCGATGCTGCCGTCGTCTGTGGCAGTCGCGGTGTTACCGGCTTCGT
>JAUNTY010000028.1:0-9115 GCA_030538415.1 Neisseria sp. | reverse complement strand
TGATGGTCGGGGTGGTGTCGCTGCTGTTGTCGGGGGCGTCGACGGTGATTACCGGGGCGGTGGTGTCGATGCTGCCGTCGTCTGTGGCAGTCGCGGTGTTACCGGCTTCGTCGGCCACGGTGGCTTCGGCGGTGTAATCGCCTTCGGCCAGCGGGGTTTCGACATCGACGCTGTAGTTGCCGTCCGCATCAACGGTGGCGGTCAGCGTTTGGGTGTTGCCTTCGCTGTCGGTCACCACGATGGTCACCACGGAACCTTCCGGTGCATCGGTGGTACCGGTGATGGTCGGGGTGGTGTCGCTGCTGTTGTCGGGGGCGTCGACGGTGATTACCGGGGCGGTGGTGTCAACAGTACCCGGATCGGTAGCAGTTGCTTCATTACCCGCATTATCAGTCACAGTTGCTTCAGCCGTATATTCCCCATCCGCCAGAGGTGTTTCAGCATCAACGCTGTATGTGCCATCTTCCTGCACGGTCGTGGTGACGGTTTGAGTGTTACCTTGAGCATCTGTAATCAAAACAGATACGGTTTGCCCCGGCTCCGCATCGGTGGTACCGGTAATGGTCGGTGTATTGTCGTTTGTCAAGTCGGGCGCATCGACGGTAATGGTGACGGTGGTGTCAATCGAACCAGGATCGCTGGCTGTGCCTTCGTTGCCTGCCGGGTCTTTGACGCTGGCATCGGCGGTGTATTCACCATCAGGCAGGGGCGTGGCGGGTTCGACAGCGTAATAGCCGGTTTCATCTACTGTGGTAGACAATGTCTGGGTGTTGCCTTCGCTGTCGGTCACCACAACAGTCACTACGGAGCCTGTTGGCGCATCGGTAGTGCCGGTAATAAGCGGCGTGTTATCTGTTGTATTGTCGGGGGCATCTACGGTAATCGTCGGTGCAACAGTATCAATGCTGCCATTATCCGTGGCTTTCCCCTCATTGCCTGCCGGGTCTTTGACGCTGGCATCAACGGTATAATTACCTTCCGGCAATGCTTCGGGCACGTCTACGCTGTATTGCCCGTCTGAATCCACAGTAGTGGTGACGGTTTGGGTGTTGCCTTCGCTGTCGGTCACCACGATGGTTACCACTGAGCCTTCCGGCGCGTCGGTGGTGCCGGTGATGGTCGGGGTAGCGTCATTACTATCATCAGGCGCATCCACAGTAATCACAGGAGCGGTCGTATCTACAGAACCAGTATCGGTGGCCTTGCCTTCATTGCCTGCCGGGTCTTTGACGCTGGCATCAACGGTATAATTACCTTCCGGCAATGCTTCGGGCACGTCTACGCTGTATTGCCCGTCTGAATCCACAGTAGTGGTGACGGTTTGGGTGTTGCCTTCGCTGTCGGTCACCACGATGGTTACCACTGAGCCTTCCGGCGCGTCGGTGGTGCCGGTAATAGTCGGGGTGATGTCGTTGGTATTATCAGGCGCATCAATCGTAATCACCGGTGCAACAGTATCTACCGAACCGGGATCAGTGGCAGTAGCCTTGTTGCCCAATACGTCTTCTACCGTAGCCGTGGCCGTATAATCGCCATCCGGCAATGCCACGGGCACATCCACAGCATAGCTGCCGTCTTCTTGAACGGTAGCGGTCAGGGTTTGCGTGTTGCCCTCGCTGTCGGTCACCACAACGGTCACGAGCTGACCGGCTTCCACATCGTCAGTGGTGCCTGTAATGGTCGGTGTATTGTCATTGGTCAAATCAGGGGCATCTACCGTGATAACGGCAGTGGTATCAATGCTGCCGGGATCGGTTGCAGTAGCGGTTGCTCCGGAAGGATCGGTAACGGTGGCCTCTGCCGTGTATTCACCGTCGGCCAATGCCGTTTCCGGCTCTACGGTATAGGTGCCGTCCTCGCTGACAACAGTAGAAACGGTTTGGGTATTGCCTTCGCTGTCCGTCAGCAAAACAGTCACCACGCTGCCGGTGGCCGCATCTGTGGTGCCGGTAATGGCGGGCGTATTGTCATTGGTATTGTCCGGTGCGTTTACGGTAATTTCAATCGGCGCCACCGGAGCCGGATCAGAACCGCCGGAGCCGCCGCCGGAAGCAGCCAGCGCAGCCAGAGGCAGCAAGCCGAGCAACCACCACGGAGCAGGCGCCCACAAAGCTTCGATAACCTCGCCACCCAAAGCCTGGCCTGCTTCCACTTCTTCAGCCAGCATGGTAACCGCATCTGCAGGCGCGGCACTTTCCGGCACATAAGGATACATGCCGCCATTTTCATGTTGCCCCATCAGCAGGCTGCTTTGGGATGCGCCGGTCGCGTCCGAATAATAACCTTCGAGAACCATGTCCGGATTTTGAATATCAGAACCTTCAAAGGCAATGGCCAAATCATTGCCCACACGTTTGGTCATGATATTTTCCGGGCCAAGCTGAGTGGCATCGTCTATAAATTGGTAATTGACTTCCCCCCGCGCCGGAATACGCAGCGCTTCACCCGAGGCCGTCTGAAGATTTACGGTTTCGACGGTTTCTTTTGCATTATTAATTTTCAACGTAATGTTTTTAGACATTTTATTCACCTTATATCTTTAATTTGAGCAAGATTTATTGAGCTTTTTCACCACGCAAAATCACTTCCACACGACGGTTGGGCTGGTCGCATTCTTGACGTGCCTGCGCATTGCGTGGATGTTTCCGACGGCAGTCCGACACCACCAGCTGGCTTTCACCGCGACCTTCGGGCGTGATCAAACCACCTACCACACCGCCGTTGACCAGAGCCTGTTTGACGGTTGCGGCGCGCTCATACGATAATTTTTGGTTGTAACGTGTGCTGCCTTCGGGATCGGTATGACCCACCACCGAAATGCTGCTGATATGATCGGGATTTTGTTTGATATCTTGAGAGATGGCCGCGATTTCACGCTGACCTTGCGGCAGCATGTCTTTATATTGGTAGCGGTCGAATTTGAACAATGCAGATGCCTGCAAAGTATATTGCTTCAACACTTGCGCGCATTGCTCCGGATGTTTGACGCGCGACAAAGTGTGGTTTTGACGCAGAACGCCTTGCATTTCCTGCTGCGCCTGCTCGGGAGAAACCGCTTGCAATGCGGGCTGCCCGCTGCCGTTATCTACGATTTTGAAAAAAGAAACCGCTGCTTCCGGCAGGTTGTAATAATCACCCGCACTAGCCTTTTTACTATAGCCGGCATCCTGATCAGTAAATTCCGCATAAAAACGCTGGTTTTGTGCGCAGATTAATTCCTGGCGGTATGCATTGGGCTGCAGCGAGCCGGAATATTGACCATTGACATAAACATTGACAGTCGGCCCTGCCACTGCATCAGCCTGACGATAAAATACTACGGAAGAGCGCTGTTCAGGCACATCGGTATTGTAAACAGCGTTATTGGTATCTACCCAGCTTTCCTTGGGGTGGTAGGCACATCCGGTTGCAACGACAGGCAACAAAATCCATAACAGTCGGCGGTAATTGAACATAGCAAGGCTCCTGATCAAGGCCGCACTAGTATGTTGAGAACGCGGCCCATTTAAGTAAGTATTCAGCCTTATGTGCGCGTGATTTTCCGAGCCGTTTTATTTGAGTAACTACATTTCACGGCCATCCCCCGTTCCACATAAAGCAAGACGTAATGGCATGATATACGCATCCTGAAATGCTTTTAAAATGGAAAAACCAACGGTATTTTTAACGGATGACAGGTATGTTGCAGGCATTATTTATCACATCAAAAAAGACATAAACATAAATAACCCATGTAACCAAATATCATAATTTTCTTAAGAATCAAAGATTAAATTTTAGGCTCTTTAATCTATTTTTTATATCTTGATGGTATATTTTCCTTCGGTATCATTTTTACAACACTTAATTCTTTCTGCATATATTTTTTGATTTACATCAGCTTTTTTCCGACATCAGGCAAGTAGCCGCAATTTCAGCTAGAATAGCCCTCCCATACTGATGATTTTTGCCCCGCCCATGCGCCTCACCCACATCAAACTTGCCGGTTTCAAATCCTTTACCGACCCCACCACCATCCACGTGCCCGGCCAGCTCGTTGCCGTCATCGGGCCGAACGGCTGCGGCAAATCGAATGTCATCGATGCCGTGCGTTGGGTATTGGGCGAAGCCTCGGCCAAGCAGTTGCGCGGAGAGAGTATGCAGGACGTGATTTTCAACGGCGCAGCCACCCGCCGCCCCGCCCCGCGCGCTTCGGTCGAGCTGGTCTTCAACAATGCCGACCACAGCCTGCAAGGTCCGTGGGGGCAGTATGCCGAAGTCAGCATCAAGCGCCAGCTTACCCGCCAGGGCGAATCCACTTATTTCATCAACAACCAAGTCGTACGCCGCCGCGACATCACCGATTTATTCTTGGGAACCGGCGTAGGCGCGCGCGGTTATGCCGTCATCGAGCAAGGCATGATTTCGCGCATCATCGAAGCGCGGCCGGAAGAATTGCGCGCCTATATCGAAGAAGCGGCGGGCGTATCCAAATACAAAGAGCGCCGCAAAGAAACCGAAGGCCGTCTGAAAGACACCCGCGAGCATTTGCAGCGTTTGGCCGACTTGCAAAGCGAGCTTGGCCGCCAAGTGGAAAAATTGGAGAAACAGGCCGAAACCGCCGAGCGCTACCAAACCCTCACCCGCCAACTCTCGCAACAGCAAGACTTGCTCGATTACGTGCAATGGCAGCAAGCCCTGGCCACCGCCGACAAAGCCACCGCCCAACATCAGCAGTTTCAACAGCAGCAAGACGAAACCGCCGCACAAATTCAGGCGCTGACCGAGCAAATCCACGCCCTGCAAGCCACAGAGCAAACGCAGCAGGCCGGCGTGCACGACATCAGCAACCAACGCAGCATCTTGCGCGAACAAATCGCCCGCCTCGAAGAACAAATCCGCCACCGGCAAACCCTGCACCAGCGCATCGAGCGCGACCGCACCGCCGCCCAAGCCCAATTGCAGCGCATCCACCAGCAGCAGCAAGAAGTCCGCGCGGGCATGGAAGAAACCGATTTTCAAATCGAAGAAAAACAAACCGAGCTGGCCGAACTCGCCATGCAGGTGGCCGAACACGAAGAGCGGCTGCCCGAATTGGAAGCAGCCCAATCCGCGCTCAACAATGCCTACCAAACCCAGCAAGACGAACACAACCGCATCAAGCGCGAGCTCGCCCTCAAACAGCAACAGCTCAACCATTCCCGCCAAACCCTCGCCGCCCAACAGCAACGACAAGGCCGTCTGAAACAGGAAAGCAGCGAGCTCAACCTGCCCGCCGATGCCGACACCGCCGCCGCGCAAGAGCAAGCCGCGCTGTTACAAAGCCAGCAAGAACATTACGAAGAACAACTGATTGCCGCCGAAAACGAATTAGCCCGACAGCAAAACACCTTTCAGACGGCCTCAACACAATACGCCGAGTTGCAACAGCAACACATCACCGTCAGCGCCCAACAACAAGCCCTCGCGCAACTGTTGGCGCACAACGAAGCCGACGCCGATTTCTGGCAACACAGCGCCAACGCCGATGCCCCGCAGCTCTGGCAACACATCCAAGCCCCCGCCGAATGGCAACACGCACTCAGCGCCTTCCTCGCCGAACGCCTGCACGCCCGCGCCGTTGCCGCCGATTTCACCCCGCCCGCGCCCCTGCCCGCAGGCCAGGCCGCCTGGGTGAGCCGACAACTGTCCGGCGGCATCAAAAAATCCCTGCCCGCGCAAGCCCTACTCAACCAAATCCAAGCCCAAGGCGCGTTTCAAACGGCCTTGCACCATTGGCTCGACGGCGTATTGTGCGCCCCCAACCTCGATTACGCCCTCGCCCGGCAAAACGACTTGCAAGGCCGACAACTCTGGCTCACCCCCGAAGGCCACCAAGTCGACCGCGCCGGCGTGTTGCTTTATGCCGAAGCCGGGCAGGAAAACCTCATCGCCCGCAAAGCCCGCCTTGACGAACTCAACGCCGAGTTCGACCAACTCACCCCGCAGCTTGCCGCCGCCGAACACAGCCGCAGCCAAGCCCAAAGCGCCTTAAACGCCGCCGAACAACACCACAAAAACCTGTTGCAACAGCAAAAACAACACAACCAACAATACCAGGCCGCCCAAACCCGCGCCGCCGAGCTGCTCGCCCGCACCAACCAAGGTCAAATCCGCCGCGAACACATCGCGCGCGAACTGCTGCAACTCGAAGAAGAAGCTCTCATCCTCGAGCAAACTTCAGACGGCCTCGAAGACGACATCGCCACCCTAGCCGAAGCCGCCGCCGAACTCGAAAACCAGCAACAGCAAACCGGCGGCAACCGCCAGCAGCAGCAACACCAACTCAAACAAGCCCAACTCGCCCTGCTCGAAAGCAACCGCCAATACGGCCTCGCCGAAGTCGCCGTCCACAAACTGCAACAACAAAAACAACACCAACAGCAGCAGCTCATCCAGCTCGAGCAGCAAACCTTCGACTGGCAAGAACGCCAAAGCGAACTCGCGCTCGCCGTCGAAGCCGAACAGCAAAACGACGAACAACACCTCAAACTCGAAAGCCTCGGCGAAGAAGTGCAAACCCTCGACGAGCAACACCTCGCCCTGCAAGACCAACTCGCCGCCACCCAAGCCCAAGGCCGCGAGCAATACGCGCAGCAGCAAAGCCTCTCCGCCAAGTTGCCGCAATTACAGGCCGCCACCCAAACCGCCCTGTTGCAGCAACAAGAAGCCCTGATTAACGCCAAACGCTTCCACGACAACCTCAGCGAACGCCAAGCCGACCTCTCCGCCCTCGAAAACCTCGCCGCCGAATCCGGCAGCCTGAAAATCCTCAGCGACGACATCGGCAGCCTCGCCCAAAAAATCCAAGCCCTCGGTGCCGTCAACCTCGCCGCCCTCGAAGAGCTCGAAGAAGCCCGCGAACGCGACGGCTACTACCGCCGCCAAAGCGAAGACGTCCAATCCGCCATCGGCCTGCTCGAAGAAGCCATCGCCCAAATCGACAACGAAACCAAAGCCCGCTTCAAAGAAACCTTCGAAGCCGTCAACGAAAAAGTGCAAACCTTCTTCCCCACCCTCTTCGGCGGCGGTGAAGCCAAACTGCACATGATCGGCGACGACCTGCTCACCGCCGGCGTATCCATCATGGCGCGGCCGCCCGGCAAGAAAAACTCCACCATCCACCTCTTGAGCGGCGGCGAAAAAGCCCTCACCGCCATGAGCCTCGTGTTTGCCCTGTTCAGCCTCAACCCCGCCCCCTTCTGCCTCCTCGACGAAGTGGACGCCCCGCTCGACGACGCCAACACCGGCCGCTTCTGCAACCTCGTCAAAGAAATGTCGGCGCAAACCCAATTCCTCTACATTTCCCACAACCGCCTCACCATGGAAATGGCCGAACAGCTCGTGGGCGTCACCATGCAGGAAAAAGGCGTCTCCCGCATCGTCGCCGTTGACATCCAACAAGCCCTGAGCATGGCCGAACCGGCTTGACAAGCAATGAAAAGAGGCCGTCTGAAAATCTGTCAAACAAATTTTCAGGCGGCCTCTTTTTTATCCAACTTTCGTTCAGCCATCTGCACGACTGGATGAGATTTTCAGGCGTATAGGACAAAAAAGGTGCTAAAAATCGCTGTAAGCCTTATCCTGCAAAGCTTTAAACGGAGTCAAAGGCTTTGAACACAAAAAATGCTTTTTCTGCGGCTCAAAACACGTCAAAAAAAACGGCTGGCAAAACGGCAAACAGCGATACAAATGCCACGATTGCAGCAGGCGCTTTGATGGCGGAAGGCGTATCCGCCCCGATGAGTTGTAGCAGGCTTATACGCTAGCCAAGCAGACGGCTTCCCAGCTGTCCGGGCAGTGCAAATGCAGTCAGAAAACCATTTACCGCCATCTGGCCAAAGCCGTTACCAAAGAAAAATACGCCGCACCTGCAAAAGCCAACATCATCATGGATACTACTTACTTCGGCAGGCATTTTGGCGTTATGGTTTTGTATGACAGCATCAGCAACCAGCCGCTTTTTGTGGGAGAGGTCAAAACCGAAACCAATGGGCTTTACGCCGAAGCGATCCATTTGTTGGAGACGAAAGATATTGAAATACAAAGCATTGTTTGCGACGGAAGAAAAGGCCTGCTGCAATCATTTCCCGCTATTCCCGTTCAGCTATGTCAGTTCTACCAAGTCAAAACCATCAGCCGTTACCTGACCCGCAACCCGAAAACAGAAGCAGCCAGGGCTTTATGGCAACTGACATTAAGCCTGAAAAACAGCAACAAGGCAGACTTTCAGACGGCATTGGCAACATGGTACGAGTAGTATAAAACATACCTTAACGAACGTACCTTCAATGCCGAGACGGGGCAATCCCACTACACGCACAAAAGGCTGCGAAGTGCTTACCGGAGCTTGAAAAACAATCTGGATTACCTGTTTGTGTTTGGGCAATTTCCTGGTTTGGGCATCTGCAATACAACCAATTTGCTGGATGGCCGCTTTGCAGACTTGAAACAGAAATTAAGGTGCCATCAAGGCATGAGAAAGGCAAACAAGATTAGGTTTATTAAGGATTATTTCTCTAATTTGGTAGAGGATTAGCACCTTTTTTGTCCCATAGAGGGTACCTTCCCAAAAATAGCACCTTTTTTGTCCTATACGCCGATTTTCAACCTACAGCCGCCCGAAGGCGGCTGGTTTTTTTTGTTGATGTTGGTGGCGACAGACCGGTTTCAACTCACAGCCGCCCGAAGGCGGCTGGACGCCGAAGTCTTCTTGGGCGCGCATCAGCCGGGGTTTCAACTCACAGCCGCCCGAAGGCGGCTGGGCATTTTAAAAGCGGCAAGTCGCTGACGGCTCTTGTTTCAACTCACAGCCGCCCGAAGGCGGCTGGCTTAAAGCGGCTTCGATAAATAATTTTTACTTAAAGTTTCAACTCACAGCCGCCCGAAGGCGGCTGGGCTTTATCAAGGAGCTTACTATGTTTCAATTCAAACTGTTTCAACTCACAGCCGCCCGAAGGCGGCTGGTGTATGGTCTGGTGCAAATTTTGAAAGGCGGCGTAAGGGACATTTGGGGTGCTAAAAACACCCAAAAGCCTTATTCTGTATAGCTTTAAACGGAATAAAAGTTTTGAAGACAAAAACTGCCCTTTTTGCG
>JAUNTY010000027.1 GCA_030538415.1 Neisseria sp. | reverse complement strand
GATAGTACGGCTAGGCGCAGCAACGCTGTATCAAACTAAATTGAAACGACTATATTTCATGACGTCAAGTTCGGGATAAGCATTTTCAAGCGGCTTTTCAATATGACTCACCCAATCAGTCGTCAATCCAGTGCCGCGCCGCGTTCACCGCCTTGTGCCAGTAATGCAGCATTTTTTGCACCCGCTGCAGCGGCAGTTGCGGGCTGAACACTTTATCCGCCTGCCATTGGGCGCGGATGTCATCGATGTTCTGCCAATAACCTACCGCCAGCCCGGCCAGATAAGCGGCGCCGAGCGCGGTGGTTTCGATGGTTTGCGGGCGCACGATATCAAAGGCAAACAAATCGGATTGCACCTGCATCAGGTAATCGCTTTTGCTGGCGCCGCCGTCTACCCGTAATTGGCGCGTGGCCTGGCCTGCATCGGCTTCCATTGCCTTCACGATATCGTAAACCTGAAAAGCGATGCCTTCGAGCACGGCGCGGGCGATGTGGCCGTCGGTGGTGCCGCGGGTAATGCCAAACATGCTGCCGCGCGCGTATTGATCCCAATAAGGCGCGCCCATACCGGCCAGCGCGGGCACGAAATACACGCCGCCGTTGTCGGCCACGGTGGCGGCCAATGCATTGATTTCATCGGCATCGCGTATCATGCGGGCGCCGTCGCGCAGCCACTGGATGGCCGCGCCGCCGACAAACACGCCGCCTTCGAGCGCATAAGTGGTGTCGCCGCCGATTTGCCAGGCCACGGTGGCAAGCAGATTGTTTTTCGATTCGACAGGCTCGCTGCCGGTGTTCATCAGTAAAAAGCAGCCGGTGCCGTAGGTGTTTTTCAGCATGCCTTTTTCTATGCACATCTGGCCGAACAAGGCGGCGTGTTGGTCACCTGCGATACCGGCAA
Source organism: Neisseria sp. (assembly GCA_030538415.1). GTDB lineage: Bacteria > Pseudomonadota > Gammaproteobacteria > Burkholderiales > Neisseriaceae > Neisseria. Next base: position 38,242 of record JAUNTY010000027.1, on the reverse strand, counting down.
TCGGTATCGGATGATTGGTGAAACGCGGCTCGGTATGGCCGTAAATTTCGCTGCTGCTTTTCACTTCGGGCAACATCGCGCGCGGAATGCCAAACAAGGCCAAAAGCTCGTCATCCCATTGCAGCGTATGGATATTGAAAAGCATGGTGCGGCTGGCGTTGCCGGGGTCGGTCACAAACGCCTTGCCTTGGGTAAGGTTCCACACCAGCCAGGTATCCACCGTGCCGAAACAGAGCTCGCCCGCTTCTGCGCGCTTGCGGGCATCGGGCACCTTGTCCAAAATCCATTTGACTTTGGTGGCGGAAAAATAAGCGTCGAGCACCAGCCCGGTTTTGGCGCGGATGGTTTCGGCATGCGCATCGCGGATGCTGTCGCAATACCGCGCCGTGCGCCTGTCTTGCCACACAATCGCACGATACACCGGCTCGCCGGTCGCCCTGTCCCACACCACCGTGGTTTCGCGTTGGTTGGTCACGCCGAGCGCGGCGATTTGGTCGGCGGCAATGCCCGATTGCGCCAACACTTCGGCCAACACCGCCACTTGCGAGCTCCAGATTTCGCGGGCGTCGTGCTCCACCCAACCCGGCTCGGGGAAATGCTGCGGATAGGCTTTTTGCGCCGTAGCCACCACCTGCCCCTTTCGGTCGAACACAATCGCGCGCGATGTAGTGGTGCCCTGATCGAGCGATAAAATGTATTGATCGGCCATAAAATGCTCCCTCTGCTGGTTTCGGCAAAATGTAACCCTTTTCAGACGGCCTTGGCAACTGCCGCCTATGCTAGAATGGCGCATTACCCTTTCAGACGGCCTTATTTCATGCTCAGCTACCGCCACGCTTTCCACGCAGGCAATCATGCCGATATGCTCAAGCATTTCGTGCTCTACCTCACCCTTGAATATTTCAACCGCAAAGACAAACCTTATTGGTATGTCGATACCCACAGCGGCGCAGGTTTGTATGATTTAGGCGGCAACGAAGCGCAAAAAGTGGGCGAATACCGGCAAGGCATCGCCCGCTTGCAAGAGGCACACAATCTGCCCGGGTTATTGCAGGGTTTCATAGGCCGTCTGAACGCCATACTGCCTCAAAAAAGCCTCTACTGCGGCTCGCCGTGGCTGGCGCAGGCGCTTATGCGCCCCGGCGACAAACTGCGTCTGTTTGAGCTGCATCCGGCCGATTTCCAGCATCTGCAACACAATATGCAGGAAGCCCGCCTCGGGCGGCGCGGCCAGATTGCGCAGGCCGACGGCTATCAGGGGTTGATTGCGCTATTGCCGCCGCCCACCCGCCGTGCAGCGGTGTTAATCGACCCGCCCTATGAAGAAAAGCAGGATTACGCCCGCGTGGCCAACACCCTCAAAGAAGCGCAAAAGCGCTTTGCCCAAGGCTGCTATCTGGTGTGGTATCCCTGCCTGTCGCGCGAAGAAAGCCGTAAGCTGCCCGAGCAGCTGAAAAAACTGGCGCCCGATAATTACCTCTTGGCCGAATTGCACGTTCACAGCCCGCGCGCCGACGGCTTCGGCATGCACGGCAGCGGCATGTTTGTCATGAATCCGCCCTGGCTGTTGGCCAAACAGCTGCAAGAAACCCTGCCCGCGCTGACCGAAACATTGGCGCAAGACAAGGGCGCACGTTTCGTGTTGGATTACCAAATCGCATAAGCGCAGGCAAAGGCCGTCTGAAACTTTCAGACGGCCTTTCATTCAAAGATAACTTTGATTAAACTATAGTGGAAAAACTTAATTCCTACTACGGCGTTGCTGCGCCTAGCCGTACTAGCTGTACTGTCTGCGGCTTGCTGCCTTGTATTAGAAATTAAGTTTTCCCACTATATACAAGATTTCGCCAGCAAGGATACCGATGACCGACAACAAACGCACCCTTTCCGCCCTACTCCTCAGCCTCGCCCTGCTCGGCGGCTGTGGCGAGCAAAAAGAGCAAATCAAACAAGAAATCGACAATAAATTCCGCGCCGAATTCGTGGGGGCGTTTACCCGCCAGTGCGTCGACAGCATTCCGGCAGGGGCGCGGCTTGATGCCGAGCAAAAACTGATGGTGTGCGATTGCGCAGCCCAACACGCGGTTGAAGCGGTGTCTGCCGCCGAAATCGCGCAAGCCGTGGCCGGGAATATTCCGCCCGAGCTGCACAACAAACTGAGCACCGCCGTTACCCCTTGCCTTACCCAATTCGATGCAAGCCTCCGACAGCCCGAGCCTGCATCTTCAGCAAGCCAACCCTAACCGCAACGAAAAGAGAAACCGATGACTACTCTAGCTGAATTCCTGCCGCAACACCTGCAGCAAAACGCCCTGCCCGCCGAGCTTGGCCAAGTATTGCAATCCGTGGTCGCAGCCTGTGTGCAAATCAACAACCAAGTGCGCCAAGGCGCGCTCGCAGGCGTGCTCGGCGAAGCGGGTACCGGCAACGTGCAGGGCGAAGACCAGAAAAAGCTGGATGTGATTGCCAACGATTTGTTGATTCAGGCGCTTAAAACCGATGCCAACGTGGCCGGTATCGCCAGCGAAGAAGAAGACAGCTTCGTGCCTTGCAACGAAAGCGGCGCTTATCTGGTCTTGTTCGACCCGCTCGACGGCTCGTCAAACATCGACGTGAATATTTCCGTGGGCACCATTTTTTCGATTCTCGCCAAGCCCGCAGGCGCGCTGGCCACCGAATCTTTCCTGCAAAAAGGCAGCGAGCAGGCAGGCAGCGGCTATGTGCTTTACGGCCCGCAAACCATACTCGTGTTTACCCTCAAGCGCGGCGTGTATGTGTTTACGCTCGACGGCAAGGGCGAATTCGTGCAAACCCTGGCCAACCCGCAAGTACCCGCCGCCACCAAAGAATTCGCCATCAATATGTCAAACCAGCGCCATTGGTTTCCCGCCATGCAGCAATACATCGGCGAGCTGCTGGCAGGCGACACCGGCCCGCGCGGCAAAAACTACAACATGCGCTGGGTGGCCTCGATGGTGGCCGAAATCCACCGTATCCTGATGCGCGGCGGCGTGTTTATGTATCCGCAAGACGCGCGCGACCCGCAAAAACCCGGCAAACTGCGCCTGATGTATGAAGCCAACCCGCTGAGCCTGATTATCGAGCAGGCAGGCGGCGCTTCCGGCAACACGCGGCAACACATGCTCGACATCCAACCCGAAGGCCTGCATCAGCGCGTATCGGTGGTGATGGGCAGCCGCGAAGAGGTCGAATACGCCACCAGGCTGCACGATTGATTTGCTTGCATGCTCAAAGGCCGTCTGAATATTCAGACGGCCTTTTATACTGCATGTTTATCCTTGTTATATATAGTCGAAGAAATTAGATTCTGATACAAGGCGGCGAGCCGCAGGCAGTACAGATAGTACGACAAGGCGAGCCAACGCCGTAGCAGAATCTAATTTCTTCGACTATAGTGAAAAAACTTACTCTACTACCGCGTTGCTGCCCTAGCCGTACTACTTGTACTGTCTTCGGCTTGCTGCCTTGTATTAAAGTAAGTTTTTTCACTATAGAAACAACGCTCTCAAGCCGAAAGGTTTGACAACACGCCCCGTTCCATCCGCCACACTTCTTCTGCCAGCGCATCGGCATCGCTTTGGTCGTGGGTAATCAAAATCATCGGCACCCGGGTTTGCCGCTGCAAATAGGCCAATTCCCGGCGGGTGTGGCTGCGCAGGTCGGCATCCAGCGCAGAGAGCGGCTCGTCCAGCAACAGCAGCTTCGGTTGGGTCACCAGCGCCCTTGCCAGGGCGGTGCGCTGTTTTTGGCCGCCGGAAATATGCTGCGGATAATGATCGGCCACGTGGTTCAGGCGCATGGTGTCGAGCCAGTAGCGCACCGGTTCGGAGGGTTTTTTCGGCGGATTGCCCCAGCCCGGCTGCAAACCGAAGCCGATGTTTTGCGCCACGGTCAGATGCGGAAACAGGGCGTAATCCTGGAAAACCAGCCCCGCACGCCGCTGCTGCACGCTCAAATCCACGCCCGCGCCAAACCAATGTTCGCCGCCGATACGGATATGGCCGCCATCCGGCCGCATCAGCCCGGCCAGCAGGCGCAGGAACAGGCTTTTGCCGGAGCCGGAAGCGCCGAGTATGGCCAGCCGTTCGCTGTTTGACTGCAAGCGTGCATTTAATTCGAACGACGGCAGTTTTTTGCAAATCTCGATATCAAACAGCATGGCCGCCCTTTCCGTCCCGCGCCCGCGCCAGATGGCCGACCGCCAGCAAAATGGTGATGCACACTATCGAAATCAGCAACACCAGCCAGTTGGCGGCGGCGTCATTCCCGGCCTGCACCGCTTCATAAACCGCAATCGACAAGGTTTGCGTTTGGCCGGGAATGCTGCCCGCAATCATCAGAGTGGCACCGAATTCGCCCAGCGCCCGCGCAAACGCAAGCAACACCCCGGCCAAAATACCGCGCCAGGCCAGTGGCAGGCTGACGCGGAAAAACACTGCCCGCTCGTTCAAGCCCAACACCCGCGCCGCCGCTTCCAACTGCGGGTTTACGCCTTCGAAAGCCGCCCGCGCCGGTTTGAATACCAGCGGAAAAGTCACCACCATCGCCGCCACCACCGCGCCCTGCCAGGTAAAAATCAGGTTGATGCCCAGATTTTGCTGCAACCAACCGCCCAACACGCCGCGGCTGCCCAGTAACACCAGCAGATAATAGCCCATCACCGTGGGCGGCATCACCATCGGTAGGGTAAGCAGCGTATCAAGTAGATTGCGGCCTGCGAAACGCCAACGCGCCAACGCGAAGCCGACGGCCACGCCCAAGATGATGTTGAACAAAGTCGCCAATCCGGCCACTTTCAAAGAAAGCCATAAGGCGGTTGCCACTGATTCGGTCATTTTCCCGTTCCGTTCCCCCGCATGGCGGAAGGATTTTTACTGTCGATAATTTATAGCCAAACAATCCATTTTGCATATAATGTTGCTGCACCTTGGCTCAAAGAAAACGGCGGCTAAGGCACCGAAGCACCAAGTTCGCCAGCTCCGTACTACTGCACTGCCTGCGGTTTGCTGCCTTGTATACAGAAGGTGTTGTTCAGTTGTAATATAGTCGGAGAAATTAAGTTTTCCCTCTATAGAAAGCCGTCTGAAACCTTGATGGCTGCAACTAACCATATACAAAAGGCCGTCTGAAACGTGGGTTTCAGACGGCCTGGCTGTTGCGCCGGCATGCTAAAACGTCAGGCGCTGTTGTGCAACAGCCGCTGCGTGCGCGCGGGATTGCCGAACGCCACCACATTATCCGCTACATGGTTCACAATCACGCTGCCCGCCCCAATCAGGCTGTTGGCGCCGATATTTATACCCTGGATGGCGCAGCTGCCGATGCCGATGTCCGTCTCCTCTCCCACCACCACATTGCCCGCCAGTGAGACATTCGGGCAGATATTGGCATAAGCATGTACTTGGCAGTCGTGCTCCACTACCGCGGCGGTGTTGATGACCACACCTTCTTCGATGCGGGCGCGCGCATTCACCACCACCAACGGCATCACCACCACGCCCGCACCGAGCATAGCGCTGGGTGAGATTACGGCGCTGGGGTGCACCAGGCACACCAGATTAAAGCCTGCTGCCTGCACGCGCTTGCACAGGCGGCGGCGAACGTTGTTGTTACCCACCGCCACGATGATATCGCCTTTGGGCAAGTTTTCATCAAATTTATCGGCACCGGCATCATCAAGAAAAACAACCTGCCCGTATCCCGCCGCACGGGCGATATCGGCCACTACCTGCCCATGTCCGCCGTTGCCATAAACATAAATCGATTTCATGATTAAACTTGACCATTCCTGATGATTGACACAAATTTTCTTGGAGGTAGGATACAAGCAATCTGCAGGAAGTTCAATAAATTTAAAAGTTTTATCGAAATAATTCAACACGTTAGTATATTAATTATTAAATCTCTCGCTAACTTTTTGATAATATTAAATTATTATTTCCATCTTATCCCCGCTTTATGGTTATGGCCTCCCGAAACCATATTGCCGCAACACCGCCTGCCCTCTTTCCGAGCGCACATAATCGGCAAAACGCTGCGCCTCTGCCTTGTTTGTGCTGTTTTTCGTCACCGCAATCGGATAGCTCACCGGCTCTTCGGTAGCCACGGTGTGCAGCACTTTCACCTTGTCTTTCATCAGCGCCGCATCGGTGTTGTAAACAAAGCCCGCATCCACTTCGCCGCGCGCCACGTAATCGAGCGACTGGCGCACATGCTGGGTGTTGATGATTTTCGGCTGCAGCGCATTCCAAAGACGGGCTTTCTCCAGCGCGGCCTTGCTGTAGCGCCCTACCGGCACGCTGGCCGGGTTGCTGATGGCGATGCGCTTGACGGCGGGCGTGGCCAGGTCGCTCAATTTGCTGATACGCAGGCGGCTGTCGGCAGGCGCGGCGATGACCAGCGCATTGGTGGCGAAGGTTTTGCGACTGACCTTGTCAATCAAACCCTGCTGCTGCGCCTTGTTCATGGTTTCTTCATCGGCAAACGCCAACACATCCACCGGCGCGCCCTTGGCGGCCTGTTGCAACAAAGCGCCCGAACCTGCGGTGTTGAGGCGGATTTTGGCTTGCGGATACTGTTTTTCATATTGCGCAGCAATGTCTTTGAAGGCATTGCTGAGGCTGGCGGCGGCGGATACGGTGATGTCGGCGGCAAACGTTGAAGAAGCGGCAAACAGCAAAGCGGCGACGAGCGCGGTTTTCTTGATATTCACGGATGCGGATTCCCGATTGGTTAAGATGCGGTGTTTTACCATTCAGACGGCTTTGGCAGCATTCCGCTTATTGGCTAATCCTTTTGGAGTATAGACGGTTCGGATAAAAACAGGCCGTCTGAAACACAAGTTTCAGACGGCCTGATGTCTTTGTAAAACGCCCCTGCCCGTCGCACCCGCGCAGGCGGGTGCCCAGTCTGAAGCACAGCTTCAGCTCAAACTTGCCAGCCCTGAAAATTCGCAATCTTATGATTTATCTTGGGTTTTTAGAATTGGAAAAACAGGCAGACAAGCAAAGCCGCGCTTTGCCCCAGACACCCGCCTGCGCGGGTGTGATGGTTATTTTTGCAAACGTCAAGGCCGTCTGAAACACAGGTTTCAGACGGCCTGGGTCGTTTTTATTATTTCGACAACACGCCCAGAATAAACGCCAAATCATTCACCGCAATCTGCCCCGGCGCGGAAGCCTGCTTGGCCGCGCCAAACGTCATCGCTGAGCCGAATTCCTCGCCGCACAAACGGCTGACGATGCCGCGCTGCCCCATCGCCATCGTTACCAGCGGCTGGCGCGCATAGCGGCTGCGCATGGTTTCGGTGGCATCGAGCAACACCAACACATCGGCGCTCGATTGCGGCATCACTGCGATTTTGCAGATATCGGCGCCCAAATCCTGCATGCGGCGCAAGCGGTAGATGATTTCTTCTTTCGGCGGCGTTTTGTCGAAATCATGGTTGCACAACACCGTAGCGATGCCTTTGGCTTTGGCCGCCGCAATCACTTTTTTAACCTCTTCATCGCCTGCAAACAGCTCGATGTCGATCAAATCGGCAGCGCCCGCCGCAATCACCGCATGCAGCAAGGCAAAATAGCGTTCGGGCGGCATTTCGTGCACGCCGCCCTCGACGGCGGTGCGGAAGGTAAACAGAATCGGCACATCCGGCAGCAGACGGCGCACTTCGCGGCAGCAGTCGAGCACAAAATCCGTGTTTTCCACTTCCTCAAGAAAATCGACACGGAATTCCACCAAATCAAATTTCAGCCCTGCCAACGCCGCTACCTGCTCTTCCAATGCCGCCTTGTTTGCCGCCACCAGCGGCACGCAGATTTTCGGCCGCCCCTCGCCAAACACCAGACTTTTCACTTTGACCGTATTCACCGTTATGCTCCTCCAAACATCAATTCACGAATATAATCCACCGGCATTTGCTTCCCGGTAAACAATTCAAACGCCTCCGCGCCCTGATACAGCATCATACCCAAGCCGTTAATCGTGCGGCAGCCGTTTTCGCGGCAAAACTTGAGAAACTTGGTTTCCAGCGGGATATACACCACGTCAAACACCACCAAATCCGCTCGCAGCAGGCTGGCATCGTCAAACGGCGACACGTCTTCCAGCGGCTTCATGCCCATTCCCGTCGCATCCACCAGCATCACGCTGTCGGCCAGCTCGCGGCGCATGCCTTCCAAATCGGCCAAATCGTGCAGCGTGACCTTGCAGCCGGTATGAGCGTTGATTTTACCCACCGTCGCTTCGGCATTGGCAAAATTTGCATCCTTGATATTGAAAATGGCGATTTCGGCCACGCCGTCGAGTGCCGCCTGCACCGCAATCGCCGTGCCCGCGCCGCCCGCGCCGATTAAAGTGATTTTCTTGCCGATGATGTCGATGCCTTCCGCCGCCACCGCGCGCATAAAGCCGGTGCCGTCGGTGATGGTGCCGTAGAGCTTGCCGCCGCGGTTGACCACCGTGTTGCAGGCGCCGGTAAGCTGCGTGGCGGGCGACAATTCATCCAGGTATTCGCACACTTTGATTTTATTCGGCATCGACACATTCGAGCCGAGCATTTTCAAATCGCGAATCGCATTCACCGCGCCCGCCAGATTGCTGTTGTCGACTTCAAACGCCAGATAAGCCAAATCCAGCCCCAGCTTGGCAAAGGCTTCGTTGTGCATGGTGGGCGATAATGAATGGCGGATGGGATAGGCCATCAGGCCGATTAGCTCGGTGTGGCCGGAGAGGCGTTCGGGCATGGTTTCTTTCCCTGGAAACAAATGATTCATCATAACATATAGTCGGAGATGTAGCTTCTGCTACGGCGTTGGCTCGCCTTGTATCAGAAGCTACATCTCCGACTATACAAAGGCCGTCTGAAACGCTTTCAGACGGCCTCTCAACAAAGCTCAATGCCCCGAGCTCAGCTTCATCACAATCACGCCCGAGATAATCAGAAAGGCGCCGAGAAAGCGCCCGAAGCTGGCCGGGTCATGAAAAAACACCACGCCGACCAAAAACGTGCCCGCCGCGCCGATGCCCGTCCACACCGCATAAGCCGTGCCCAGCGGAATGCTTTTCTGCGCCAGAAACAATAAAAAACCGCTCGCCGCCATAAACGCCACTGCCATCAAAATGCCCTGCCAACGAAAGCTCTGCTGCTGCGCCAATTTCATGCCCAGCGGCCAGCCGATTTCGAGCAGGCCTGCGCCGATGAGATAAATCCATGCCATGATGTCTTTCCTTTTGAATGATGTGTGATTGAAAACAGGGCGGATTATAGTTCAGGAAATCTAATTGACAAAGTTAGATTCCATCATAAAATGTGATTGATTAACTCAAAAAAACAGGCCGTATGTATACCCTCGAACAACTCAAAATCTTTACCGCCGTGTGCCGGCACGGCTCGTTTTCCGCCGCTGCCCGCGCCCTCGGACGGGCTCAGTCTGGCATCAGCCAAGCCATTGCCCATCTGGAAATCGAATTTGACCAGCCATTGTTTCACCGCGAAAAAGGCGCGGTCACGCTGACCGCAAACGGCGCGGCGCTGCTGCCCGCCGCCGAAGCGCTGCTCAAACACAGCCGCCATTTCGAGCAGAAGCTGCTTTCCCTCTCGCACAACGAAGAGCACCGGCTCACCGTGGCCATCGAAGAAGGCTTGTACAACGATGATTTGTTTGACACCCTCGCCCGCCTGTCGCCGCGCTTCCCGCTCAGCAACATCGAAATCATCACCGCTTCCACCTTCGACATCGAAACCATGATTGCCGACGGTCAGGCGCAACTCGGCGTGGCGTATAAAGATTACGAAGTGCAAAAAGAGCTCGATTTTTTCTTTCTCGGCCACCACCGCTTTATCACCGTGGCCGCACCCGGGCATCCGCTCGCCGCCGCAGGCCGCATCGATGCCGAAATGCTCAAGCAATACCGCCAAATCGTGCACCGCAGCATCGGCGGCAAGGAATTGTGGTTCAGCAACACCATCGCGCCGCAATGCTGGTATGCCAACAGCTATTACACCATGTTGGAGCTTGCCCTGCGCAATGTCGGCTGGGCAGACATCCCTGAGAAACTGGCTGCGCCGCTGCTGCAAAACGGCCGCCTCAGGCAGCTCCACCTGGATTTCGAACCCGGCGGCAACCTGATTACCGTCGTCGGCCTGCAATCGCGCAGCCACCGCCCCGGCGTGGTAACCGATTATCTGGTCGGCGAATTGAAAAAACACTATTTGACGTGAATTCGGAATAAGCCGACTGGTTTAGAAAGACAGCAATCTGAGGGCTTTGCAAAACGCCCCGCTCGTCGCACCCGCGCAGGCGGGTGCCTAGTGCAAAGCGTAGCTTTGCTTGTTTGACACATTATCGAAATATTCGTTTATAAAATCAAATGGTTACTTTCTCATTCAATTACTGTTGCCTGACAGACAACTGAAGCGATGCTTCAGACTGGGCTCCTGCCTGCGCAGGAGCGACAAAAAGGTATTTTGCAAAGACAATCTGAGGGCTTTGCAAAACGCCCCGCTCGTCGCACCCGCGCAGGCGGGTGCCTAGTGCAAAGCGTAGCTTTGCTTGTTTGACACATTATCGAAATATTCGTTTATAAAATCAAATGGTTACTTTCTCATTCAATTACTGTTGCCTGACAGACAACTGAAGCGATGCTTCAGACTGGGCTCCTGCCTGCGCAGGAGCAACAAAAAGGTATTTTGCAAAGACAATCTGAGGCCTTTGCAAAACGCCCCGCTCGTCGCACCCGCGCAGGCGGGTGCCTAGTGCAAAGCGTAGCTTTGCTTGTTTGACACATTATCGAAATATTCGTTTATAAAATCAAATGGTTACTTTCTCATTCAATTACTGTTGCCTGACAGACAACTGAAGCGATGCTTCAGACTGGGCTCCTGCCTGCGCAGGAGCAACAAAAAGGTATTTTGCAAAGGTCTCAATTTAAGGCCTCTGCAAAATACTTTTTTCTTGGAAATATCCATTACATCCGTCATTCCGGCGCAGGCCGGAATCCATTTCTCCAAGATTCAGTTATTTGATTTCAAATGGGTTTTCATGGCGAGCTATGGATTCCGGCCTGCGCCGGAATGACGGAGCGGATGCTTTTGCGATGCAGCAAAAGGTATTTTGCAAAGGTCTCAATCTTTGATTATCCGGCAAACCTGCAAACGCAACCGAGGCCGTCTGAAACGTTTCAGACGGCCTCGGTTGCAAACATCCCGTGTCGGCGCTACTCCAGCTCCTGCTCTACCCCCATCGTATTGAGCTTCCAATGAATCAGCTGCTCGATCAGCCCCAGCAATGCCATTCTTTCCTTCGCTTCCAGCCGGTTGAGCATGGTCATCAGATGGCGTTCGTGATCCTGGATGCGGTGGCTGCTGGCATTGAGCAACTCCGCCGCATCGCATTCGAAAATTTCCGCCAACTCCAACAGGCGCGACACACTCAATGAGATGTGGCCGCGCTCCAGTCGGGAAATGGCATCATTGCTCAATTCCAGCTTTTCCGCCAGCTCGGCCTGCGTAATGCCTGCCGCTTTGCGGTATTTTGCAATCATTTCCCCGATTTTGTGTACTTTGGGACTTTTCACAGTTATCTAGTCTTGTTTTACAAAGGGGTCACTATCAGACATTCAAACCATAATCAGAAGAGATTTATATTCTTATGAGTAAGAATATTGTGTATAATTCATTTATACTAAACAAAATCTGCTGCTTGCAGTAAAAAAATCCGACGGCAGTTGATGGTTCGGGTTATAGTTGCACCACACTTAAAAAACAGCGAGCATATTATCGGGGCAGACGAGGCAACTATATTGCATATCTTGAATGTATGCAAATAATTGATGCTTCAACATTTTCAAAAATTTTCTTCCGGTCTCTCAACCAAAGGAGTTTTACCATGTCGCAAAAACCCGAAGTCATCACCAATCCGCTCACCAACCGCGGCACTGCCTTCAGCCACGAAGAGCGTGCAAAGCTCGGCCTCGTCGGCCGCCTGCCCGCCGCAGTGGAAACGCTGGATCAACAGGCCGCCCGCGCCTATAAGCAAATCAGCAGCTTTGAAACCGACCTGGAAAAATACACCTACCTCGATGCGCTGCACAACCGCAACGAGGTTTTATATTACCGCCTGATTACCGACCATTTGGCCGAAATGCTGCCGATTGTGTACGACCCGACCATCGGCGAGGCGATTAAAAAATGGAGCAACGATTACCGCCAATCGCGCGCGGTTTATCTCTCCATCGACCGCCCCGAAGACGTACGCGCCTCGTTTGAAACCTTGGGCTACGGCCCCGACGACATTGATTTGCTGGTGGTTTCCGACGCGCAGGAAATTCTCGGCATCGGCGACTGGGGCGTGAACGGCACCGATATTTCCGTCGGCAAGCTCGCCGTTTACACCGCCGCCGCAGGCATCGACCCCGCCCGCGTGATTGCGGTCAACCTCGATGTCGGCACCGACAACGAAGCCCTGCTCAACGACCCCGCCTACCTCGGCAACCGCCACGCCCGCGTCACCGGCCAAGCCTACGACGACTTTATCGATTTATACCTCAAAACCGCCAGCGAACTTTACCCCAATGCCCTCTTGCACTTTGAAGACTTCGGCCCCGGCAACGCCCGCCGTATTTTGGTGAATAATGCCGACAAATACCGCATTTTCAACGACGATATGCAGGGCACAGGCGCGATTGTGATGTCGGCGGTGATTTCCGGCCTCAAAGTCACCAAGCAGAGCTTTGCCGAACAACGCCTGCTGGTTTACGGCGCAGGCACGGCGGGCACGGGCATGGCCGACCAAATCCACGCCGCAATGATGCGCAACGGCCTCTCCGCCGAAGAAGCCAAAAACCGTGTGTGGCTGGTGGACATCAACGGCCTCGTTACCGACGACATGGCCGATGCGCCCGACTACCAGCAAGCCTACGCCCGCAGCGCATCGGAAGTGAAAGACTGGCCGCGCAGCAACGGCAAAATCAACCTCCTGACCGTGGTTGAGCAAGTGAAACCGACCATCCTCATCGGCACCTCCACCGACCACGGCGCGTTTACCCAACAAGTGATCGAAGCCATGAGCGCAGGCGTGGAACGCCCGATTATCCTGCCGCTTTCCAACCCCACCGAGCGCATCGAAGCCATGCCCGCCGATATCATTCCGTGGAGCAAAGGCAAGGCGCTGATTTCGACCGGCATTCCGGTTGCGCCCGTCGAATACGAAGGCACGGCCTACCACATCGGCCAAGGCAACAACGCGCTGCTGTATCCGGGCTTGGGGCTGGGCATCATCGTTTCCGGCGCATCGCGCGTGACCGACGGCATGCTGCTCGCCGCCGCCGAAGCCGTGGCCGGACAAGTGGACGTCTCCTCCCCCGGCGCGGCATTGCTGCCGCCGGTAGACAACCTGCGCGCCAGCTCCGCCACCGTCGCCGTGGCCGTGGCCAAACAAGCCAAAGCCGACGGCGTCGCCACCCGCGAACACGCCAATCTGATTCAGGCGGTGCAGGATGCGATGTGGCAGCCGGTTTACAAAGATTGATGTTTGATTTTTGAAACCAAGGCCGTCTGAAAGCATCTTGTCGAAGCGTTTTTCAGACGGCCTTTTTGTCTGGAGTAATTATTGGAATTTCAGCAATTTGCTCCCTCTCCCGTTTATCCTCGCAGGGGACGAGGAGAAGCTTGGGGAGAGGGCTAAACACTCGGGGCTTAAAGTAATATTTCTTCCTCCAACGGCTTTGCCCTCTCTGCTAACTCTCTCCTCATCCCCTGCGAGAATAAACGGGAGAGAGGACAGATTGCTGAATTTCCACAGGTTCCTGCATTATCTATGCATTTACCGTATCCAAACTATCGACCACCGGCGCGCACGACTACACCCCTACCGCCAACAACCGGAGCTATCTCATGATTTTCCTCACCGCTATCGAAAGCGTGTTGCCCATTGTCTTGATTATCGCCTTGGGCTTTTACCTGCGCGACAAGGGCTGGTTTGCCGACAGCTTTGCCGCCAATATTTCGCGACTGATTATGAATGTCGCGCTGCCTGCATCGATTTTCGTCTCGGTGCTCACCTACCTGACCCGCGATAAATTACTGGCGCTTTCAGACGGCCTGATTTACGGCGTGGCTTCGGTGGTCATCGGCTATATCATCGCCTGGCTGATGGTGAAAGTATTGAAGGTGCGGCGCGGGCGGCGCGGGGTGTTTATCAACACCATCGTCAATGCCAACACCATCTTCATCGGCCTGCCGCTCAATGTCGCCTTGTTCGGCGAGGCGAGCATGCCGTATTTTCTGGTTTATTATGTACTCAACACCGTTTCGACCTGGGCGTTCGGCGTATTTCTCATCAGCAGCGACAGCAGCGAGCCGCAAGCGGCGGCGCACAAGCAGAAATTCAACTGGAAAAAGCTCTTGCCCGCGCCTCTGCTGGGCTTTCTGGTGGCGCTGGTTTTCCTGCTGCTCGATATTCCCGTGCCTTCGTTTGTCCATTCCACATTGGGCTATGTCGGCAGCGTGGTCACGCCGCTGGCCTTGCTGTATATCGGCATCACCCTGGCCGATGCGGGGCTGAAAAGCATCCGTTTCGACAAAGATACCATCGCCGCGCTGTTGGGTAAATTCGTGCTCGCGCCGCTGATTATGGCGGCGCTGGTGTGGGCAGGTCACAGCATCATGCCGCTGGCGGCGGTGGAAGCGAAAACGCTGATTGTGCAGTCTTCGGTGTCGGCCTTGGCGGTGTTGCCGATTTTGGCAAACGAAGCCAAAGGCGATGTGCGCTTTGCCACCAATGTGGTCACCACCAGCACCATTCTGTTTATGGTTGTGGTGCCGATTGTGGATGCGTTGTTGCAGATGTTTTGAGCGGAAGCATCAGGAGGCCGTCTGAAAAGCATTTCAGACGGCCTCATTAGAAACCTTTATATCAACGCGGCGAATAAACCAACCGCCGCATTGACTGCAAAAATACGACCAGCCGTCTGAAAGCACTTCGGATAGCATACCTTATCATGTTACAAAACCAACTTTCTTTATTGACAGGCCGTCTGAAAAAAAACTGCGGCAATATTTACTGGCGGCAAGCCGTGTTGAGCGCGCCTGCGATTTTGATTGTGATGGCGCTGAGCATGAAGCTCGACCCCGTGGTTGCCGTGATTGTGGTAAGCGCGGCGTTTTCGGTGGGCTTCGGCGCGGCGCGCAGCATGGGGGCGCACCGTTGGCGGGCGATGGCGCTGGCAACCTTGGGCATGGCGGCTGCCGCATTCGCCGGTTCGCTGGCCGGGATGATGCCCGTGTTGTCGCTGGCTTTGGCCGCGCTGCTGGCCGCCGGTTGCGCCGCGCTGAGCAGCCGCAACAACAATGGGTGGTGGCTGATGCTGCAAGTCGTCATCGCGTTTCTGGTGGCGGCCTATTATCCCAACCATCCTGCCGCAGCGGCCATGCGCGGCTTGTGGATTCTCATCGGCGGCGGCTTGCAAATCGTGTTTACCGTGTTGCTGGCCAAAATCACCCCCGCCAGCGCCCAACCCCTGCCGCCCGCACCCGCCACGCCCTTGTCGCCCAGCCGTTTGTGGCGTTTTGCCGCCTGCACCGGTTTGGCGGTGGCCTTGTCGCTGTATGCCGCCGAGAGCGCGGGCATGAAAAACAATTATTGGGCGGCGATGACCGCGCTGTTGGTGTTGCGCCCCGCCGCCGCCGACACGCTCACGCGCGGCATCAACCGCTTTATCGGCACGCTGATCGGCTGCGTGGCGGCCACGCTGCTGGTGTATGCCTTTCACGATGCCAAGCCGGTGCTGGTGCTCTGCCTCACCCTCACTTCTGCTGCCGCCTTTTCCATGCAGCGGGCGCATTATGCCTTGTTTACTTTTATGGTGTCCGCCACCATCGTGTTTTTGATTGCCATCGGCCACGGCGACCCGCTCGCCACCACCGAACACCGCCTGCTGGCCACGCTTTTGGGCGGCTCGATTGCGATTGTCGGCGGCAGGCTGTTTCGGTTGTGAACCGCAATTCACCATTTTTTCAGACGGCCTGAAAGCTGCTAAAATACGTTTTCCTTATCTTAATCAGGCCGTCTGAAACCATTCAGACGGCCTCAAGTTGCGTTTGCCATTGATGAACTACACCACCCCCGCCCCCGCTCAAAAATCCGTCTGGCCCGGCCTCTCGCGCGGCAGTCTGCCGCTGTTCCTTACCGAACACCTGCCCGCCAAACCGCTGAAGATCGTGCTCACTCAAGATGTGGAGCAGGCTTTGCGTTTGCAGGCGGCGTGGAAATTTTTCCGGCCTCAAGATACCGGCGTGTTTCTGCCCGATTGGGAAACGCTGCCTTACGAGCGCTTTTCGCCGCATCAGGATTTGGTGTCGGAGCGGCTGGCGGCTTTGTGGCAGCTCAAAAGCGGTCAGGCCGATGTGTTGTTTGTGCCGGTGGCGACGGCGATGCAGAAGCTCGCGCCCGTTTCATTTATGGCGGGGCGCACGTTTTGGCTGCAAGCGGGGCAAACCCTCGACATCAACGCCTTGCGCGAGAGCCTGGTGGAAGCGGGTTACAGCAGCGTCACCAATGTGGTAGCAAGCGGCGAATTTGCCGTGCGCGGCGGCATTGTCGATTTGTTTCCGATGGGCAGCGACACGCCCTACCGCCTCGATTTGTTTGACGACGAAATCGACAGCATCAAAACCTTCGACCCCGACAGCCAGCGCACGCTCGCGCCCGTTTCCGAAATCCGCCTTTTGCCCGCGCACGAATTTCCCACCGATGCCGAATCGCAAAAAATCTTCCGCGCCCGTTTCCGCGAAGAAATCGAGGCCGACGCTTCCGCCGCCACGGTGTACAAAGCGGTCAGCAACGGTCATTTCGGCGCAGGGGTGGAATATTATCTGCCGCTGTTTTTTGAAACCGAATGCGCGAGCCTGTTTGACTACACCGGCAATGATGCGATTGTGGTGTGCGTGGGCGACGTGCACGCCGAAGCCGTGCGCTTTTGGGCAGACGTGAAAACCCGTTTCACCATGGCGCAGGGCGACGAAACTTATCCGCCTTTGCATCCACGGTATTTGTATCTCAGTGATAACGAATTTTCAGGCCGTCTGAAAGCCTACCCGCAAATCCTGCCCGAATTCGACAGCCCCGCCCACGCCCTGCCCGATGTGGCGGTCAACCGCCAATCCGAAATGCCTTTGCAGGCGCTGCAAGACTTTCAGACGGCCTTCAAAGGCCGCATCCTGCTTTGCGCCGAAAGCCTCGGCCGCCGCGAAACCATGCAGGGCTTTATCCAGCAACACGGCCTCAAAATCAAGCCCGTGGCCGACTGGCAGGGCTTTCTCGCCGACGACGCGCCCTTGATGCTCACCGTCACCCCGCTGGCGTTTGGTTTCCAACTGCCGTCTGAAAACATCGCCGTCATCACCGAATCCGACCTCTACCAATACGTCGCCCGCAGCCGCAACAAAAACCGCCGCAAACACAGCGCCGTTTCAGACGGCCTCTTGCGCGACCTGGCCGAAATCAACATCGGCGACCCGGTGGTGCACGAAGAACACGGCATCGGCCGCTACATGGGCTTGGTCAACATGGATTTGGGCGACGGCAACAGCGAAATGATGCTGCTCGAATACGCGGGCGAAGCGCAGCTGTATGTGCCGGTGTCGCAGTTGCACCTGATCAGCCGCTATGCAGGCCATGCCAGCGACAATGTGCCGCTGCACAAACTCGGCAGCGGCGCATGGACGAAAGCCAAGCGCAAAGCCGCCGAAAAAGCCCGCGACACCGCCGCCGAACTGCTCAATCTCTACGCCCAACGCGCCGCCCAGCAAGGCCACAAGTTTGAATTAAACGAAGCCGATTATCAGGCTTTTTCAGACGGCTTCGGCTACGAAGAAACCGAAGACCAGGCCGCCGCCATCGGCGCGGTGTTGAAAGACCTCACCCAAGGCAAACCGATGGACCGATTGGTGTGCGGCGATGTCGGCTTCGGCAAAACCGAAGTGGCCTTGCGCGCCGCCTTCGTGGCGGTGATGGGCGGCAAACAAGTCGCCGTGCTCGCGCCGACCACTTTGTTGGTGGAACAACACGCGCAAAATTTCGCCGACCGCTTCGCCGATTTTCCGGTGAAAGTCGCCCAGCTTTCGCGTTTCAACAGCGGCAAAGCCACCAAAGAAGCCTTGGCGGGCATGGCTGACGGCACGGTCGATATCGTCATCGGCACGCACAAACTGGTGCAGCCCGACATCGTTTTCAAAAACCTTGGCCTGGTCATTATTGATGAAGAACACCGCTTCGGCGTGCGCCAGAAAGAGCAGCTCAAACGCCTGCGCGCCAACGTCGACATCCTCACCCTCACCGCCACGCCGATTCCGCGCACGCTGAGCATGGCGCTCGACGGCTTGCGCGATTTTTCGCTGATTACCACCGCCCCCAGCCGCCGCCTCGCCGTCAAAACCTTCGTCAAGCCTTTCAGCGAAGCCAGCGTGCGCGAAGCCGTGTTGCGCGAGCTCAAGCGCGGCGGCCAAGTGTTTTTCCTGCATAATGAAGTCGATACCATCGAAAATATGCACGAGCGCCTCGCCGAATTGTTGCCCGAAGCCCGCATCGGCGTGGCGCACGGCCAATTGCGCGAACGCGAGCTCGAGCAAGTGATGCGCGACTTTCTGCAACAGCGCTTCAACGTATTGCTCTGCTCCACCATCATCGAAACCGGCATCGACATCCCCAATGCCAACACCATCATCATCAACCGCGCCGACAAATTCGGCCTCGCCCAACTGCACCAACTGCGCGGGCGCGTCGGCCGCAGCCACCACCAAGCCTACGCCTACCTGCTCACGCCCGAATACATCAGCAAAGATGCCGAAAAACGCCTCGACGCCATCGCCGCCGCCGACGAATTGGGCGCAGGTTTCACGCTGGCGATGCAGGATTTGGAAATCCGTGGCGCGGGCGAAATCCTCGGCGAAGGCCAAAGCGGGGAGATGATGCAGGTCGGCTTCACGCTCTACACCGAAATGCTCAAACAAGCCGTGCGCGACCTCAAAAAAGGCCGCGTACCCGACCTCGACGCACCGCTCGGCGTCACCACCGACATCAAGCTGCACAGCCCCGCGCTGCTGCCCGACGGCTACTGCCCCGACATCCACGAGCGCCTCGTGCTCTACAAACGCCTCGCCACCTGCGAAACCCAAAACGACATCAACAGCGTGCACGAAGAGCTCACCGACCGCTTCGGCCTGCCCGAGCAGCCCGTCAAAACCCTGCTCGAAAGCCACCGCCTGCGCCTCGAAGCCAAAGCGCTCGGCATTGATGCCATCGACGCCACCGCCGAAGCCGTTACCTTCACCTTCGGCAAAAACCACAGCATCGACCCCGCCGAGATTATCCTGCTGATTCAAAACCACAAAAACTACCGCTTGGCCGGGCAAGACAAACTGCGCGTGGAAACGCCGATGGACGACATCGACACGCGCATTCAAACCGTCAAAGCGGTGTTGAAAAAATTGCAGGGGAAATAAAGGCAAATAAATCAAACAGGCCGTCTGAAAGCTTTGCAGAACCCTGCTCCCAAGCTTTCAGACGGCCTGTTTGAATTCAAACCGAGGTCTTTAACCGTTGCGCCCGCGCAGGCGGGTGCCCAGTGCAAAGCGTAGCTTTGCTTGTCTGCCCATTTTTCTGATTCTATAGCCATTCCGTTAGATTGATACAGCGTTGCTGCACCTTGCCGTACTATCTGTACTGTCTGCGGTTTGCTGCCTTGTATCAAATATTAAGTTTTCCACTATATAAATCAAAATCTTGCTAATTTACAGAACTGTCGGGGTTAAACTGAAGCTGTGCTTCAGACTAGGCACCCGCCTGCGCGGGTGCGACGGTTATTTTTACAAAATTATCAAGCTGTTATTTTATCAACAATCTGCTTACAATATCTCCATCCGGAAAATTTATCCGCATCAACCCAAGGGAGTTTTGCCATGTCGAACCAACACGCCACCCTTCTCACCGCGCTCAGCGCCGCCCTGCTGCTCGCCGCCTGCCAGCCCTCGGCCAAAGGGCAGCAGGCCGCCGACGGCAATAGTGCCGACACGGTTTACAACGTCGGCATGAATGCCAATTTCGCGCCGTTTGAATCCACCGACAGCCAAGGCAAGGTGCACGGCTTTGATGTGGATTTGATGGATGCGATGGCCAAGGCGGGCAATTTCAAAATCCGCTACAAAAACCAGCCGTGGGACGGCCTGTTTGCCTCTTTGAAAAGCAAAGACAACGACATCCTGATTTCCGGCATCACCATCACCGACGAGCGCCGCCAAACGATGGCGTTCAGCAAGCCTTATTTCGAAGTAAAACAAGTGGTATTGGTTTCAGACGGCCAAGACATCCAATCGGTCAACGATTTGGCCAAGCTCGACAAAATCGCGGTGAGCACCGGCACCACCGGCGACTATGCAGCGCAAAAGCTGTTTGGCGCCACCAGCCCGAAAATCGCCCGCTTTGAAAATCTGCCGCTCACCATCAAGGAAATCGAAACCGGCGGCTCGCCGGCGATGATCAGCGACAGCGCGGTGGTCGGCAACTATGTGAAAAACAACGGCAACCGGAATTTCACCGTGATTGAAGTGCCCGATTTTCCGGTGGAAGAATACGGCATCGCGGTCAGACCGGAAGATACGGAATTACTGTCAAAAATCGATGACGCGCTGCAACAAGTGCGCGACAGCGGCGAATACGAAATGATTTACCGGAAATATTTCTCGTATTGAACGTGAATTCGGAATACGTCAAACAACACGGAATTAATGTAAGGCCGTCTGAAAACATGATTGTTTTCAGACGGCCTGTGTCAACCGGAGCTGTGGTTTACCGCTTGATGTCCGCCTGGCTTTCCGGCGGGGCAGCCGGTATTTTTCCGACCTGCTGCTGCAGGTTTTCCAGTTGCGCGGCGTTTTCCTGTTCGATCCGGTGCAGTTGCCGGAATTCGGGCAGCTCGAATTTCGACAGTCCGGGCAAGGCGGCCTGTACGGCTTGCTGCAGCTGTTTGAGCTGGCTGTTGACTTCGTTCAGCGTCTGTTCGTCGGCGCCGCTTTGGCTGAGCAGTTGTATTTTATAGGCAAGGTCGCGGGTGGATTGTTGATGCCCGACAACGGCGGCCTGCTGTTCGCTGTAGCGGTAATAGTCGAGCAACACCTTGCGGTTGGCCTCTACATCACTGAGGGAATGGCCGCGGCCTGTGCCCAGTTGCTCGGGGTCAAGCGTTTGGGTGTTGATGATGAAAATTTCCGCACCGACCGGCTGCGCCAGCATCAGGCCGCAGAGCAGCAGCGCTCGTGTTTTGCTTTTTTTGTTTTGCATATTGCCTCCTAGCAGCCTTGCTCACGCACCTGATACGGGCGCAGGAATTTTTCCAGCAGCTCATACACGCCTTTGTCGACCATTTCTTTCACGGCGGCGGTTTTGGGGTCGCCCACTTCTACCGTATAGTCAATGCCATAATCTTTGGTGCCGATGAGGCGGAAGAAATTGTTGCCGGTTTTGATGGTGTAGAACGTGTTGGTCATGCTGACGCTGGCCAAATCGTTGCTCTCGGGCATGCGCACCACCGCGCCGGTCCACGAGTCAATCAGGCGCAGGTTGACGGTGGCGGTGATGGCCTGGGTGTTGTGCGAAAACTGGTATTGGTAGATGTCGATGCCGATGTCTTTATTGGTCGGCAACACGTTGGTTTCGTCGTATTGGGTTACCGCGCCGCTGATGTAGTAGTTGGACGGAAAAATCGTGCCCACCGGCAGGTGTTGCAGCGTGGTCATGGTGGAGGAAAAATTCTGGATGATGCCGTTGGGCATCACGTAGCGCGGGTCAAGAAAATTATTGCGCGAGTCGGTCAGCCCGTCGGGATAGAGCGGGGTTTCCACCACGTCGAAATATTTGAAGTGCGCCAGCGAATCCATCACCATGTCCGACAATACGGTGGAATTGAGGTCGAACACTTTGCCGGTTTTGTCGCGAATCGGCGCCACCGCCATGCGGAACCAGCCGTCGCCTTTGACTTCGCCCGATTTGAGCAGAGCTTCGCGCTGCGCGAGGAAAAAGTCTTTGTGCAAATCGCTCAAACATTGCAGCTTCTTGCCGTAAAACGTGCTGCCGTCGCTGATTTGCTGCGCCCGCGCATCGGCCACTTTCTGTGTTTTGCTGCGGCTGCCTTCAGAGGCATAATGCGCACGCGTGGCCTGTAGCGTGGCCGTGCTGCAGGCGCTCAGCGCAAACAGAGCGCCGCAGAGGGTAAGGGTTTTCAGGATAGTGCGTGTCGTCATTTGGATACGGCCTCAAAGGTATTGTTGCCGCGGATGTTGACAATCATGTTGCTGTCGTCGTCATCGTCAAAGCCGGTGCACACCACACCTGCGCAGGCGCTGCCGCCGCTGCTCGATTGGGCGCGGATGGTGCTGTTGCGCGCATCGACGCGCACATTGTCGATTTGCACGCGCGAATGGCTGTTGCCCTGTTTCTGACTGTTTTCAATCACCACGATGCCCGCGCTGCCGTTTTTGTTGTTTTGGGTCACGCCGTCTGAAATCACGCGCGTGTTTTGAATCAGAATCTGCTTGTTTTTCGGGTTTTCGATGCGGATGGCCGGCTCTTTGTCGCCCGCCCTGGAAACGATGGTGCCGCCTTGCACGATGATTTTGTTGCCGCTGGTGGTGATTTTACCGCCCTGCAGGCCGTTGATTTTCACCTGTTCGGTGTTGAGCTTCTGGTGTTTGTCGGTCACGCTGGCTTTTTGGCTGACCGAGCCTTTGTCGGTGACGGGGTTGGGTGCGGATGTGGCGGTGTAGGCGGTGGCCAGCAACACGCTGCCTAAAGCGCCCAAAGCCAGTTTGCGTCGCAGATGCATACTCATGATATTGCTCCTGGGAAACGGAAAAAAGATGTTATCGAACCCTTGCAAAAATACGCGGCAAGCCGGGCAGAGGCAGACCTGAACCGGCCTGCAACGTATTTCGGATGGGTTCAACAGAGCGGCTGCGGCAGATGCCGGAAGCCGTTTGAAAGATTATTTGCTGATAACGCCGCCTGCATAGGCGCTGCCGCCGTCGCTGGCTTTGGCTTTGGCTTTGATGGCGGAGTTGTCGATAACACCGATGGTCACTTTGGCATTGATTCCATCCTGACCGCTCGGCGTGGCGGAAATCACACCACCGGCCATGGCTTCGGAACCTTTGCCTTGCGCCTCTGCATCTGCATCAATTTTAGACTTACCCGTGATGGAGCCGAAAGTAATTGAGCCTTTTGTGTTACCTGCAGCCTTCAGTACGTCGATGGCATCACCCAAACCGCCGGCCTGCGCACCCGCAGCAGCCAACATCAAACCCAAAAACAAAGAAATAGAACGCTTTTTCATGATTCAAACCTTTCTTGCAATTCAAAAAGAATGATGACCGTTTTATTTCAAACAAAATCAAGAGCATTGCTTGAAACAAACGACACACGATTGAAGCGAGACTGTAGAACCCGTATCCGGTTGCGCAACCGTAGAAAACTTTACCGCTTGTTATGAATAATCAGGTAATTAACCAATCCGGATTAAGATAATGCGGCATTCGTTTTCTGTTGATGGGAGTGAAGGATTGAAAAGAAGTTCAAAAAAATTTTAGCAACAATGAATATTCGGAAAAATTCATTAATTATGGAAATATTCTTTCAGACGGCCTTGAGCCTTGTTTTGCCAATAATCTTTACAGAAAACAATCGGGCGGAATGTTACCGAAAAAACGTGAAATAAAATGATGGCGGAACGGATTTCGGGGAAGCCCTAGTCGATGATGGCAATTCATCATCAATGAGCACATAACGGTGCGGCATTGCCTTCCGCCCGCCGTCCCGTATCGGTTTTATAGCGGTTTCACGATATAATATCCGCTTGTTTGTTCAGGCCGTCTGAAACCCATGCCCCCTCATCCCAAAGCCCTCGCCCTGCTCGGCCCCACCGCCAGCGGCAAAACCGGCCTCGCGCTGGCCATCGCCGCCGGGTTGCCCGCAGAAATCATCAGCCTTGATTCCGCGCTGGTCTACCGCGGCATGGACATCGGCACCGCCAAACCGAGTGCCGCCGAGCAAGCGGCCGTGCCGCATCACTTGATCGACATCATCTCGCCGCTGCAAAGCTACAGCGCCGCCGAGTTTGTGGCCGACTGCGTGCGGCTGGTTGGTGAAATCCATGCGCGCGGCAGGCTGCCGCTGATTGTCGGCGGCACCATGATGTATTTCCACGCCCTCACCGCCGGGCTCAACGACTTGCCTGAAGCCGATGCCGCTACCCGCGCCGCTTTGCAGGCCGAAAAAGCGGCACACGGTTTGGCGCACTTGTACGCACGCCTGCAAACCGTCGACCCGGCCACCGCCGCGCGGCTCGAGCCCGCAGACAGCCAGCGCATCGAGCGCGCGCTGGAGGTGTTCATATTGACGGGCAAGCCTTTAAGCGCCCATTTTGCCGCGCAACAAAGCCACACACCGCCGCTGGATTTGTGCACCATCGCGCTGATTCCCGAACAACGCACGCTGCTGCACGCGCAAATCGCGCAGCGCTTCCACGGCATGCTGGAAGCGGGCTTTATCGACGAAGTGGCGCAATTGCAGGCCGACTACCCCGCGCTCACGCCCGAGATGCCGTCGATGCGCTGCGTCGGCTACCGCCAGGCCTGGGATTATCTCGCCGGAGCGACCGATTACGATACTTTTGTGGCAAAAGGCACCGCCGCCACCCGCCAGCTCGCCAAACGCCAGCTCACCTGGCTGCGCAAAATCCCGCTGGCGCACAGCCTCGACCCCTATGCCGACAGCGCCTACGTTCAGACGGCCTTGCAACTGGCGCGCAGGCATTTCGGGGCATAAGCAACCTATAGCCGCAGGCCGTCTGAAAACATGGCAAAATCCATTCCGTATCGCACGTTATATAGTATGCATCTGTAGCCAATGCCGTATAAAATACCCCCTTCCTCCACCTTCCGAGCCGCCATGCAAACCCTTCCGCCCGCCCCCCTCAAACGCCGCCTGGCCGCGCTGCTGTATGAAGCGCTGCTGATCGGCGCCGTCACCGCCGTTGCCGCGCTGTTGGCAGGCATTGTCGCCACCGTAGCCAACAGCATATCCCCGCTGCTTTCCAGCTTTGCCGTCACGCTGATTCTGATTGGCGCATGGTGGCTGTATTTCAAACTCAACTGGATGCGCGAAGGGCAGACGCTGCCGATGCGGGTGTGGAAAATCGGCCTGGCCGACGCGCGCGACACCCGCCCGCCGCTGCCGCAATTGCGCCTGCGTTTTATGTGGGCCTGCGTGTTGGTGGTGCTTGTGCCGCTACTGGCCTACATCGGCCTGCGCCAACTGCCCGCCCTGCCCCCGCGCAGCGCATTCGGCATGGCGCTGATTTGGTGGATACTGCCGTGGGGCTTTGCCTTTTTCAACCGTGACCGCCAGTTTTTATATGACTATCTGGCCGGAACACGGCTGGTGGACTTGCAGAAAAAACCGTAGAAAACCGCCATTCCCCCCTACACAACACAGGCCGTCTGAATCCTTTCAGACGGCCTGAAATCTTGGCAAAATGCCTTTTTCCTTGCAAATATCCAGCGGCTCCTTTATCCCGCGCGGCGCACTTTCTCTTCCCGTATCGGCAGATTCAACAAAGCCGCCGCACCCGCCAAAACCATATCCGCATACCACATCCAGCCGTAATCTCCAAACGCGCTAATCGCCCAGCCGCCGAGGTAAGCGCCGAAAAAAGCACCAATCTGGTGCGACAGCAAAGTGAGGCCGAACAAAGTCGCCAGATAGCGCACGCCGAAGAGTTTGCCGACAATCGCTGCGGTCGGCGGCACGGTAGCCAGCCAAGTCAGCCCCAGCCCTGCGGCAAAAAGGTAGAAATTGATGTCGGTACGCGGCGACAGCAGATACAGCGCAATCAAGGCCACGCGCGAGGCATACATCCAAAACAAGATGTATTTGCTGCGCCAGCGGCCGACACCCCAGCCGACCGCAAGGCTGCCGACCACGTTCGAAATGCCGATAATCGCCAGCGACCATGAGGCCACGCTCGGCGGCAGTCCGCACATCGCCACTTCGGTGGGCAGGTGGGTTACCAGAAAAGCGATGTGGAAACCGCAGGTAAAAAAGCCCAAATGCAGCAGAATATAGCTGCGGTCGCCAAACGCCTGCTTCACCGCCTGCCGCAACGTCTGCGTCGGCGCGGCGGTTTGAACCGCAGTGGCTTGCGGTTTGACATCGCCTCGGGTCAGCCAGCGGGCAATCGGCAACACCAGCAAGCTGATCACCGCCAGCGCATACATCGCCCCGCGCCAGCCCGCCATCGGCAGAAAAATCAAGCCCTGCACCAAGGGCGCGAATACAAACTGCCCGAACGAGCCTCCCGCGTTCACCATCCCCGAAGCCGTGCCGCGCATTTTCAGCGGCAGTTTATTCGCCACCTGACTCATCAGAATCGAAAAACTGCCCGCGCCCGCGCCAAACGCCACCATCACCCCCAGCGTCAGCGTCAAACCCCAAGTGGTCGGCAAGAGCGGCACGAGTGCGCAACCCAAAGCCAGCAGCAGCGTGCCGCTCCACAACACCGGCCACGCGCCGTAGCGGTCGGCCAGCGCGCCGGTAATCGGTTGCGACACGCCCCACATCAACTGCGTCACCGCCATGGCAAAACTGATGCCGGTGATGCTCAAGGCCGTGTCGCGCACCATCGGCTGCACAAACAGCCCCAGCGACATCCGTATGCCCATCGTAATCATCAACACCGCTGCCGCCGCCAACACAATCAGCCACAAACGGCGCGTGTTGGGGTGGGTTTCCATCGTCTGCATGATTTGTTCTTTAATTTTCCCGAATAGCGGTCATTTATATATAAGGCCGTCTGAAACCGCAAGCGTTTTGTTTTCAGACGGCATCCACCATTCCCGAAACGGCCACGAAGTTTGTATCGTGGGCTTAGTCCACGCCGCCTGAACCCAGCCCGATGCCGTCTGAAACGTTTGTAGGGGCGGATTCCATATCCGCCCGCCGTTTGATTTTCAGACGGCATCCAAATATTTCCAAAATGGCAAACAACAGCCGTAGCGTGGGCTCTGCCCGCGAATTTGCCAAATGCCGTCTGAAGCGCTTGTAAGGGGCGGATTCCCTATCTGCCTGTAATTGAGGCCGTCTGAAGCGCCAAACAACACACACAACCGCGCAGCAACAAAACCCCGTCATGCCGACGCAGGTCGGCATCCATCCCAAACGCCCCATAGCCGATACCGTCTGAAACCTGTTTTTCAGACGGCATCCATTCCACAAACCCTTTGCGCTATAATCCCCGCATCGTTCCCACCGGCCAAACCGCATCATGACCCCAGCCCAGCCCTTCAATCCGCTCACCATCGCCATCAGCGGCACCAACCTCATCGAAGCCTCCGCCGGCACCGGCAAAACCTACGGCATCGCCGCGCTGTTTACCCGCCTGATTGTGTTGGAAAAACTGCCGGTCGAAGCGGTATTGGTGGTCACCTTTACCAAAGCAGCGACGGCGGAGCTGAAAAACCGTTTGCGCGCGCGTTTGGACGATGCGCTCGGCGTGTTGCTCGAATTCGAGCCCATGCCGTCTGAAACCTGGGCGCACCCCTTCGATGCCGATGCGCTGGCAGCCCTGTTCCGACAACACAGCGGCAAACCCGCGCCCGATGCCTTTATCTTCGCCCTGCTCGCCCAAGCCCTTGCCGCCGAAAGCCTGCCGCGGCTGATTGTGCGCCTCAAGGCCGCCATCGGCGATTTCGACAATGCGGCGATTTTCACCATCCACGGCTTCTGTCAGCGGCTGTTGCGCGATTATGCCTTTCTCTGCCAAGTGCCGTTCGACACCGAGCTGACCGACGACAACGACGGCCGCCTGCTCACGCCCGCGCAGGATTTCTGGCGCACGCAGGTAGCGGGCGATGAGCAAAAAGCGCGGCTGGTGTTCAAACACAAGCTCACTCCGGCGGCCGTGCTGGCGGAAATGCGGCCTTTTCTCAGCCGCCCCTATCTGCATTTCAGACGGCCTCAAACCGATTTGCCGCAGGCGCAACAGGATGTGCAGCAAAACTGGCAAAGTCTGATCCCCAAACTGTCCGATTTGGCCGAAACTTTTTGGCAGATCCACCCCGCGCTCAACGGCAACAGCTACCGCAAAACCACTTTCGAGCCTTTATTCGCCGAATTGCAGGCCGCGGCCGATGCAGGCCGCCTGCCCGACAACCCGGAAAACCGTTTGGCCAAATTCGCCGCCGCCGAATTGGCAGCCAAGTTGAAAAAAGGCCAAAGCCCCGACTCGGCCGCTTTTGCCAAACTGCAAAGCCTCGCCGACCTCGGCCGCGATCTCGCCGCGCTGACCGCCGCCGAAGCCGACGCGTTGATTACCTTGCAGCTGGATTTTCTGGCCTATCTCGAAGCGGCGCTGGCCGAGCAGAAAAAATCCCGCCGCGAGCGCAGCTACGACGACCTGCTGCTCGACGTCTACCACGCGCTGACCGGCAGCCCGCAGCGCGGCAAACTGGCCGACATCATCGCCGCCAACTGGCGCGTCGCCCTGATTGACGAATTTCAAGACACCGACCCGCTGCAATACGAAATCTTCCGCCGCATCTTTATCGAGCGCGGCAATCCGCTGTTTCTCGTCGGCGACCCCAAGCAGGCGATTTACAGCTTTCGCGGCGCCGATATTTACGCCTACCTGCAGGCTGCCGCCGATGCCGACCAGCGCTACACCCTCACCGCCAATTACCGCAGCCACGCCGCGCTGGTAGACGGCGTCGGCAGCCTGTTTTGCCTGAAGCAACGGCCGTTTGTGCTGCCGCAAATCGGCTACCCCCAAGTGCATGCCGCCCGCGCCGACAGCCGCCTCGAGCCGCCACAAACGCCGATACGGGTGCGCTGGATTGACGATAACGACACCATTTTGAACAAGGAAGCCCTGCGCCGCCGTGCCGCCGAATATTGCGCCGACGAAATCGCCGCCGCACTCAACGAAGCAGCGCAAGGTCGTCTGAACGTCGGCGGCGTGCCGCTGCGTTCGGGCGACATCGCCGTGCTGGTGCGCACCCACAACGAAGGCAGCCTGGTCGCGCAGGCATTGAAAGCACGCCATGTGCAAAGCGTGCTGCTCCGGCGCGAATCGGTGTTTGCCACGCCGGAAGCCGCCGCGCTGGCCGCCCTCATCGGCTTCTGGCTGCAACCGCAGCGCACCGAGCCGTTGCGCTTTGTGCTCGGCGGCGTCCTGTTTCAGCAAAGCGCCGCCGAACTTTACGCACTCAATCAGGACGAAGCCGCATTGTCGGGCTGGATAGCCTCCGCCGAAGCCGCCGCCGCGCAATGGCGTCAACACGGTTTTTACGCCGCCATGCAGCAGTTTGTCGCGCGTCACGGCATCGAAACCCGCCTGCTGGCCGCCGCCAACGAGCGCAGCCTCACCAATTACCACCAGATTCTGGAAAAGCTCGCCGAAGAAGACGAACAAAGCCACACGCCCGCCTCGCTGCACCAATGGCTGCTGGCGCAGATTCAGACGGCCACGCAAGGGCACAGCAACGAAGCGCACCAGCTGCGGCTGGAAAGCGATGAAGCGCTGGTGAAAATCGTCACCATGCATGCCGCCAAAGGCCTGCAATATCCGCTGGTTTACTGCCCGTTTGTGTGGGATGCGCCCGACAACAAACCCGACAACTGGCAGATTCTCCACCGCGCGGGCGGCCGAAGCGAGCTGCTCGCCAAAGCGCAGCTTGACGAAGCCGACCTCGGGCAGCTGGCCGACGAAGAAGCTGCCGAACGCCTGCGCCTGCTTTATGTGGCGCTCACCCGCGCCGAAGAGCAGCTCACCCTCTATGCCGCCCATTGCAACCACACCGCCGCCAACACCTTCGCCTATCTGCTCGAAGGCGGCAGCCGCAGCAGCCGCAGCGAAACAGAAGCCGCCTATGCCGCCGAAAAAAAAACCGCCAAGGCCGAAGGCGAAAAAGCCATGCTGCGCCGCAACTGGCTGCGCTTTATCGAACACGCACCTGCCTTTGCGTTCGTCGAAGCCGCACCCGCCGGCGCCGTCAGCCACGCCGCACGCCTCGCAGACGGCCACTATCAGGCTGCCGACATTCCGGCCAGGCCGTTTGCCTTTATCCGCCACACCAGTTTCACCGGCCTGAGCCGCCACACCAAAACCCCAAACGACGGCGCCGAAGAGCTGCAACCCGCCATCGACCCCGCCGAAGCCGCCACCTTTCCGGAAAGGCCGTCTGAAAGCGCCGCATCATCCGCAACCGACGACATCCACCATTTCCCGCGCGGTGCGCACGCAGGCGTGTGTCTGCACGAGTTGCTGGAAAATTTCGACTTCAACAGCCCCGCCGCCTGCCAACAGCAAGCCGTCGCCGCCACGCTGGCACGTTACGGCTTTGATGCGCAATGGCTGCCCGCTGTCACCGCCATGCTCGACCACACCCGCCTCACCTCCCTCAGCGGCGGCCACAGCCTCGCCGACCAACCCGCCGCGCGCCGCCTGCCGGAAATGGCGTTTACCCTGCACATGCACGATTTCGGGCTCGAGCGGTTGCGCCAATGGTTTGCCCAAACCCGATCCACGCTGCCCGCCGCCTGCATCGAAGCCGCGCAATGGCTGGATTTTCAGGATGTCGCCGGTTATCTCAACGGCTTTATCGACATGATTTGCCAGGATGCCGACGGGCGCGTGTGCATCATCGACTATAAATCCAACCACCTCGGCAACAGCCCCGCCGACTACAACACCGACGCCATGAACGAAGCGATGGCCGAACACCATTACTATCTGCAGGCGCTGATCTACGCCATCGCCGCCGCCCGTTATTTCGCCCTGCGCGGCCAAACGCTGCCGACGGTTTGCGTGCGCTACCTCTTCCTGCGCGGGCTGGACGGCAGCGGCAACGGCGTGTGGCAGTGGGATATCGACACTGCCGATTTGGCCGACTGGCTTTAACCGCAGCAGCGGCACAAAACCATGCAACAAGTGCTGCATGCACATATAACAAAATCGCATTTTATTAAAACCATCCATTCTTTCCCTTTTTCAGACGGCCTCGCTAAAGTAAAGCCCTATCCAAACGCCATCCGAACAAGGAAACCACATGTCTGCCTCCACCGCCCCCGTTCTCCGCTTCATCACCGCAGGCAGCGTTGACGACGGCAAATCCACCCTCATCGGCCGCCTGCTCTACGACAGCAAAACCCTGCTCACCGACCAGCTCGACAAGCTCAACCGCGATGCCGCCGCAGGCCGCAGCATCGACTTCGCCAGCCTCACCGATGGGCTGGCCGCCGAACGCGAACAAGGCATCACCATCGACGTCGCCTACCGCTATTTCGCCACCGCCCGCCGCAAATTCATCATCGCCGACACCCCCGGCCACGAACAATACACCCGCAATATGGTGACCGGCGCCTCCACCGCCGACGCCGCCATCGTATTGGTCGACGCCACCCGCGTTGATTTTTCCACCTCGCCCGCCACGCTGCTGCCGCAAACCCGCCGCCACAGCGCGATTTTGAAGCTGCTCGGCTGCCCTAACGTGATTGTGGCGGTCAACAAACTCGACCTGCTTGATTTCGACGAAGCCAAATACCGCGCCATCACCGAAGCCTACGCCGGATTAGCCCGACAAATCGGCCTCGAAGCCGCCATCCATTATCTGCCCATCAGCGCGCTGGAAGGCGACAACATCGTCAGCAGCAGCGCCCGCACACCGTGGTATAGCGGTCTGCCGCTGCTGCCGCTGCTCGAAACCCTGCCCGTGGCAGGCACCCGGCGCGACAGCCTGCCCGCCCAGTTTCCGGTGCAGCGCGTCGCCCGCCAAGACGGCAGCAGCAGCGATGATTTCCGCGGCTACCAAGGCCGCCTCGAATCAGGCCGTCTGAACACGGGCGACGAAGTCATCGTCCAGCCCTCCGGCAAAACCGCCCGCATCAGCGCCATTTATAACCCCGACGGCGAAACCGGTCATGCCGTCGCCGGCGAAACCCTCACCCTCACGCTCGATACCGACATCGACATCTCGCGCGGCAACAGCATCCTCGCCGCCGGCCACCCCGCCCGCCCGAGCCAGCAGTTTCAAGCTTCGTTGTGCTGGTTTGACGAAACCCCGCTCAACCTGCGCCGCAAATACCTGCTGAAACACGCTACCCAAACCACCGCCGTCAAAATCAGCGATATTTCCTATATTTGGGACGTACACACCCTCAGCCACGTGCAGTCGGCCAACGAACTCAAGCTCAACGACATCGGCAGCGTCAGCCTGAAAACCCAGCAGCCGCTCACGGCCACCACCTACGCCGACAACCCCGCCACCGGCGCATTTATCCTGATTGACGAAGCCAGCCACCACACCGTCGCCGCAGGCATGATTCGCGCCACCGACGAACAAAGTGCGTTTGATATCTAAACAACGCTTCATCAAAAACAAGGCCGTCTGAATGTTTCAGACGGCCTAAGACCTTTGCAACAAAATAACCGCCGCACCCGCGCAGGCGGGTGCGGCGGTTATTTTGTTGCAAAGGCCTCGGTCCCGTTTTACAGAATCAACCGATACCTTGAGCAATCAAAGATTTCCATCTTCTCAAAACAATTGGCTTATCCCAAACCCACTTTTCATCAATTCAATAGCGGTAACGCGGCCGCCGCAGCGGGTAAGCCACCGGCTCGGCGTCCTGATAAATCACCGTGGTGCCCGGCGGCGCGTTGATGGTAACGGTTTTATTTACCGTGGTTTGGCTCTCTAGCGGCAAATCCAGCGCAGCCACACGCCCGTACGGGGTTTCGGCATACACACAACCGCCAAGCAGCAATGCACCGATAACAGCGTAATATTTCATGTATTTTCCTGTTTGTAGTCCGCGCAATTCCAAAAAACAGCCGATTGCGACACAACCTAAAGAGAACGGTTCGCTAAAATACTGAAACAACTAAGTCAATCAGCTCCGCCCCGGATGGCTTCTTATTTTAATCCACCATGCTTAAAATGTTTATCCCGAATTCACGTATATAAACACGTATATAAAAAAGGCCGTCTGAACGTTCAGACGGCCTTTTGGCATTACTCATTCAAAATACGCCAATCATGTAAGAAACCAGCAGCAGCAAGAGCGAGAAGCCCCACACCCAGAAAAACGAATAGCGGATATGCTGGCCCATGGAAAGGCGGGCGAGGCCGAGCCCCATCCACAAAGCGGGAGAAAACGGCGTGACAAACGTGCCGACGATGCTGCCGATAATCATCGCATAGCCCGCAGAAGCAGGCAGCACACCGGCCTGGCTGGTGATTTGTTCCACCACCGGGAAAAGTGCGAAATAATAAGCATCGGTGCTCAACACCAGCTCCAGCGGAATACCGATGATGCCGATGGCGATGTGCAGATACGGCAGCAGCGAATTGGGCAAAACACTCACCAGCGCCACGGCAATTTCATTGAGCATGCCCGATTCTTTCAGAATACCGAGAAACGTGCCCGCCGCCAGAATGATGCTGGCCATCATCACCGCGCCGCCTGCGTGGGCGGTGATGCGTTCAATCTGCATATGCGGCTTGGGATAGTTGATAACCAGCGCGATACAGAGCGCAATCATAAACACATAGCCCGGCGGGAAAATGCCCGACACCAACACCGCCAGCGCTGAGAGGAAAATCAGCGCGTTTACCCAGCGCAGATGCGGGCGCAGCAAGGCCTTGCGCTCGGCGCTGCCGGTTTCTTCCCATTCCTGGGTAATGGCGGCTTCTTCATCCTGGCTGTCGCCGCGGTGTTTTTCATGCGCCTCGCCCAGACGCTCGGCAGCCGCAGTGAGCGGGCCGGCCTGAACATCAGGGTAAGCCGCGCGGATGCGGCGCTGCTCGCGCAAACCCAGAAACACCGCCAGCACCAACAACATGACCACGCCGATAACCTGCACGATAATCAACGGTTTCCACAATTCCACCACATCCATACTCAACACCGTGGCCACACGCCCCAAAGGCCCGCCCCACGGCAGCATGTTAATCAGGCCGGCGCTGGCCGCCAGCAGCAGAAACAGCAGATAAGGATTCATGCGCAAGCGCTTGTAGAGCGGCAACAGCGGCGGCACCACCAACAAAAACGTGGAAGCGCCCGCGCCGTCGAGCTGGGCAATCACCGACACAATCACCGTGCCCACCGTGACCGCCACCACATTGCCGCGGGTAAGCTTGATCATGCCGCGTATCATCGGGTCAAACAAACCCACATCGTTCATCACGCCGAAAAACAGAATGGCAAACACAAACATCACCACAATCTGCGTAACCGAGCCGATGCCCTTGCTGTAAAACTGGGAAATGGTTTCAAAATCAAAACCGGCCACGACCGCGCCGACCAGCGGCACCAATACCATGCAGATTACCGGCGACACCTTTTCGGCCAGAAGAAGCACGACGATAACCAAAATAATCGCCAAACCAATGACAGTAAGCATAAAATCTCCTTGATATCACTTTTTTATCATAAAATTGCCAGAGGAGCTTTATAACACAACGCTACAAAATGCGCCAAATATTAATAAATGTTTACACAAATTCCACCCACAACTCCTTTTTATGTAAAAAAAAGAAAATTCTACAGGCATTTATGCCCGCCAAAATCACCGCAAAGCTTTCATCCGGCATAACATCCGTCACAACAAAACAATCTTTTCGGGCTAATAATTGATTTTATTCATCTTTCAATCCGCTACAACCCGCAACCCGACCCCGTCTGCGGCCGCGCCCCGGCGAAACCGGGCTGATTCACCGCCGCACTTTCACTCTATGGTAAAATCCTGCCTTGTTTGACTGTTTCAGACGGCCTCTGCTTTAAAAACAGCACCGCCGCCCCATATTCCGCACCATGCATACCGATACCCCCCAAAACATCATCGTCGGCCTTTCCGGCGGCGTCGATTCCTCCGTCACCGCCTATCTGCTCAAACAAGCCGGACACCAAGTGCGCGGCGTGTTCATGCAAAACTGGGAAGACGACAACAACGACGAATATTGCAGCATCAAGGAAGATTCGCTCGATGCAATGGCGGTGGCCGACATCATCGACATCGACATCGATATTGTGAACTTCGCCGCGCAATACAAAGACAACGTGTTCGCCTATTTCCTGAAAGAATACAGCGCAGGCCGCACCCCCAATCCCGACGTGCTCTGCAATGCCGAAATCAAATTCAAATGCTTCCTTGATTACGCCGTCGAACAAGGCGCGGATGTGATTGCCACCGGCCACTACGCCCGCAAAGAAGTGCGCGGCGGCGTGCATTACCTGCTCAAAGGTCTGGATCAAAACAAAGACCAAAGCTATTTCCTCTACCGCTTGCAACCTTTCCAACTCGAACGCGCGATTTTCCCGCTCGGCGACTTGGAAAAACCCGAAGTGCGCCGCCTCGCCGCCGAAGCCAAACTGCCCACCGCCGCCAAAAAAGACAGCACCGGCATCTGCTTTATCGGCGAGCGCCCGTTTCGCGAATTTCTGCAAAAATACCTGCCAATCAACAGCGGCGACATGGTTACGCCCGAAGGCAAAAAAGTCGGCCAACACGTCGGCCTCACTTTCTACACCCTCGGCCAGCGCAAAGGCTTGGGCATCGGTGGCGCGGGCGAACCGTGGTTTGTCGCCGGCAAGGATTTGGCGAAAAACGAGCTGATTGTGGTGCAAGGCCACGACCATCCGCTGCTGTTCACCAACACATTAATCATGAACGATTTGAGCTTCACCCTGCCCGCGCGCCCCGCCGAAGGCCGTTACAGCTGCAAAACCCGCTACCGCATGGCCGATGCCGCGTGCAGCCTGAAATATCTCGATGACGACACCATCGAACTGACCTTCGACGAACCGCAATGGGCGGTTACCCCCGGCCAATCGGCGGTGTTGTACGACGGCGAAATCTGTTTGGGCGGCGGCATTATTATGAGCACCGACAAACCGGTGATTGTGACGGGATAAGCATCAAAGGCCGTCTGAAACAAAAATACGCTTAACCAGTAGCGTGGGCTCTGCCCGCGTTTTCTGCTGAAAATACGGATAGCATGTTTCAGACGGCCTGTGGTGGTTGTTTCGTGGGCAAAACCCACGCTACGGCTGAAACAAGCATACGCTTGATGCGACTTGTTACCGCATTCAGACGGCCTGAACGATAACAGCTTTGATGCAAACCTGTGGTTTGCTGCCCTCTCCCGCGGGGAGAGGGGACAAGTTGCAGGAAGACAAATATTCACGGCATCAGGCAAAGTTCAATCAACAGTAACCTGATTCCCTCTCCCCGCGGGAGAGGGTTAGGGAGAGGGCAGCAAGCCGCAAGGCTTGCCTCACCACCGCAACATTCCTTTCAGACGGCCTCAAGCACAAAAAAACCTAAAGAGAAACAATATGGAAAAAATCTGGCTGCAAAGCTACGAAGCAGGCATTCCCGCCGAAATCGACCTCAACCGCTACACCTCGATTATCGACGTATTCGACCAAAGCGTGCAGCAATTCGGCAGCAAAACCGCGTTTCAAAACATGGGCAAAACGCTGAGCTACGCCGAAACCGGCAAGCTGGTCAACGATTTCGCCTCCTTCCTGCAAAACACGCTCAAGCTGCCCCAAGGCGAGCGCGTGGCGATTATGATGCCCAACGTATTGCAATACCCGATTGCCCTCTTCGGCGCGCTCAAAGCAGGCATGATGGTGGTCAACACCAATCCGCTCTACACCCCGCGCGAGCTGGAACACCAACTCAACGACAGCGGTGCCACCACCATCATCGTGCTGGAAAACTTCGCCAACACACTCGAATTGGTGCTGCCGCGCACGCAGATTCAAAACGTCGTCATCGCCAATATCGGCGAAATGTTCGGCGCGGTAAAAGGCACGCTGATGAATTTCGTCATCCGCAAAATCAAAAAAATGGTGCCCGAATACCGCATCGCCAACGCCGTTTCCTTTCAGACGGCCTTGAAACAAGGCGCGGCGCAAAATTTCACGCCCGTTGATTTGCAACACGACACCCCCGCCTTCCTGCAATACACCGGCGGCACCACCGGTGTGGCCAAAGGCGCGATACTCAGCCACGGCAACATCTGCGCCAATATGCTGCAAGCGGGCGAATGGATTAAAAACCAGCTCAAAAACGGCGAAGAAACCGTCATCGCCGCGCTGCCGCTATATCACATTTTCGCGCTCACCGTGAACCTGATGATTTTTACCCAAACCGGTTCGCGCATCATCCTCATCACCAACCCGCGCGACATGAAAAGCTTTATCGGCGACATGAAGCGCAACAAAATCAACGTCTTCATCGGCGTAAACACCTTGTTTAACGGCCTGATCAACCGCCCCGAATTTGCCGAAGTCGATTTCTCCGGCCTCAAGCTCACCCTCGGCGGCGGCATGGCCACCCAAAAAGCCGTGGCCGAAAAATGGAAAAACATCACCGGCACGCCCATCGTCGAAGCCTACGGCCTCACCGAAGCCAGCCCCGGCGTGTGCTGCAACCCGATTAACATCCCCGCCTACACCGGCAGCATCGGCCTGCCCGTGCCCTCCACCGACGTCGAATTGCGCGACGAAAACGGCAATCCGGTGGCACAAGGCCAGCCCGGCGAGATGTGGGTGAAAGGCCCGCAAGTGATGCAGGGCTATTGGCAGCGCCCCGAAGAAACCGCCAAAGCCATCGACGCACGCGGCTTCCTCGAAACCGGCGATATTGCCGTGATGGACGAAAAAGGCTGGTTCAAACTGGTTGACCGCAAAAAAGACCTGATTGTGGTGTCGGGCTTCAATGTTTACCCCAACGAAATCGAAGAAGTGGTCGCCCATCACGACAAAGTGCTCGAAGTGGCCTGCGTTGGCGTACCGAACGAAAAAACCGGCGAAGCGCTGAAACTCTTCGTGGTGAAAAAAGACCCGTCACTAACCCAAGAAGAACTCACCGCCTTCTGCCGCAGCGAGCTGACCGGCTATAAAGTGCCGAAAGACATCGAATTCCGCGACGAACTACCGAAATCGAATGTGGGCAAGATTCTGCGCCGCGAATTGCGCGACGGCCAATAACCCTGCTTGACAAACCATCAAGGCCGTCTGAAACACCCCGCCACCGCGCAAGCTGTTTCAGACGGCCTGAGACCTTTGCAAAATACTTTTTTCTTGGAAATATCCATTCCATCTGTCAT
>JAUNTY010000026.1 GCA_030538415.1 Neisseria sp. | reverse complement strand
TGACGGATGGAATGGATATTTCCAAGAAAAAAGTATTTTGCAAAGGTCTCGGCCTTTGATTATTTCCCGGTTTGCCGCTTCGCCCTTGGATGGGCTTCGTCGTAAACTTCGGCCAAATGGTCGAAGTCGAGTTTGGTGTAGATTTGGGTGGTGGAGAGGTTGCCGTGGCCGAGCAATTCCTGCACGGCGCGGATGTCGCGGGCGGATTGCAGGAGGTGGCTGGCGTAGCTGTGGCGCAACATGTGCGGCGAGAGGTGTTGCGGGCTGCCTTGTTTGAGCGCCCATTGGCGCAGGCGGTTTTGGATTTGGCGCTGGCTGAGGCGCTTGCCGTGCCGGTTGGTGAAGAGGGCGGTTTCGCTTGAGTTTGCGTGGCGTTGCGGTAGCCAGGCGCGGAGGGCGGCGATGCTTTGCTGCACCAGCGGCACTTGGCGTTGTTTGTTGCCTTTGCCGGTCACGCTGACCCAGCCTTCGTTGAGCAGAATGTCGCCGAGGTTGAGGGCGTGCACTTCGGAGAGGCGCAGGCCGGAGCCGTACATCAGCTCGAAGATGGCGTGGTCGCGCAGGGCTAGGGTGTTGTCGTCGATATCGTTGTCGAGCAGGTGGTTGAGGGTTTCCTGCTCTATGGCTTTGGGCAGGCGGCCGGGGGCTTTGGGGGCTTTGAGGCTTTCGGTGGGGTCGTGTTCGAGAAGACCTTGTTGCACCAGCCAGCCGCAGTATTGCCGCCAGACGGAGAGTTTGCGCGCCATGCTGCGGGGGTGTTGTTCTTGTTGGGAAAGTTTTTTGAGGGCGGCGGTGAAGTGGCGGCGATGCGGGGTTTCGGCGGCGGCGCTTTCGGGCAGGAATTGGCTGAGTTGCTCGAGGTCGCGGCGGTAGGCGGCAAGCGTGTGCGGCGACTTGCCTTGCTGTTGCAGGGTTTGCAGGTAATCGGTGTGATGTGTGGAAAGCTGTTGCAGTCGCATGGTGTCGGAATGCCGGATGGATGGTCGGTAAAAATTATGAAAGCAAAGGCTTATATGATTTATGTAAATGAAGTGTTTTTAAAAAGGCCGTCTGAAACTGCATATTGTTTTCAGACGGCCTTGTATAGTCGTTCCGTTAGATTGATACAGCGTTGCTGCGCCTTGCCGTACTATCTGTACTGTCTGCGGCTTACTGCCTTGTCTCAATCTAAATTGAAACGACTATATTTTGTTTGCGCGGCGATAAGGCCGTCTGAAATTATTTGGTGAGGCTGACTTCGATTTCGAGGTCGGTCAGGTCGAGTTGCCATTGCTGCATGATGTGCTGAAACAGCGCCAGTTCGGCGTTGTTGAGGGCGTTGTCGCTTTTGCAGATGCGCAGGGCGGTGGCAAGAGTGTTGATGCGGGCGGTATGGTCAGTGACTTCGGCGAGCAGGCGGTCGACGCGCTCGGGTTGCAGCATGTTGATGCGCTCTTCTCCGGCGTCGGCCACCACGTCTTCAAGATAATGGGCGAGCACGCGCATAAATTCCTGCTGGGTCAGGCCGACGGCGGCATAGAGCGTGGGTTGCAGCTCGGCGAATTCGCTGGCGTCGATGTCGCTGTCGGCCATGATGCACATGCACACGATGCGTGCCATGGCTTCGGGGCTGTTGGGGCTATAGCTTCTCATCATTTGGATGTTCCTTGTAAGGGTTCAGACGGCCTCGAGAACCTGCTGCAGGGCGGCCGGTATTTGGCTGACTTTTTGTCGGTGATAATCAAAGCATACCATGCCGGTTTGTACTTTGGCGATGGTTTGGCCGTCGCCGGGGCGGCGCAGGTGGTAAAGCAGGGTAAAGCCGCTGCGGCCGATGTCTGCTGTGCCCAATTCGATTTCCAATTCGTCGCCGTGGCGGCTCTGGGCGGTATATTGGATGGCGGTGTCGGCCATAATCAGGCCGCTGCCGCCGGCATCGAGCTCGCTGAAACCGTGGGTGGCCAGCCAGCGCAGGCGGGCTTCGTGGCAGAGGCGCAATACGGCGTCGTTGGCCAGATGGTTGCCGTAGTTGATGTCGCCGATTTGCACGGGGATGCGGGTGCGGAAGAGGATTTTTTCGGGCAGGGATACGGTGATGCGCGCCATGGTGTTTTCCTGTGTGGGGTCGGTTGATAGTAACATTTATTTGATATAGGCAAAGTGGCACAAGTGTTGTTTTGTGTTAAGCTTTAATCAGAAAAGCAGGTTTGCAAAGTTTATTGTGTTGACGAAGAGAGGAGATGCGCCATGATGTATCGAAAAATAATGGTTCCTGTGGATGACAGCAAAGCGTCTTTGCGCGCCTTGGATGAGGCGTGCGAGCTGGCGGCAGCGTCTGATGCCGAAGTGTTGGCGGTGCATGTGGTGGACGTGACCCAATTTAACTGGGGCGCCGCCGAATTTGCCAACCATGCTGCTTTGCGCGATGCGGTTCAGGAAACGGGTGCGCGCGTATTGCAGCATGCTTCGGAGAAGCTGCATGATTCGGGCGTACACCATGAAACCAAAATTCTGGAAAGCGGCGGCGACAAAATCGCAGACGTGCTGCTGGATGAAGTGGCTGAGTCGCATTGCGATTTGATTGTCATGGGCACCCACGGCTTCAGCGGCCTGATGCATTTGCTGCTGGGCTCGGTGGCCGAAGGTGTGTTGCGCCGC
This sequence comes from Neisseria sp., assembly GCA_030538415.1. GTDB lineage: Bacteria > Pseudomonadota > Gammaproteobacteria > Burkholderiales > Neisseriaceae > Neisseria. Next base: position 36,893 of record JAUNTY010000026.1, on the reverse strand, counting down.
TCGAAAGTGCCTGTGTTGCTGATTCGCAATCAGGATGATTAAAGCCGCTTTGTGTGGCTGAGGGTTTGTCCGGTTATTCTGCACTGCTGCGGTGTCGGCAATATTCCGACGTTTTCCGACTAAAGCGCCTTGCCGGATAAATAAGGCCGTCTGAAACAATCTGTTTCAGACGGCCTTATTTTGTTTGCGGCGCAGGGGCGGGCGGTTTATGATTTCGGCATTTTTAGGGCAGGGCAGTGCTGCAGGGCGTCCATGGCGGTATTGACCATCAGCGGGGCGGTGGTTTCCAGGTCGAAGCGATCCGGATTAATCAGCCAGATTTGCGCCAGACCGGTGCATATCGATTTCAGATATACTGAGGCCATGTCGATATTCAGATCAGCCGGCAGTTTTTGTTGGCGCACGCATAATTCCATGGCTGCGGTGAGCTGGTCGTGCCACATGCGGTTGTATTGCGTCATCAGCTTGACGATGGCTTCGTTTTGCTCGGTATGCTCGCATTTCAGGTGCAGGATGCTTATGAATTTGCGGTGGATTTCATTGTGCTGCATGCGTTCGAACATATTCAGGAGCGCAAGGCGCAGGTTTTCCCAGGTGTCGGGCGAGGCATTTTCGATGTCTTCGGCTATGCTTTGGCTGTAATCATTGAAAATATATTGGAAGAGGGCGTCAAACAGGTCTTCCTTGTTTTTGAAGTGCCAGTATAAAGCACCGCGGGTCACGCCGGCGGTTTGGGCGATTTCGTGCAGCGAGGCGCGCGCCACGCCGCGTCGGTAGAACGTATCGAGCGCCGCGAGCATCAGGTATTCGCGGGTTTTCATGGCTTCGGCTTTGGTTTTTCTCATGGTGGATTTGACGTAAAGTTATTGTTTGTAAAAATATTTGGTTATTATAAGAAAAAACTTTAATACGTGCAACCATGTATGTATAATAGCTACAATATTCAGACGGCAATTGTGTGCTCTGAAGTAAAGCAACAAGGCGGCTGCGCAGGTATTCACGGTTTGTGAATGCTTGTGCAGCCCGATTGGGTTTGTATCTCTTAATAACACATATGTAATCACCGATAGATAGGAAAAATAATGACGTTGAATCCCCCCAAGACTCTGCGTTTTGCCACGCTGGCCGTAGCGGCCGCACTCGCTCTGAGCGCCTGCGGCAGCCAGGATGGCGCCGCCCAACAGCAAGCTGCCGCCCAGCAGCAGGCGCCTGTGGTGGGCGTGGTGACGGTGCAGCCGACTTCCGTGACCTTGAGCACCGAGTTGTCGGGTCGTTTGGAGTCGCGCCGTTCTGCTGATGTACGCGCCCAGGTGGGCGGCATCATCACCAAGCGCTTGTTCCAGGAGGGTAGCTATGTGCGTGCGGGTCAGCCGCTGTATCAGCTGGATGACGCCACTTATGCAGCCTCGCTTGAAAGCGCGCGCGCCGATTTGGCTTCCGCGCAGGCCACGCTGGCAAAAGCCAATGCCGATCTTTCGCGCTACCGCCCGCTGGTTGAGGCCGATGCCATCAGCAAGCAGGAATACGATGCCGCCGTTCAGGCGCAGCGTGCCGGTGAGGCTTCGGTGAAAGCCGCACAGGCCGCCATCCGCTCGGCTCAAATCAACGTCAACCGCTCGCGCATCACCGCGCCGATTTCCGGCTTTATCGGCCAGTCGCGCGTGTCTGAGGGCACGCTGGTGTCTGCCAGCGATGCCACCGTGTTGGCCAATATCCAGCAAACCAATCCGATGTATGTCAATGTCAGCGAGTCGGCCACCAATGTGATGAAACTGCGCCAGCAGATTGCCAACGGCACGCTTTCCGCCGTCAATGGAGCGATAGAGGTGTCGATTCTGCTCGACGACGGTAGCGAGTATGCGCATAAAGGCCGCCTGCTGTTTGCCGATCCGACCGTAGACGAATCGACCGGCCAAATCACCTTGCGCGCCGAAGTGCCCAATCCCGATAATGTATTGCTGCCGGGTCTGTATGTGCGCGTGAGCCTGCCTGCCGCAACCGTCAACAATGCCTTCGTGATTCCGCAGCAGGCCGTTACCCGCGGTGAAAAAAATACCGTGACCGTGGTTACTGCCGACGGCAGCCTGCAGCAAAAAGAAGTGACGGTAGAGAGCCAGCAGGGCAGCAACTGGATTGTCACCGCCGGCCTGAATCCGGGCGACAAGGTGGTGGTGGACGGCACCATGATTGTGGGGCTGACCGGTGCGCAGAAAGTGCAGCCGAAAGAGTGGCAGCCCGCCGGTGAAGCAGCTGCCGCGCAAGCCGCCTCAGCGCCTGCACAAGACAGCGCTTCCGCTCCGGCCGCCGCCGCTTCTGAAACTTCGGCCGCATCCGCCGCTCAATAAGGACGACTCATGGCTCAGTTTTTTATCGATCGCCCGATTTTTGCCTGGGTGATTGCGATTTTTATTATTTTGGCCGGCCTGTTCGGCATCCGCAGCCTGCCGGTGTCGCAATATCCGTCGGTGGCCGCGCCCACCATCACGCTGACCGCCACCTACCCGGGCGCTTCCGCCCAAGTGATGGAAGACAGCGTGTTGGCGGTGATTGAGCGCAATATGAACGGCTTGGAAGGCCTGGATTATATGAGCACCAATGCGTCTTCCAGCGGCAGCGGCACGGTTTCCCTCACTTTTACGCCGGAAACCGATGAAAATATCGCCCAGGTAAACGTGCAAAACCGCCTGTCGCAGGTGGAATCCACCTTGCCGGCATCGGTACAGCAAAATGGTGTAACCGTATCCAAATCGATGTCCAACTTCCTGATGGTGGTGATGTTGTCTTCCGACACCATGTCTACGGAAGCATTGGCCGACTATGCCGAACGCAATATCCGCCCCGAGCTGCAACGTCTCGAGGGCGTGGGCGAGGTGCGTCTGTTTGGTGCGCAACGCGCCATGCGGATTTGGGTAGACCCGCAGAAGCTGCGTGGTTATAACCTGTCGTTTGCTGATGTGAATTCGGCCATCAGCGCGCAAAACGCGCAGATTTCCGCCGGTTCGCTCGGTGCGCTGCCTGCCGTTCAGGGGCAGACCATCACGGCTACCATCACTTCGCAGGGCCAGTTAAGCACAGCGGAAGAATTCGGCAACATCATTCTGAATCCCGCCAGCTCCGGTGCGGCCGTGCGTTTGAAAGACGTGGCGCAAATCGGCTTGGGCAGCCAGAGCTACGATGCTTCTACCCGCTTGAACGGCAAACCCACCGTGGGTATGGCGGTCATGCTCTCCACCAGCGGCAATGCCATGGCGACCGCGCAGCTGACCCGCGACAAAATGGGCGAGCTGGCCAATTATCTGCCCAGCGGCGTCACTTGGAGCACACCTTACGATACCTCGAAATTCGTATCGATTTCGATTGAAAAAGTGGTACACACGCTGATTGAAGCGATGGTGCTGGTGTTTATCGTGATGTTTATTTTCTTGCAAAACTTCCGCTACACCATCATTCCGACCATTGTGGTGCCGATTTCGCTGTTGGGCGCGTTTGCCTCCATGTGGTATCTGGGCTACTCGATTAACGTGTTGACCATGTTTGCCATGGTGTTGGTGATCGGTATTGTGGTCGATGACGCCATTGTGGTGGTGGAAAACGTGGAGCGCGTGATGGCCGAAGAAGGCCTGCCGCCGGTGCAGGCCACCAAGAAAGCCATGAGCCAGATTTCCGGCGCGGTTATCGGTATTACTGCGGTTTTGGTTTCGGTATTTGTGCCGTTGGCGATGTTTTCCGGCGCCACCGGTAATATTTACCGCCAGTTTGCCGTGGTGATGGCGATTTCGATTGCCTTCTCGGCCTTTCTCGCGCTGTCGCTCACACCCGCCTTGTGCGCCACCCTGCTCAAGCCGGTGGCCAAAGGGCACAACGATGAGAAAAAAGGCTTTTTCGGCTGGTTTAACCGCCATTTCAACACTGCCACCCACCGTTATGAAGGTATTGTGGCGAAAGCTTTGCGCCGCACCGGCCGCATGGCGATTATCTATATTGCCGTGATTGCGATTGCCGGCTTCGTGTTTACCCGCATTCCGACTTCGTTTATGCCGTCTGAAGACCAGGGTTATTTGATGGTGAGCGTACAGTTGCCGCCGGGCGCGACCAAAGAGCGCACCGATGGCACGATGGCAATTGCCAACGAGGTGATTACCTCCATGCCGGAAGTGGAAAACTTTTTGGCAATTTCCGGTTTCAGCTTTTCCGGCAGCGGTCAAAACATGGCGATGGGCTTTGTGATGCTGAAAGACTGGGCTGACCGTACTGCTGCAGGTGAGGATGCCGAATCAATGGCGGGCAAAATCACCGGCGCGCTGATGGGCACCGTGCGCGATGGTTTCGCCATTGCCGTCAACCCGCCCGCCATCAGTGAGCTTGGCAACAATGCGGGTTTCAGCATGTATCTGCAAGACCGCAACAGCAGCGGTCACGCCGCCTTGCTGGCCAAGCGTAACGAATTGGTGGCCAAGGCGCGCCAAAGTCCGATTTTGACCGACGTGCGCACTTCCGGTCTGGAAGACGCGCCGCAGCTGAAAATCGAGTTCAACCGCGATGCGCTGGCTGCGCAGGGCGTGAGCTTTGCCAGCGTGCAGTCGCTGCTGGCCACGGCTTTGGGCTCCACTTATGTCAACGACTTCCCCAACAGCGGCCGCTTGCAGCGCGTTATCGTGCAGGCGGATGCCAACGCGCGCATGCAGCCTGAAGAGGTGCTGAACCTGACTGTGCCGAATACCAGCGGCGGTCTGGTGCCGCTGTCAACTGTAGCCACGGCTTCCTGGGTGGACGGACAGCAGCAAAGCGTGCGCTTCAACGGCTATCCGTCCATGCAGATTACCGGCTCGCCGGCTGCCGGTTATTCCAGCGGTCAGGCGATGGAGGAAATCCAGCGCCTGGTGGATGAGCTGGGCAGCGGTTACAGCCTCGAATGGGACGGCCAGTCACGCGAACAGGCCAAAGGCGGCGCGCAAACTTACCTGTTGTATGCGCTGTCGATTCTGGCGGTGTTCCTCGTGTTGGCGGCTCTGTATGAAAGCTGGTCGATTCCGCTGGCGGTGATTCTGGTGGTGCCGCTGGGTATTCTCGGCGTGGTTATGGGCGCCTGGGGTCGCGGTTATACCAACGGCATTTATTTCCAAGTGGGCATGATTACGGTCATCGGCCTGAGCGCGAAAAACGCGATTCTGATTATCGAATTTGCCAAAGATTTGCAGGCGCAGGGCAAGAGCGCGATGGAGGCTGCATTGGCTGCCGCGCATCTGCGTTTCCGCCCGATTCTGATGACGTCGTTTGCGTTTATTCTCGGCGTGGTGCCGCTGTATGTCGCCACCGGCGCCAGCTCCGCCAGCCAGCGCGCCATTGGTACGGTGGTGTTCTGGGGCATGCTGATCGGTACGTTCCTGGCGGTTTTCCTGGTACCGAGCTTCTATGCCGCCGTGCGCAAGCTGTTTAAAGGCAGCAAGCGCCAGCAGGAGCGGTTTGCGCTGGCTTCCGAGCATGCCGGCATGACGCCCGAAAGCGTAGATAAATACGTGGCCGATGCCGAGCAGGGCTTGAGTGAAGAAGAAAAACGCGAATTGCACGGCGATGAGCCGGATGACAAAGACGACAAGGATAAAGCATGATGAAATGGAATGTAAAACCGGCGCTCACTGCCGTGATGGTTAGCGCGGCCTTGTCGGCCTGTACCATGATTCCGAAGTATGAGCAGCCGACAGTCAATGTGCCGGAGGGCTACAAATACGATACTGCGGCCGAAAGCAGCATTCAGGCGGCCTCTTTGGGCTGGCAGGATTATTTTGCCGACCCGCGCCTGCACAGCCTGATCGAGCTGGCGCTGGCAGGCAATACCGATTTGCGTGCGGCGGCGCTGAATGCCGAAGCCGTGCGCGCGCAATACGCCATCAGCCGCGCCGCGCTGCTGCCCGGTATTGATGCCAGCGGCAGCGGCAGCAGGGGTCGTGTGGCGCGTGATTTGAGCGGTACCGGTAATTCATATGTGAGCTCGTCTTACAGCGTCGGCTTGGGTGTAACCGGTTATGAGCTGGACTTGTTCGGCCGTGTGCGCAGCAACAACGAAGCCGCGCTGCAAAGCTATTTCGCCAGTGTGGCCAGCCGCGACGCCACGCATCTGACCTTGATTTCGTCGGTGGCGAAGGCTTATTTCAACCAGCGCTATGCGGAAGAGAGCATGGCATTGGCGCAAAAAGTATTGAAAACCCGTGAAGACACCTACAAGTTGGCGCAGCTGCGTCATCGCGCAGGTGTGATTTCGGCGGTGGATTTGCGCCAGCAGGAAGCGCTGATTGAGTCGGCCAACGCCGATTACGCCACCGCCGTGCAGGCGCGCGAGCAGGCTGCCAATGCATTGGCTTTACTAATCAGTCGCCCGCTGCCCGATGATTTGCCGGCCGGCCTGCCGCTGAACCAACAGTTCAAAATCAGCCAGCTGCCTGCGGGCTTGTCGTCTGACTTGCTGCTTAACCGCCCGGATATCCGTTCGGCAGAGTTTGCGTTGAAACAGGCCAATGCCAATATCGGCGCCGCCCGTGCCGCGTTTTTCCCCACCATCAGCCTCACCAGCTCCATCGGCACCGGTTCCAACGAGCTGAGCGGTTTGTTTAAAGGCGGCAACCGCACCTGGACGTTTGCGCCCAGCATCACGCTGCCGATTTTCAACTGGGGCAGCAACAAGGCCAATCTGGATTACGCCAAAATCATGCAGCAGGTGGAAATCGTGAATTATGAAGCCGCCGTGCAAAGCGCATTTCAGGATGTGTCGAATGCGCTGGTGGCGCGCGAGCAGCTGGACAAGGCTTATGCGGCCAATGCCAAACAGAGCAAGGCTTACGCGGATTATCTGCGTTTGGTAAACCTGCGCTACCGGCATGGCGTGGCCAATGCACTCGACATGCAGGATGCCGAGCGCAGCAGCTACGGAGCGGATTCGACGGTGCTGGCAACCCAGCTGACCCGTCTGGAAAACCTGGCCGATCTTTATAAGGCTTTGGGTGGCGGGCTGAAGCGCTATACCACAGATGAAAGCAGTGTGGCGGTGCAACAGGCTGCAGGACAATAAACCGCCGTAGCCGGATGGTATCCAGGCCGTCTGAAACATGATAACGAACATGTTTCAGACGGCCTTTTATAGTGAAAAAACTTAATATCTGCTACGGCGTTGCTGCACCTTGCCGTACTATCTGTACTGTCTGCGGTTTGCTGCCTTGTATCAAATATTAAGTTTTTCCACTATGTAACGTGAGTTCGGGATAAGTATTTTGAGTAACTGTTGACATTTCAGTAACTTGCTCCCTCTCCCGCTTGTCCTCGCAGGGGATGAGGAGAGGGTTGGGGAGAGGGCTAAACACTCGGGCTTAAGTAATGTTTCTTCCTCCAACGGCGTTGCCCTCTCTCTAACTCTCCCATAGGAGAGAGGACAGATTACTGAATTTTCACAGGTTTCTGCATTGTCTATGTATTTACCTTATCCCGAACTCACGTTATATACAGTCGGAGAAATGAAGTTTTAATACAAGGCGGCGAGCCAACGCCGTAGAAAGCTTAATTTCTCCGACTATATATTGCAAAGATCTCAGGCCGTCTGAAAGTTTTTCAGACGGCCTGTTTTTTGAACCGGCATCACACATCTATCCGGTTTATCCCCACCAACATACGCGCTATGGGCTTTACAAGTGATTGTGCATTCAGCCGCTGCAAGGCCGTCTGAAAGTCATGAAAATCCAGTTCTTCCGAACCGAAGCGCGCCAAATGCCCGGTATTCATCTGGCAGTCAATCAATTCAATGCCGCATTCGGCCAAGTGCGGCACTGCGGTGGCAAAGGCGATTTTAGAGGCGTCGCTTTGCCGGGCAAACATCGATTCGCCGTAAAATACGCGCCCGATTTGCACGCCATACAAGCCGCCCGCCAGATGCAGACGGCCTTCATCGTTGGGATACCAGCATTCAAACGAATGTGCATGGCCGAGCCCGTGCAGGCGGACATAGGCTTCCTGCATGCTGCGGGTAATCCAGCTGCCGTTCTGCCCCGGGCGCAGGGTGGCGGCGCAGGCGGCGATGACGGCGGCAAAAGCCTGATTGGCGGTGACCGCATAAGGTTTGTTGCGCAGGGTTTTGGCGAGCGAGCGGCCGATGTGCAGCTTGTCGGGATAAAGCACGGTGCGTGGCGACAGCGCCCACCAGCAAACCGGCTGGCCGTCTGAAAACCACGGGAAAATGCCCTGCGGATAGGCCGCCAGCAGGCGCGCGGCGCTCAAATCACCGCCCACGGCCACCAGCCCGTCGCGCTCGCGGATGGCTTCGTGCACATCGGGAAACGACAGGCTGTTCGAATCAAGCCGGGGGATATGCATATTCAGACGGCCTCACGGAAAACGCGTGTGTTCAGACGGCCTGATGTTTGAAGCATCAGGCCGTCTGCAAAGGATAAACAGAAAACTAGCGTCTTTCTTTTTTCTGGCAGTCGCCGCACACGCCATACATATACAGCGCGTGATCGACGATGCGGTAGCCATTTTCCTCGGCGATGGTGTCTTGCAGCTTCTCGATTTCATCGTTGTGGAATTCGGTCACCTTACCGCATTTCACGCAGACGATGTGGTCGTGGTGGCCGCCGGTGTTCAGCTCATACACCGCCTTGCCGGTTTCGAAATGGTGGCGCAGCAAAATGCCCGCCTGCTCGAATTGGGTGAGCACGCGGTAAATCGTGGCCACGCCGATTTCGATGCCTTCATCAAGCAGGATGCGGTACACGTCTTCCGCGCTTAAATGCTCTTCCGCATGGCTTTCAAACAAGTCCAGAATTTTCAGGCGCGGGCCGGTCACTTTGAGGCCGCTGTCTTTTAATTGCGCGATATTGCTTTCCATAATGGTTTCCATACCCGTGTGGTGTAATTATCGCTATAATACGCATTTTTAACTGCTTTGCCCACTATCAGATGATAAAGGTTTTCAATTGAAGCGCCCGAAGGCATCGTTTCCGCTGTTGCCGCGCCGCCATCAAGGCTGCGTGCGGGTCGCCATAGCCATATTGGAACCATTCAGGCATACTGATGCCCAACCACATCATCCCCGAAAGGTAAAACCGTGAACAAACCTTTATGCCTTGCCCTGGCTGCCCTGATGGGTCTCGCCGCCTGCTCCGCCGAGCGTGTGTCCAACTTCCCCTCCTACAAACTCAAAGTGGTGCAGGGCAACGAGCTTGACGCCCGCGCCGTGGTTTCCCTGCAGCCGGGCATGACCCGCGACCAGGTGCAGCTCCTGCTCGGCACGCCGCTCTTGCGCGACCCCTTCCATGCCGAGCGCTGGGATTATGTGTTTTACACCACCCGCAACGGCGTGATTGAAAACGACGAGCGCATCCTCACCCTTTATTTTGAAAACGACCAGCTGGCGCGCGCCGAAGGCAACGCCATCGAACACGCCATCCAGCAGATGCAGGCCGAACAGGCCGCTGCCCTGAGCGAAGCCGCCGCGCAATACCGCCCGATTCAGCCGCAAACCGTTCCGACCGCCAACCCCTAAGCAGGACACATCATGAGCCCATTGAAAATCGCCATCGCCGGTGCCAACGGCCGCATGGGGCGCGTCTTGATTGAAGCCGTTGCCAACCACCCCGACACCGTGTTGAGCGGCGCCCTCGAACACGCAGGCTCCGATGCCATCGGCCTTGATGCGGGCTTCGCGCTCGGCCTCAAAACCGGCATCGCCATCAGCAGCGACGTCGATGCCGTCTTGGCTGCCAGCGATGTATTAATCGACTTCACCCGCCCCGAGCCGACCTTGGGCTATCTGCAAAAATGCGTCGAACACGGCGTGAAAATCATCATCGGCACCACCGGTTTCGATGACGCGGGCAAAGCCGCCATTGCCGCCGCCGCCGAACAAACCGCGATTGTGTTTGCCGCCAATTACAGCGTCGGCGTCAACCTCACCTTCCACATCCTCGACACCGTTGCCCGCGTGCTCAACGAAGGTTACGACATCGAAATCATCGAAGGCCATCACCGCCACAAAGTCGACGCCCCCAGCGGCACCGCCCTGCGCATGGGCGAAGTGATTGCCGATGCCTTAGGCCGCGATTTGAAACAATGCGCCGTATATGGGCGCGAAGGCCACACCGGCGCGCGCGATCCCTCTACCATCGGCTTCGCTACCGTGCGCGCGGGCGACATCGTCGGCGACCACACCGCGCTCTTCGCCACCGACGGCGAGCGCGTCGAAATCACCCACAAAGCCAGCAGCCGCATGACCTTCGCCGCCGGAGCCGTGCGCGCCGCCGTGTGGTTGCGCAATCACGACAACGGTCTGTTTGACATGCAAGACGTATTAGGCTTGCGCCATTCGTGAGGTGATGGTATCGCAATGAATAAAAAGGCCGTCTGAAACCTGTATTTCAGACGGCCTTTATCATGGTCGGTTTATTCTGTGTCCGGCAATTCCGCCGACCCCATGCGCCGCAAGATGATGTTGGTTTTGTTGCGCAAGCCTCTGTCGCGCGGGTTGGCGGCGTAATAGAGCGGGCGCGGTACGCGGGCGGCGAGTTGGGCGGCTTGCTGGCGGGTGAGTTTGTCGGCGGATTTTTGATAGAAATGCTGCGAGGCGGCTTCTGCGCCGAATACGCCGGGCGCCCATTCGATAACATTCAAATACAAAGCAAAAATGCGGTCTTTGTCGGTGGTGGCTTCGAGCATGGCGGTGATGGCGGCTTCTTCGGCTTTGCGGAGGTAGCTGCGGCTGTCGTTGAGAAACAGGTTTTTGGCGAGCTGCTGGCTGATGGTCGAGCCGCCGGCGCGCACTTGACCGCTTTTCTGGTTGCGCTTGATGGCGTTTTGAATGCCGCTCCAGTCGAAGCCGCCGTGTTCGGCGAATTTGGCGTCTTCGGAGGCGATCAGGGCTTTTTTGAGGTTGGTGGAGATGTCGCCGTAAGCCGTCCAGCGGTAATCGAGCGGGATGTTTTTGCCCTCGGCGCGGTATTCGCTCATGCGCATGCTCATAAACGCGCTTTGCTTGGGGGCGATGGCGCGGTAGCTGATGATGTTGCCGTAAACGTAGGCGTTGAAGAGGATGAAGGCTGCAAACGGCAGCGCCAGCAGCCATTTAAGCATGGTGTTCCCTCATGTAGCGGCTGACAGCGGCGATGTCGGGGGCGAAGCCGCGCCAGAGTTGGTAGGCAAATGCGGCCTGGCCGACCAGCATACCGAGGCCGTCTGAAGTTTTTTGCGCGCCCGATTGTTGGGCAAAATCGAGAAAACGCGCCGCCGCCGCGCCATATACCATGTCGTATGCCAGCTCGCACGCGCCGAACACGGCGGCATCGACGGCGGGCAATTCGCCGCTCAAGCCGCCGGAAGTGCCGTTGATGATGATGTCGAAATGATGGGGCGGCAAATCGGCCAAAGGCGAGGCGCTGATGCCGAAGCGCTCGGCCAGCTCGACGGCTTTGTCGGCGCTGCGGTTGGCAATGGTGAGGCTGGCGGGCTGTTCGGCCAATAAAGGCTCGATCACGCCGCGCACCGCGCCGCCCGCGCCGAGCAGCAGGATATTTTTGCCCGCCAGCGAAATGCCCTGCGCCTGAATGATGTCGTTGACCATGCCCACGCCGTCGGTGTTGTCGCCACGGAAACGGCCGTCGGCAAGCGGGATGATGGTGTTGACCGCCCCGGCGGCTTCTGCGCGCGGCGAGCGTTCGTCCACCCAATCGTAGGCATCGGTTTTGAAGGGCACGGTCACGTTTGCGCCTTGTCCGCCTGCGGCAAAAAAGGCTTTGGCGGCGGCGGCAAATCCGCCGACCTCGGCGAGGATGCGCTCGTATTCGATGTTTGCGCCTTCAGCGGCGGCAAACTGCAAATGGATTTGCGGCGATTTGCTGTGGGCGATCGGATTGCCGAAAACGGCGTAGCAGACGGGCTGGGGCATGGCGGCGGCTCGTGGGGTTTGAATAATGCCGATTATAGCGCAGGATGGTTTTTTTGGCTTTCAGACGGCATCGGGCAACAGGCAGGGATGCCGTCTGAACGCCGTATGTAGTTTTACGAAAGTCTGCGTTGGCGGCATTTGAAAAAATTTCAGAATAAATTGTTGACAATTTGCATGGCGGAATTTATATTTCGTTTAAGCATTTGAAACACGGCGGCTTCATCGCGAGGCCGTCTGAAAACCACCGCCGCGGCAAGACGAAGTTTAATTACAAAACTTGGCGGCTGCCTGCTTTTTTACACGGCCGCCCATGCTTTCAGCCGCCGCTTGTGGCACAATGAATTTTTCCATCATGATGTTCTAACCCTCAGGAGCCTTGTCATGTCTGTTAAAGATGTTGTCAAATTAATCGAAGAAAACGAAGTGCGCTTCGTCGATCTGCGCTTCACCGACACCAAAGGTAAGCAGCAACACGTTTCCGTCCCCGCCCGCATCGTGCTGGAAGACCCGGAAGACTGGTTTGAAAACGGCCAAGCCTTCGACGGCTCGTCTATCGGCGGTTGGAAAGGCATTCAAGCCTCAGACATGACCCTGAAACCCGATGCCGATTCCGCCTACATCGATCCTTTCTACGACGACGCGACCATCGTGATTACCTGCGACGTGATCGATCCGGCCAACGGCCAAGGCTACGACCGCGACCCGCGCTCCATCGCCAAACGCGCCGAAGCCTACCTGAAATCTTCGGGCTTGGGCGACACCGCCTATTTCGGCCCCGAACCCGAATTTTTCGTCTTCGACGGCATCGAGTTTGAAACCGATATGTCGGGCACCCGCTACAAAATCCACTCCGAAGAAGCGGCTTGGAGCAGCGGCAAATCCTACGACGGCCAAAACACCGGCCACCGCCCGTTTGTCAAAGGCGGCTACTTCCCGGTTGCCCCGGTGGATTCAGGCCAAGACCTGCGCTCTGCCTGCGTGAACATCCTCGAAGAAATCGGCATCCCGGTCGAAGTGCACCACCACGAAGTGGCCACCGCCGGCCAAATGGAAATCGGCACCAAATTCAGCACCCTGACCAAACGCGCCGACTGGACGCAAGACATGAAGTATGTGATCCAAAACGTGGCGCACAACTTCGGCAAAACCGCCACCTTCATGCCCAAACCCATCATGGGCGACAACGGCTCGGGCATGCACGTTCACCAATCGATCTGGAAAGACGGCCAAAACCTGTTTGCGGGCGACGGCTATGCCGGTCTCTCCGAAATGGCGCTCTACTACATCGGCGGCATCATCAAACACGCCAAAGCGTTGAACGCCATCACCAACCCGTCGACCAACTCCTACAAACGCCTCGTGCCGCACTTTGAAGCGCCGACCAAACTGGCTTACTCGGCCAAAAACCGCTCGGCCTCCATCCGCATCCCGCACGTTGCCAGCAGCAAAGCCCGCCGCATCGAAGCGCGTTTCCCCGATCCGATGGCCAACCCCTATTTGTGCTTCGCCGCCTTGCTGATGGCCGGTTTGGACGGCATCCAAAACAAAATCCACCCGGGCGACCCCGCAGATAAAAACCTCTACGACCTGCCGCCGGAAGAAGACGCTTTGGTGCCGACCGTTTGCGCCTCTTTGGAAGAAGCCTTGGAAGCCCTCAAAGCCGACCACGAATTCCTCACCCGCGGCGGCGTGTTCAGCAAAGACTGGATCGACAGCTACATCGCCTTTAAAGAAGACGACGTGCGCCGCATCCGCATGGCACCGCACCCGCTCGAATTTGAAATGTATTACTCGCTGTAAACCGGCGGATGATGCCTTTCCAAAGCCCGAACTTTGCTTCGGGCTTTTTGGCGTTTTCAGACGGCCTTTATAACTGCGTAACACATTTTCATGCAAGACATGGCAATGCCGTATGAACGGATATGGGTTTCTTGGCCATATATAGTCAGAGAGTAAGTTTTGCTACGGCGTTGGCTCGCCTGGCCGTAGCAGAATCTAATTTCTCCGACTATATTCCTGTGTTGCATTATTTTGTTAACATTTTCTGTCTGTTGCAACACCGCATTTTAAAGGCCGTCTGAAAGAAAAAACGATACAAAACATTTTATTTTCACAATTTTTTGCAACAGCCTGTTAGTAGCGCCCGCCATTCGGCAGAAAAATGTGTACGATTGTGTGCTTTTTTTGACAACTTTTAACTCTTCCCCTAATATCGAAATGTTTTGCTTTTCAGACGGCCTCAGGGAGCTCTATCTCTCTTCCTATTTGCAAAACAATTTATTGATTATCAGAACAATATAGTTGATTAACACAAAACGCTCCAGCGTTGTACCGGATGTACTGTCTGCGGCTTGCCGCCCCGGATTGTTTTGTGTTAACCGACGATACCTTACAAGAAAGAAGAAGCGTATGGAATGGGAATTTAATGGCTATTACACCCTGATTGCCGCCACCGTCGTCTTGCTCGTCGGCAAGCTGATGGTCAACCGGATCAAGTTTCTGCAGAATTTCAACATCCCCGAGCCGGTGGCGGGCGGCCTTCTGGCTGCCGCGATTTTGTTTGCGCTGCACTATTTTTACGGCGCCAGTTTCAAATTTGAAAAACCGCTGCAAGACGCCTTCATGCTGATGTTTTTCACTTCCATCGGCCTGAGCGCCGACTTCTCGCGCCTGCGCGCGGGCGGCGTGCCGCTGGTGGTGTTTTTGGTCATTGTGAGCGTATTCATCGTGGTTCAAAACGGCATCGGTGTCGGCATGGCCTCGGCAATGGGGCTGGATCCGCTCATCGGCCTGATGGCGGGTTCGGTCACGCTGACCGGCGGCCACGGCACGGCAGGCGCCTGGGGCTCGGTGTTTGAAACCAAATACGGCATCACCGGCGCCACCGGTCTCGGCATGGCGGCGGCCACTTTCGGCCTGGTGGCCGGCGGCCTCATCGGCGGCCCGGTTGCCCGCCGCCTGGTCAACAAGATGAACCGCCCGCGCTTGAGCGAAGCCGCCGCCCGCGTTCACCATCCCGACGGCGGCGACATCATCGATGACCCCTTCGAAAACCGCGACCAGCCGCGCCTGATTACCGCCTCGTCTGCGGTGGAAACGCTGGCCATGTTTGCCGTGTGTCTGTCGTTTGCCGAAATCATGAACACGTATGTCGGCGGCCTGCCCCAATTCGTATGGGCGCTCGGCGCGGGTGTGGTGTTGCGCAACGTTTTGGTGATGGGATTCAAATTCAATATGTTCGACCGTGCCATCGATGTGTTCGGCAATGCCTCATTGTCGCTTTTCCTCGCCATGGCGCTGCTGAACCTGAAATTGTGGGAGCTGAGCGGTCTGGCGGGCCCGGTCATCATCATTCTGGCCGTGCAAACGCTGGTGATGGTGCTTTACGCCACTTTCGTTACCTACACCTTCATGGGGCGCAACTACGATGCCGCCGTGTTGGCTGCCGGCCATTGCGGCTTCGGCATGGGCGCCACGCCGACGGCCGTGGCCAACATGCAGTCGGTGACCGAACATTTCGGCCCTTCGCATAAAGCATTTCTGATTGTGCCGATGGTGGGGGCGTTTTTCATTGATTTGGTGAATGTTGCCATTTTGAAAATTTTCATCAGCATCCTGCATTAAAACGCAAACTGAACCAAAAAGCGCCTGCAACGTCTTACCCGTGGCAGGCGCTTTTGCTATGATGGCGCATACGACTTTACCCACCAAGGCGAAACCATGTACAAGAAAATACTCACCGCCGCCCTGATTGCCGCCGCCCTGAGCGCCTGCGGCGACAAAAAAGACGAGCAGGCGCAACTCGTGTGCAACGACCCTGCCGTGTTGCAGAGCGTGCGCAGCAATATTCAGGAAGTCATCAAGCAGGAAGCGCGCGCGTTTGCCCAAAACGACACCCGTCAGTTTGTGGATGCCGACAAAATCATCGCGGCAGGCAGCGAGCTGTTGGTTTCACTGGAAGACCCGACCCAGGAAAACAGCGGCAACACCGCCGTGTGCAGCGCCCGGCTCTCCATCCAGATTCCCTCCGCCATTCTCAGCACCGCGCAAGCCAACAGCCCGCTGATTTACGGCGACCAGACCGTCAGCCAAATCATCCAGCAGCGCATCAGCGGCAGCAACCTCAGTTATGACGGCGCAGGCGTATTCACCCGTCCGCTGCGCTACACCCCGACGGCAGCCGACGGCCAGACCGGTGTGAATTATGAAGACAACAGCCTCTCCGCCACCGCCCAAACCGTCACCGCCGCGCTCCTGCCCTACGGCATGAAAAGCATCCTGCTGATTAACGGTCAGGCAGTCAGCCTGGAAGACGCCCTGCGCCTGCGCGACCAACCGTTTGCCGAACCGCCTTTGGCCGCCCCGGAAGATATTCTCGAACACAATGCCGCCAGCGGTGTATTCGGCCCGGCCTCCGCTGAGGCTGCCGCCGTTGCCCCCGAAGTGCTCACGCCCGCCGCACCGGCCAACGACGAAATTTCATTTTCCGCCAACGAGCTGGAGCAGGCGAAAAGCAACAACCGTGCCGCCGACGACGAAATCAACGGCATCTGGAACCGCATGGACCAATCCGTACAACAACGCCTCCTGAGCGAGCAGCGCAGCTGGATCCAGAGCAAAAACAACAGCTGCCGCCAGGCTGCCGCCCGCGCCAACACCACCTTGCAGGCCGAATACCTGCAATTGCAGTGCGACACCCGCATGACCCGCGAGCGCAGTCAATATCTGCGCGGCTATGTCATCAACTGATTGGGACTCAGGCAGGTAACCGAGGCCGTCTGAATGCGTTCAGACGGCCTCGTATAGTGAAAAAACTTACTCTACTACGGCGTTACTGCGCCCGGCCGTACTATAGTCGTCTCAATCTAAATTGAAACGACTATACTTTCCATGCCTGTCCAAACACAAACAAAACACAATCAATCTGTTACAATACGCCTCTTCTGATTTTCAACCGAATCCGCCGCATGAATCCCACCGTCGAAGCCCTTGACCGACTGCTGCCGCAAACCCAGTGCCGCGAATGCGGCTACCCGGGCTGCCTGCCTTATGCCGAAGCGCTGGCCGCAGGCGCAGCCGCCGTCAATCTCTGTGCACCGGGCGGCAGGGCAGTCATGCTGGATATCGCCGGCCTGCTCCAACAAAAGCCGCTGGCTCCGGCCAAAACGCAAACGCCCGCGCTGGCGTGGATAGACGAGGCAGTCTGCATCGGCTGCACCGCCTGCATCCGCGCCTGCCCCGTCGATGCCATCATGGGCGCATCCAAACGGATGCACAGCGTGATTGCCGACGAATGCAGCGGCTGCGGCCTCTGCGTGCCTGCCTGCCCGGTCGACTGCATCCACATGCAGCCCGTCGCCGCAGCTTATCTGCCGCTGGCAGGCCGCCCCGCCGAAACCGCATCCCCGCGTTTCGCCGCCGCCGAACATGCCCGCGCCCGCTACCAATGGCGCAGCGAACGCCAACGCCGCGATGCCGCCGAGCGCAAAGCCTATCTGGCCGCACGCGAAGCCGCCGCCAAAGCCAAAGCGGCCGCCACCCCCGCCGCAGCCGCCCCGTTCGACCCCGCCGCGCTGATTGCACAAGCCATGGCGCGGGCGCAATCGCAGCAAAGCCAACGCAGCGTTCCCGCCAACCGCGAAAGTTATCAGGCGCAGCAAGTCAAAGAGGCGCAAGTCCGCGCCACCTACCGCCGCGCCCAACGCGACCTCAAATACGGCAACGAAGCCGAAAAAGCCGCCGCCATCGAATGGTTGCGCACCCATAAAGCCGAGCAGGAAGCCAAGCTGCAGAAATAATATAGGGTTGCGAAAATAGCCATAAAAAAGCAACCTGATTCCGCTTTTTGCCCCTTATGCCCTTTTTTGCCATCGTTTACCGCGCCGTCTGAAACTTTTAAATAGCGTGTTCCGTCTAAAGCCCGTCATCGTTCAGACGGCCTTTGACGGCCATAAGGAAACCCCATGAAATCCGCAGCCTTATTCCTCCCGCTGCTGCTGGCAGCCTGCGTGGTGCCGGTTGCCGTACCCGTGCCGAACAATTCCGCGCCATCGCAACAGATTTACGGCCAATGGCAGCTCACTGCGCTGGCCAGGCAAAGCATTCACACGCCGCAGACGGTATTGTCGATTTACAGCGTCAACCCGCAATTCAGCGCCCAAACCGACTGCAACCAGATTTTCGGCCATTACAGCCTGCAGGCAGACACGCAGGCCATCAGCTTCAGCAACATCGCCTCCACCCGCATGGCCTGCGAGAAAATGGATATCGAGCGGGGTTTGGGGCAGGTATTGCCGCAGGTACGCGGCTACCGTTTCGAAGGCCGCCGCCTGAAAATGCTGGACGATAAAGGCAATGTGTTGCTGCAGGGAAAACGGGTGAAATAATACGCCCCCGCAAAAAGCAGGCCGGAAAATCCGGTAAGCCCTTATCCCGAACTCACGTTATATACGTTTCCGTGAGTTCGGGATAAGCATTTCAGATATTCTTATTGTTTTCAGAAATGTATGCACTCTACAGACCGAAAATCGCTAGATTTTCGTCATTCCCGCGCAGGCGGGAATCCAGAAGCCTGACATTTCCGCAATGTTTTCAAGATTTCTGAAACCCGACTACTGGATTCCCGCCTGCGCGGGAATGACGAATCCTTGCGGATTCTGTCTGCCCCAAGGAGAAATATATTTTTGAAAATCAAAAAGATATTTCATTTACTTATCCCGAACCCACGTACGTTTATTAAGGGAAGCTTCGTATTGATCGAAGCAGATATGCCAAGGCCGTCTGAAAAGCATTCAGACGGCCTTTTGTCGTGCGGGCAATGAAATCAGGTCACCGGCGCGGGATTGAATACCGACAGCGCGTTGTGTAGCCCCCAGCGGTCGGACCACGGCACTTTTTTGCCGCTGGCGGCGTCGAGGATGTAGTGGAAGATTTCCCAGCCGATGTCTTCGATGGTCGCGTCGCCGGTGGCGATGCGGCCTGCATTAATATCCATCAAATCGAACCAGCGCTCGGCCAGGTCGGTGCGGGTGGCGACCTTGATGACCGGCACGGCGGCGAGGCCGTAGGGGGTGCCGCGGCCGGTGGTGAACACCTGCACGGTGATGCCGGAGGCGAGTTGCTGGGTGCCGCAAACGAAATCACTGGCGGGGGTGGCGGCGTAAATCAGGCCGCGGCGGGTGGGGCGCTGGCCGGGCGAGAGCACTTCCACAATCGCGCCGGAGCCGGATTTGGCAATTGAGCCGAGCGCTTTTTCCACCACGTTGGCGAGGCCGCCTTTTTTGTTGCCGGGCGAGGGGTTGGCGCTGCGGTCGGTTTGGCCTACATTCAGATAATCGTCGTACCATTGCATTTCTTCGAGCAGGCGCTTACCCACTTCGGGGGTGGCGGCGCGCGGGGTAAGCAGGTGGATGGCGTCGCGCACTTCGGTTACTTCGGAAAACATCACCGTCGCGCCGCAGCGCACGAGCAAATCGGAGGCGTAGCCCACCGCCGGGTTGGCGGTGACGCCGGAGAAGGCGTCGCTGCCGCCGCACTGCATGCCCACCACCAGTTCGGACGCCGGGCAGGTTTCGCGTTGGCGGGCGTTGAGTTTGGCCAGATGCTGCTCTGCCGTTGCCAAAATCGAGGCCACCATCGCTTCAAAGCCGTGGAACTGCTCGTCTTGCAGGCTGGTGATGGAGGCGGATTCGGTTTGAATCGGGATGGTGTCGGGCGTGCCTTCCAATAGGCGCGCGGGTTGCAGCTTCTCGCAGCCGAGGCCGACGACCATGATTTCGCCGCCGAAATTCGGGTTGAGCGCGATATTGTGGATGGTGCGGATGGGCACCACCGCCGCAGGCGCGTTAATTGCCACGCCGCAGCCGTAGAGATGGTTGAGGCCGACCACGCCGTCGACATTCGGATATTTCGGCAGCAATTTCTGCTCGATAATCTTCACCACATAATCCACCACGCCCGCCACACAATGCACGCTGGTAGTGATGCCGAGCAGGTTTTTGGTGCCGACGCTGCCGTCTTGGTTGCGGTAGCCTTCGAAGGTGTAGCCTTCCAGCGGCTCGAACTTGGGCGCGGGGCGGGTGGCCAGGGGCAGGCTGGCCAAGGGTGGCGCTTCGGGCAGCACCACCAGCGATTCGTCTATCCAGCTGCCTTGCGGGATGGCTTTGACGGCATAGCCGATGATTTCGCCATAGCGCACGATTTCGGCGTTGGCGGCGATGTCCGTCAGCGCCACTTTGTGGCCTTGCGGAATGTCTTCAACCAGCGTGAGGCCGTCTGAAAAGGCGGCGCCTTTCTTGAGGCCGCCGCTGTTGACGATGATGGCGACATTATCGCTGTCGTGCACCTTGATGTATAAGGGCGCTTCGGTTTGGCTTGGGTTCATGGTTCTGCTCCTGAAAAAGAAAGCTTTTATGGGCAAATCATACGAGTGGCGGCAAGGCTTGTCATTGTGCAAAAGCCACAAGATGTGCGGGGAAAACAAGGCATTTTTGTGGAACATGCGGGGCGTGCGTGCGACAGGCAGGCAGGTGGGGCTGGTTGCAGAGCGGCTCGCGCCTGTTGTGGCTCAACCGCATCTGCAGCTTGCTGTTTATCCTGATTGCGCCGGGTTTGCTCTACGATATTCTGGCGGCTTGAAGCGCTGTTTTCAGACGGCCTCGATAGCGCAAAACAATCAGCCAAAACGGCGGGTGTAACGCATTTCGGTTATAATGCCGCCAAACGATTTATTGACCGAAAGGAAAACCATGTCATTGCAAAACATCATCGAAACCGCGTTTGAAAACCGCGCTGACATCACCCCCGCCACCGTCACCGCCGAAGTGAAAGCCGCGGTATTGGAAACCCTGCGCCAGCTTGATTCGGGCGAATTGCGCGTGGCCGAGCGTTTGGGCGTGGGCGAGTGGAAAGTGAACGAGTGGGCGAAAAAAGCGGTGTTGTTGTCGTTCCGCATTGCCGACAACGAAGTGCAAAACGACGGCGTCAACAAATATTTCGACAAAGTGCCGACCAAATTTGCCGACTGGAGCAGTGAAGAATTCCAGGCCGCAGGTTTCCGCGCCGTGCCCGGTGCCGTTGCCCGCCGAGGCAGCTTTGTGGCGAAAAACGTGGTGTTGATGCCGTCTTACGTCAACATCGGCGCGTATGTCGATGAAGGCGCGATGGTGGATACCTGGGCGACCGTCGGCTCTTGCGCGCAAATCGGTAAAAACGTGCATTTGAGCGGCGGCGTCGGCATCGGCGGCGTGCTCGAGCCCTTGCAGGCCAGCCCGACCATCATTGAAGATAACTGCTTTATCGGCGCACGTTCGGAAATCGTCGAAGGCGTGATTGTGGAAGAGGGCAGCGTCATTTCGATGGGCGTATACATCGGCCAATCCACCAAAATCTACGACCGCGAAACCGGCGAAATTCACTACGGCCGCGTGCCTGCCGGTTCGGTGGTGGTATCGGGCAGCCTGCCTTCTGCCGACGGCAAATACAGCCTCTATTGCGCCGTGATTGTGAAAAAAGTGGATGCCAAAACCCGCGCCAAAACCAGCGTGAACGAATTGCTGCGCGGCGTGTAAGCGGAAACGTTGAAAACAGGCAAGAGGCCGTCTGAACGCTTTCAGACGGCCTCTTGCCTGTCAAGATATCAGTAGCGCGGGCTCAAGCCCGCGTTTTTGTTTAACCTTGTGTGTAGCGATTGCAGAAGCGTTTCAACATGCTGCGGGCGGGCTGTTTTGTGATGTTTTCGTGGGCACAGCCCACGCTACAGCTGTGCCGCGATTGTGAAAAAAGTCGACGCCAAAACCCGTGCCCAAACCAGCGCCCAAACCAGCGTGAACGAATTGCTGTGCGGCGTGTAAACAGATTTGATACGATGAATATAGTCGTTTCAATCTAAATTGAAACGACTATATTACGGCAAGGCGCAGCAACGCTGTATCAAACTAACGGAACGGCTATAAAAGGCCGTCTGAACGCTTTCAGACGGCCTCTTGCTTGTCAAGACATCAGGCGCCGTATTCTGCCCATAAATCGTTTTGCAGGCTTAGCGGCGTGTCGCCTTCGGCAAACGGCGCGCGGATGTAGCTGCCGTCGGGCTGCATCAGCCAGGCCTGCTGGTTGTCTGCCAGCGCGAGGGTGAGCGCTTCGCGGATGACGCGCGCCTTGAGCTCGGGCTGTTCGACCGGGGTGCAGGTTTCGATGCGGCGGAAGAAGTTGCGCCCCATCCAGTCGGCGCTGGAAATGTAGGTGTTTTCTTCGCCGCCGTTGAGGAAGTAAAACACGCGCGAGTGTTCGAGTTGGCGGCCGATAATGGAGCGCACGCGGATGTTGTCGGAAAGGCCGGGCACACCGGGGCGCAGGGCGCACATGCCGCGCACGATGAGGTCGATTTCGACACCGGCGCCGCTGGCGGCGTAAAGCGCTTCAATGATGCCGGGCTCGATGAGCGAGTTCATCTTGGCGACGATGCGGGCGGGGTGGCCTGCCTTGGCGTGTTCCGCTTCGCGCTCGATGCTGTCGGTAATCATTTTGTGCAGCGTAAACGGGCTTTGGTAAAGCTTGTTGAGGCGGCTGGGCTGGCCGAGGCCGGTGATTTCCATGAAGAGCGTGTTGACGTCGGCGGTGATTTGCTCGTCGGCGGTCATCAGGCCGAAGTCGGTGTAGATGCGCGAGGTGCCCTGATGGTAGTTGCCGGTGCCGAGGTGGGCGTAGCGCTTGAGCTGGCCGTCTTCGCGCCGCACCACCAGTGCCATTTTTGCGTGCACTTTGTAGCCGAACACGCCGTAGACCACGTGGGCGCCGGCGTTTTCGAGCTGTTGCGCCCAGTTGACGTTGTTGGCTTCGTCGAAACGCGCCATCAGTTCCACCACCACGGTAACCTGTTTGCCTGCCAGTGCGGCTTTCATCAGCGCGCGCACCAGCTCGGAATCGGTGCCGGTGCGGTAGATGGTCATTTTGATGGCGACCACATGGGGGTCGGCGGCGGCTTCGTGGATAAAGCGCACAATCGGTTCGAACGATTGATAAGGATGGTGCAGCAGAATGTCGGCGCGGCGCACGGCGTCAATCACCGACAGGCCTTTGCGCAGGCGGCGCGGCAGGCTGGCGCTGCGCGGCGGGAATTTCAGGTCGGCGCGGTTGACCATGTCGGGCACGGCCATCAGGCGCACGAGGTTGACCGGGCCTTTGACCTGGTAAAGCTCGGTTTCCTGCAATTTGAAATGGCCGAGTAGGAATTCGTAAATATGGGGCGGGCAGGTGTCGGCCACTTCGAGACGCACGCCGTCGCCGTATTCGCGGTCGTGCAATTCGCTCTGGATGGCGGTGCGCAGGTTTTTCAGGTCTTCTTCGTCGACAATCAAATCGCTGTCGCGGGTGAGGCGGAACTGGTGACAGCCTTTGACGCTCATGCCGGGGAAGAGTTTGTAAACGTATTCGTGCAGGATGGAGGAAAGGAACACGAAGCCGTCGTCGCCGTCGCAAATGTCGTGCGGCAGCTGCAACACGCGCGGCAGGATGCGCGGCGCCTGCACGATGGCCATGCCGGAAGCGCGGCCGAAGGCGTCTTTGCCTTCGAGCTCGACGGCGAAATTGAGCGATTTGTTGAGGGGGCGCGGGAAGGGGTGCGAGGGATCGAGGCCGATGGGGGTGAGAATCGGCAGCAGTTCGCGGTTGAAATAGTCTTCAATCCAGGCGCGCTGCGCGGGCGTCCAGTTGCGGCGGCGGTAGAAATGAATGCCTTCGCGGCCGAGCGCGGGCTGCAATTCGTCGTTAAACAGGGCGTATTGCTCCTGGATGATGGCATGCGCTTCGGCAGAGACGGCGGCAATGGTTTGCGCCGGGGTCTTGCCGTTGTCGAGGCGGATATTCGGGCGCACTTTTTGCTCGCGCTTGAGCCAGGCCATGCGCACTTCGAAAAATTCGTCGAGGTTGGAAGAAACGATGCACAAAAAGCGCAGCCGCTCCAGCAGCGGCACGCGGGTGTCTTGCGCCTGGGCGAGTACGCGGCGGTTGAAGGCGAGCAGGCTCAGCTCGCGGCAGAGGAGGCGGTTTTGTTCGGGCATGATATTTTCTCTAAAAGTATAGTCGGAGAAATGAGATTCTGATACAAGGCGAGCTAACGCCGTAGCAGAAACTTATTTCTTTCGACTATATTGCGTTACGGCTATTCAGCTTTCCAGTATAACGGCTTTTTATGACCAATTGATAACAATGTGACAGGCCGTCTGAAAAAAACAACGCGGCTTTTCAGACGGCCTGATGTGTGCGGTCAGTGTTTGCCGGAGCGCCAAATCGACCAGATAATCCACAGGCTGTTGGTAAATGCCAGCAGATAGCCGAGAAAGCCGATGAATTTCGGGCCGGTGTCGATGCTCATCACGATGGAGGAACCGATAATCAGCGCGGCGGTGACGATGCCCATGGTGAGGCGGTTGGTGGCTTTGTCGAGCTGGTGGATAAACTGCTCGCCGCGCTTGAAATCCAGATTGACCACAAACTGGCCTTTCTGGATGCGGCGGCTGAGGCGGAATAGGTTTTGCGGCAGCTCGTCGAGCGCCTGCACCACGGTTTGCGCGTGCATCTTGCCCTTGCGCAATATATGCTCGGGCGAGGCGCGCTCTTTGAACACTTCGGCCACAATCGGCTTGGCCTGCTCCAGCAATTCGGCGCTGCCGTCGAGCTTTTTCACCACGCCTTCGAGGGTAATCAAGGTTTTGAACAGCATCACCAAATCGCCCGGCAGGGTCAGGCCGTGCTGGCGCATGATTTGGGTGATGTCGTTGATGACTTGGCTGATGCGCAGATCGCGCATGGGCGTGTGTTCGTAGTTGAGCAGCATCTCGAGCACGTCGGCGCCGAGCAGGTTTTCATCGGGCAATTCGCCCTGCGCCCAGTTGCTTAATACATATTGCATGGTGAACTGGTCATGGTGGGAGAGGGCGTTAATCAGGTCGATGATTTCGCGGCGGCGGGTGTTGCTGAGGTGGCCGACGAGGCCGAAGTCGATAAAGGTGATGCGGCCTTCATCGTTGATGAAAATATTGCCCGGATGCGGGTCGGCATGGAAAAAGCCCTGCTTCAGAATCATGGTGAAGAGGGTGTCGGTGATGCGGTTGGCCAGCAGGCGCCGCGTGGGGGCGGGCAGGCTGTCGGGCGGCACGTTTTGCAGCAGCGTGTCGCTGATGTATTCCTGTACAAGGATATGACGATTGGAATATTCTTGGTAAACTTTGGGAATGTGGATGTATTCGTGGTTGGCAAAGGTGGCCTCGAAGCGCTGCATGTAGCGCAATTCCACCGATAAATCGGTTTCCTTGGCGAGGCTGCGGGCGAAATACTGCACCATCTGCACCGGCTGGTAGCGGCGCGCTTCGGGGATTTCCGATTCAATCAGGCTGGCCAGATGGGTGAGGATGCGCAAATCGGCCTGGATGGTGGCGTCGATGTCGGGGCGCTTGATTTTCACCGCCACCACTTCGCCGCTCACCAATTCGGCGCGGTGCACCTGCGCAATCGAGGCGCTGCCGATGGGCTTGGGGTCGATGTGGCGGAATACGTCCTGCACCGGCTGCCCCAGATGCGATTCAATCAGGGCGCGGATGTCGGCGGTGGCAATCGGCGTGACGTTGCTTTGCAGCTGCTCAAATTCTTCAATCCATTCGGCATTGAAAATGTCGACCCGCGTCGACAATACCTGCCCGAGTTTGACAAAAGTCGGCCCCAATTCCTCAAACGCCATGCGGAAGCGGCGCGGCGTGCTCATGTAGCGGCTTTCGGGCGCGGGGCCGCTGTCGCTGCTGATGCTTTTGTGCGATAACTTGATGCGCTGGACAAACTCGCCCAAACCGTATTTGGTCAGGATGGCGATGATTTCGCGCATCCGGGCGAAATCGCGCATGGCAAGTAAAGTTGGAATCATCATGATTTTTGCTGTATTGTGGCGGCTGGATAATGAAAACAAGCATAACATAACGGGCGCGCTTCTGCGCGAAATCCCTGCATCCGCAGTATGGTTGGAGAAATGAGATTCTGAAACTCATTTCTCGACTATATGACGGAGGCCGTCTGAAAGGAAACATTGAATAAAGAAAGCTTCCGAACGGAGCTTTTACGGTTTTACGGAAATTGAATGCATGAATAATTTGAAACGATTGTGTTTTGTCGCTTCTACTTTAATCGGTCTGCTGTGTTCGGGCGTCGGCCTGGCGCAGGCAGACGAATTGGAAAACCTGATTAACCGCCAGAATACCGCCGGCCAGCTTGAAAGCCGCGAAATCAGCCGCGCCGACGCCGACAGCCTCATCAGCAGCGCCATGGGTCTCTTGGGCGTGGCCTACCGCTACGGCGGCACTTCGGCCAGCACCGGCTTCGACTGCAGCGGCTTTATGCAGCACATCTTCAGCCGCAGCATGCAAATCAGCCTGCCGCGTACATCGGCCGAGCAGGCGCGCATGGGCGTGTCGGTGGGGCGCGGCGAGCTGCAGCCGGGCGACATGGTGTTTTTCAATACCGTCGGGCGGCGGATTTCGCATGTGGGGCTGTATATCGGCAACAACCGCTTTATCCACGCGCCGCGCACCGGCAAGCGCATCGAAATCACCAGCCTTGGCAACAAATATTGGAACAGCAAATACGTGACCGCCCGCCGGGTCAAGAAAAACGACCCCTCGCGCTTTTTACAGTAAGGATACAACAGCATGAGCATGCCTGAAATGCCGAAATGGTACAGTGATGACGGTGAAATCGTATCGTGTACCGAAAAAGTGAAAGTGATGACGGAAAACATGAGCGAGCTTTACCAAACCGCGCAGGATGCGTTTGAAGACGCGCTGTTGATGGGTTGCAGCGAGGCGCAACTGCGCGGCTATCTGCAGGCGCTGGTGGCCGGGTTGGAAAATCCGTATCGGAAATAACGGCGCGCTTGCCCTGTTTCGGCTGTTGCCACGGAATCCGCCAGCGGGTTCCGTTTTTGTTTTGCGGCTGTGTCGGGTTGCCGGTGGAAATCTTTTCAGACGGCCTGAGACCTTTGCAAAATACTTCTTACTGCATCAAAAAAGCATCAGCCTCGTCATTCCGGCGCAGGCCGGAATCTATGGTTAAATACAAAACTCATTTAAAATCAATCAACTGAATCTGAAAGAAATAGATTCCGGCCTGCGCCGGAATGACGGATTCAATGGATATTTTCAAGGGAAAAGTATTTTGCAACGGGCTCGGCCTGCCGGAAAAGATGGCATCGCATCGGGGTGTTTTTAAGGGTGAAAACCGCCGCTTCCTTGTGATTTGGGCAATATTATAGTCGTTTCAATTTAGATTGAGACAAGGCAGCAAGCCGCAGACAGTACAGAATCTCATTTCTCCGACTATAAAACACGGCAAGGCTTTTCAGACGGCCTTTGTCAGGTTATGATTTACACAGTTTAACAAGATGGCCGAGCAGACCGGCGGAACAGACAAGAACAAGAGAGGAAGGGCATGATTCGCGCGTTGAGCATTATTTTCGGCTTTTTGGCGCTGGGCGAGGGCGTGGTTTATTTTACCGGCATCAAGCTGCCGGGCAGCATCATCGGCATGGGTTTTTTGTTTGCCGCCCTGCAGGCAGGCTGGGTCAAGGCCTCGTGGTTGCAGCAGATGGTGGATGTGTTGATGGGCAATCTGGCGCTGTTTCTGGTGCCGCCCTGCGTGGCGGTGATGAGCTATCTGGACGTGGTCGGGCGCGATTTTCTGTCGATTTTCACCGCCACCATTGTCAGCACGTTTCTGGTGTTGTTTGTCAGCGGCAAAGTGCATGAGCTGGTGCGGAGGTATTGGTGATGGGTATGCTCTCGCATCCGGCGGTATTGCTGTTTCTGACGGTGACCGTGTATTGGCTGACCAATGTCCTGCGCGCGCGCACAGGCAGCATCTTGTGTAATCCGGTGGTACTCAGCTCCACCAGCATGATTGTGTATCTGCAGATTTTCGACATTGATTACGCCACCTATTACGAAGCGGGGCAGATGATTGATTTCTGGCTGAAACCGGCGGTGGTGTCGCTGGCGGTGCCGCTTTATCTCAACTGGAAAAAAATCCGCAGCCAGTGGCTGCCGATACTTGCCTCACAGGGCGCGGGCAGCATCACCGGCATTGTGACCGGCGTATACATTGCCAAATGGATGGGGGCGGATCGGGAAGTGGTGTTGTCGCTGGCGGCCAAATCGGTCACCAACCCGATTGCCATCGAAATCACCCGCACCATCGGCGGCATCCCCGCCATCACTGCGGCCACGGTGATTCTGGCGGGGATGATGGGGCAGATGATTGGCTTTAAGCTGCTGCAGGCAAGCACCATCCGCACGCCTACGTCGCAGAGCATCTCCATCGGCGCGGCTTCACATGCGATGGGCATCAGCGCGGCGCTGGAACGCAGCCGCAAGTTTGCTGCTTACGCCAGCCTGGGGCTGATTTTCAACGGCGTGCTGACCGCGGCGCTGGTGCCGCTGCTGATTCCGCTGATGGGTATTTGACGCCGGTTTGAACAAAGGCCGAGACGTTTGCAAAATTCCCCTACCCGTTGCACCCGCGCAGGCGGGTGCCCAGTGCAAAGCCTGGCTTTGCTTGTCCGCTCATGGTTTAAATTTCAAAACACAATATAAATTAAAAGCTTGGCAATTGATAGGGCTGCCGGGTTTAAACTGAAGCTGTGCTTCAGACTGGGCACCCGCCTGCGCGGGTGCGACGGTTATAGTCGGAGAAATTAGATTCTGATACAAGGCGGCGAGCCGCAGACAGTACAGATAACGTGAGTTCGGGATAAGCATTTAAGATATTCTTATTGTTTTCATAAACGTATGCACCTCATAGACAGAAAATCGCCAGATTTTCGTCATTCCCGCGCAGGCGGGAATCCAGAAGCCTGACATTTCCGCAATGTTTTCAAAGTTTCTGAAACCCGACTACTGGATTCCCGCCTGCGCGGGAATGACGAATCCTTACGGATTCTGTCTGCCTCAAGGAGAAATATATTTCTGAAAATCAAAGGGGATTTCACTTGCTTATCCCGAACTCACGTTATCTGTACTGTCTGCGGCTCGCCGCCTTGTATCAGAATCTAATTTCTCCGACTATATTTTATGGATTCCAAGGCATCAGGCCGTCTGAAACCCAAATATCGGTTTCAGACGGCCTTTGTTTGCGATACGTGGTCAGAACAAGTTGTCCATCACGTCTTTCGGCTGCTGGCGCGGTGCGGCGGGTTGCTGTGCGGGTTGTGGTGCAGGGCGCGGTGCAGGCGCGGCTTGTTGTGTGGGTGCGGCAGGGCGCTCGGCAGCGGCTTGCTCGATTGGAGCGGGCGCCGGTGCAGGCAGCGGGCGCACGGGGGTTTCCGCCGGGGCGGCTTGCGCTGCCGGGGCAGTGCGGCGCTGCTGTGCGGCGGTTGTGCCTTCGCTGCTGTCCGGTTGCGTTTCTGCCGTCGGCGGCAGCTGGCTGCCCGGAATGTTGGGGGCGTTGATCACTGTGCCGGTGGTGGCGGGGCTGTTGGCGCCGCGGGGCGACCAGATTTCTACGGTGTTTTCACCGGCGGGGCGCGGTGCGGCGGTTTCCTGCGGGCGGTTGAGCGTTTGGAATACGCCGACCAGCAGGGCGGCAATGGCGATGATGACCACCGCAAAGGCGGCCAGCAGCAGGTGTTTGGGCGTGAGCCTGAAAGCGGCTGTTTTTTTGTTTTGTCCGGACATGTGCGGTTCCCGTGTTTTGAGGCCGTCTGAACGGTTTCATACTCATTCGTAAAAATCGCTGACAAGGCAGAGCAGATTGGCTTGATGCTTCCGCGGCTGGGTTTTGCCGTTCTCTTTGAGCCGGCGGGCCAACGCAGTCAGGTTGTTTTTGTGAATGTGAATGGGTTTCAGACGGCCTGTCGGATTATTGGTCGTAGTTTTGGTAGAGGGTCACCACTTTTTGCACGCCTGCGGTGGTGCTGACTTTTTCGGTGACGGCGGCTTGCTCGGTGGGGGTGAGGATGCCCATCACGTAGGTTACGTTGTCATAGGTCACGATTTTCACGCGGCCGGGATACACGCCCTGGATGCCGAGCAAGGTGGTGCGTACTTTGGTGGTGCTCCAGGTGTCGGCGGTTACGTTGCCGAACGTGCGCGCCTGCGGGGCGACGTCGATGTAGTTATAGACTTGCTGCACTGCCTGCTCCGAGCGGGCGACTTGCTCGACAAAGGCTTTTTCTGCCTCGGTGGCGACCTGACCCAGCAAGAGTACGTGGCGGTTGTAGCTCACCACCGACAGCTTGGGCTCGAAGCCCTGTGTTTGGTTGTTTTGGCGCAGGTAGGTGGAGGCGGTGTTTTCAATCCGCAGCGCCATCACTTTGTCGTCGGCCTGTGCGCCGGTGGTGCGCCGGTCGAGTGCGGAAGCGCCGCCGACGGCGGCTCCGCCTACCAGTGCGCCTACGCAGCCGCTCAAGCCGGCGGCGAGGGCGGCGGATAAAAGCAGGGTTTTGGCGTGTCGGCTGATGCTCATGAAGCGTCCTTTCTGTTGTGCGTTCAGGCAGCTTGTCCGGGCTGCCTGATGAAGATACGGATGATTTCAGGCCGTTATTTTAACGTGTTATGCGCATTTGTGCACAGCGTTATGCCGACGGCCTGATTTTGCCCCGAGTGGTTGTTTGGGTTTGAAAAAAAACGGGTCGGCAGGAAGCGCCAGTGCAGCCGGGGTGTTTTCCGAACGGGGATTACATGCCTTCGAGCAGCATGCTGTCGATGCAGTCGCACAGGGCGTGAATCAGCAGAATGTGCACTTCCTGAATACGGGCGGTGCGCGGGTGCGGCACGTTGAGCAGGATGTCGCTGTCCTTGAGCATGGCGGCGATTTTGCCGCCGTCGCGGCCGGTGAAGGCAATCACGTGCATATCGCGCTCGTGTGCCGCTTCGATGGCGGTGATGATGTTGCCGGAGTTGCCGGAAGTGGAAATGCCGATTAACACGTCGCCCGGGCGGCCGAGTGCGCGCACTTGTTTGCTGAACACATGCTCGAAGCCGTAGTCGTTGCCGATGGCGGTGAGGGCGGAAGTGTCGGTGGTGAGCGCAACGGCGGCCAGCTCCATGCGTTCTTTTTCAAAACGGCCAGTCATTTCGGCGGCGAAATGCTGCGCGTCGGCAGCCGAGCCGCCGTTGCCGCAGGCGAGGATTTTGCCGTCGTTCATCAGGCATTGCAGCATCAGCTCGGCGGCTTTGGCGGTGGGTTCGCTCAATACTTCGGCGGCTTGTTGTTTGGTTTCGATGCTTTGGGCGAAATGGGCGGCCACGCGGGCCTGTAATGTCGTCATGATGTTAACCTGTGATGTTTTGCAGCCAATGGGGCGTTTCGTTGCCTTCAATCAATACCGCATCAATGCGGCAGGCCGTATTGTTGAGATGGTGTTGTTGCAAATATTGCTCCACGCTGCGTTGCAGTTTAGCGAGTTTGGCGGGTGTGATGCTATAAGCTGCGCCGCCGAAGCTTTTGCTTTTGCGGTATTTTACTTCAACAAACAAAATTGTGTGACCGCTTTTGACAATCAGGTCGATTTCGCCGAAAGGGCAATGCCAGTTGCGGGCAAGCAGCTTGCAGCCTTGCGCCTGTAAAAACACCAGCGCCTCATCTTCGCCGGCCGCTCCTTGTTTGTGGTTCAAGCGCATGCGGTTAATCCCCGTTATAATAAAGCCCTGTTTTCAGACGGCCTGTTTATCTTTATGCAAAAACATTATCAAAAAGCCTGCGACAGTATTGCCGCGCAAACATTATACGTTGTCGCTACGCCCATCGGCAATCTGGCCGACATCACCTTGCGCGCGCTGGCGGTGCTCTCGCATGCCGACCTGATTTGCGCGGAAGACACCCGCGTGACCGCGCAATTGCTGAGCGCCTATGGCATCCAGGGCAAACTTGTCAGCGTGCGCGAGCACAACGAGCGGCAGATGGCTGATAAAATCATCGCCGAATTGGCGGCAGGCAAAACCGTGGCGCAGGTGAGCGATGCGGGCACACCCGCCGTGTGCGACCCCGGCGCGAAACTGGCGGCGCGGGTGCGCGAGGCGGGGTTCAAAGTGGTGCCGGTGGCGGGGCCGAGCGCGGTAATGGCGGCTTTGAGTGTGGCGGGTGTGAGCGAGCCGGATTTTTATTTCAACGGCTTTCTGCCGCCCAAGGCGGGCGAGCGGCAAAAGCTTTTTGCTTCGTGGGCAGAAGCCGATTATCCGGTGGTGATGTTTGAAACGCCGCACCGTATCGAAGCCGCGCTGGCCGACATGGCGGCTTTGTTCCCCGAACGCGGGCTGGTGCTGGCGCGTGAAATCTCGAAAACCTTCGAAACTTTTTTGAGTGGCAGCGTGGCCGAAATTCAGACGGCCTTGAAGGAAGACGGCAATCAGAGCCGCGGCGAAATGGTGTTGATTCTGCACCCCGCAGCGGTGGAAAAACACAGCGATTTGCCCGAAGCGGCGCAGCAGGTGATGAAAGTATTGGCGGCGGAGCTGCCGACCAAGCAGGCGGCGGATTTGGCGGCGAAGATTACCGGCGAGAGCAAAAAAGCGCTGTATGACCTGGCGTTGACGTGGAAGGGAAAATAAACAAAGAGGCCGTCTGAACAGGTGTTCAGACGGCTTTTTTTAAGATTGGTTAAAATGCGGCCGCGGTGGCGATTTAAAGAGTAGGCGCGGCGCGCTATACTGACCGTGTTAATGGATAAGAAAGGCCGTCTGAAATGTATTGCGTACAAAGAATTTACGATTTCCACGCGCTGCCTGTGCACACCGCCGCCGTGTTTGTCGACCGTCTCTATCCGCGCGGCGTGCCGAAAGAGCGCATGGCCGATGTGTTGTGGCTGAAAGAGATCACCCCGAGCGTGGCATTGCGGCGCTGGTATCACGAAGCGCCGGATGAGCGTTTTGAAGCGTTTTCTCAGCGCTATCTGGAAGAATTGCAGGGCGCGGAGGAGCAGGCGGCATTGGGACGTTTGAAAGATTTGGCGCGGGCAAATAAAACGGTGTTGCTGCTGACGGCGGTGAAAAACCCGCAGCAGTCGCATGTGTCGGTGTTGCTGGACTATTTGGGCGAGCCGTTTGTGCTTGCGCATTGATTTTGCAGATAAATCAAACAGGCCGTCTGAAGCGTAATATGGGTTTCAGACGGCCTTTTATATCGAATCATTATTTTCCCTGGCTCATCTTCTCGCTGAGAAAATCAATCATGCTGCGTACTTTGGCGCTCAGAAAGGCGCGGTCGACATAGGCGGCGTAGAGCTTGATGGGCTGGACATGGTAATCGGGCAGCAGGCGCACCAGCAGGCCTTCGCGCAAATCGTTGTCAATCACCCACTCGGGCAGATAGCCGATGCCGCAGCCCGCCTGAATCAGCTTGTGGCACATCAAGGTGTTGTCGCTGTGAACCGCCGAGGTGAGCGACAATACTTCCGAATGGCCGTCTTTGTGGATAAAGGTATTGCTACTCATGTCGGCATAGCTGGGCAACACGGCGGTGTGCTGAGCGGCTTCGGCCACGGTGGTGGGCACGCCGTTGCGGCGCAGGTAATCGGGCGAGGCCACCAGCAAAAAGCGGATGTCGGTAAGCGGTTTCACAATCAGCGAAGGATTGGGCTCGTTGGCCACGCGCAAGGCCAAATCCACGCCGTCGGCAATCAGGTCGACCTTGCGGTTGGCGAGCATTAATTCCAGCGACACTTCCGGATAGCGGCGGCGGTATTCGGCCATCCAGCCGCTGACGCGGCGGTTGGCAAACCAGATCGGCATGGTGATGCGCAGCAGGCCTTGCGGGGTGTCGGTGCCGCCGGCGGCTTTTTCGGCGGCGTTGTCCAGCGTTTCGAGCGCATAGCTGCATTGGCGGTAGTATTCTTCGCCTGCTTCGGTGAGGTGCAGGTTGCGGCTGTTGCGGTGCAACAGCTTGGCGTGGATGCGGTTTTCCAGATGGCTCACGTGTTTGCTGGCCATGGCGGTGGAAATGTCGAGCTTGTCGGCGGCGCGGGTAAAGCTGCCTTGTTGCACCACTTCGCGAAAAACTTTCAGGCTGAATAAAGTATCCATGATTTCCTGTAAAGAAATATTGTTTCAATAAAAGCAGTATATATTGAACGGCGGGTAATGGCTATACTGCCTCCCATCGAAAACCCAACACACATAGTCGAATAAATTAGTTTCTGCTACGGCGTTGACTCGCCTTGTCGTACTAGCTGTACTGTCTGCGGCTCGCCGCCTTGTATCAGAATCTAATTTCTCCGACTAAACATCAAGTCAGGAATTGTTATGAACTTTTTAAACCGTTTTCAGCCGATGCTGCTTTCCGTTTTGCGTATTGCCGCGGCCTATATGTTTATGTTGCACGGCAGCGCCAAGCTTTTCGGCATGCCGCATGCGGAGATGTTTGACGGCTTGCAACTGTTTTCCCTTTACGGTTTTGCCGGCATTTTGGAATTCTTCGGCGGCCTGTTGCTGCTGCTCGGCCTGTTTACCCGCCCGGTGGCGTTTTTGCTGTCCGGTCAGATGGCGGTGGCTTATTTTATGGCGCACGCTTCCGAAGGCCACGCGCTGGTGCCGTTTATGAACGGCGGCGAAGCGGCGGCTTTGTTCAGCTTCATCTTTATCTACATCGCTGCAGCAGGCGGCGGCGCTTGGGCGCTGGACAACAAGTTTAATAAAGCAAGCTAACAAAATATCGGCTAAAGCATTGGATAATCGGTGCTTTACCTGTATCCACATTCCTCTATCTGACCCAAAGGAACCCAAAATGGCTTATCAAGAATTGCACAAATACGCGGAAACCCGCCGCACCATCTATGCGTTGGACAAAAACCTGCCGGTATCCAACGATGAAGTCACCAAAATCGTCGAGCATGCCGTGCTGCACACGCCTTCTTCGTTCAACTCGCAATCTACCCGCGTAGTCGTGCTGTTTGGCGCGGAGCATGAAAAACTGTGGCAGTTTGCCGAAGATGCGCTGCGCGCCATCGTGCCCGCCGAAAGCTTTGAGCCGACCGCGCAAAAACTGGCGATGTTTAAAGCCGCTGCCGGTTCCATCATGTTTTTCGAAGATCAAAATGTTATCAAAGGCTTGCAGGAGCAGTTTCCCACGTATGCCGACAATTTCCCGGTATGGGCCGACCACAGCAACGCCATGCACCAGTATGCGATTTGGACCGCGCTGGCTTCAATCAATGTCGGTGCCAATCTGCAACACTACAACCCGCTGATCGACAACGCCGTGGCCAAAGAATGGAATATTCCCGCTTCATGGGTGTTGCGTGCGGAAATGGTATTCGGCGGCATCGCCGCGCCTGCCGCTGAAAAAGCATTCTCTCCGCTGGAAAACCGCGTAAAAGTATTCGGCGCGTAATTCTGCCGGAATGTATCAAAGGCCGTCTGAAACTCCATGTATAGCGAAATAAAATAAGAAACCTACTGCGTTAGCTGCGCCTTGCCGTACTATCTGTACTGTCTGCGGCTTGCCGCCTTGTATCTTTCTTATTTTATTTCGCTATAGTTTTCAGACGGCCTTTGATTAAGCAATTCAGTTTGTTATAATGGAAACATTCCATCAAACGGCTGCCACCGCGCAGCCGTTTTCCTGTTTTTTTACCAATACCGCACAACGAACAATCTATGACACACCACACCATTTCCCATCCGCGCTGGCTGCTGTTTGCACTGGCGCTCGGCGGCTTTGCCATCGGCACCACCGAATTCGCCACCATGAGCCTGATTCCCTATATCGCTGCCGGTTTGGGCATCAGCGAGCCCACCGCAGGCCATCTGATTAGCGCTTATGCGCTTGGCGTGGTGGTGGGCGCGCCGACGATTGCGGTGTTGGCCGCACGGGTATCGCGCCGCACCTTGTTGCTGGTGTTGATGGGCGTGTTTGCGCTCGGCCACATCGCCACCGCTACCGCAGGCAGTTATTCCTCATTGTTGCTGTGGCGTTTTCTGAGCGGCCTGCCGCACGGCGCTTATTTCAGCGTCGGCGCGCTGGTGGCCGCCTCGTTGGTGCCGCCCGCCAAACGCGCACAAGCCGTGGGCATGATGATGGTGGGGCTGACGGTGGCCTGCACCATCGGCGTGCCGGTCATCAGTTGGATCGGTCAGGCCGTCGGCTGGCGCGCCTGCTTTGCGATTGTGGCCGTGTTGGCCGCCGCCACCACCGCTTCGGTGGCCTGGTTTCTGCCCAAAGGCGCGATGCAGGGCGGCGATTCCAGCGCCGTGCGCGAATTGAAAGCGCTCACCAACAAACAAGTGTGGGTGACGCTGTTGATCGGTGCCATCGGCTTTGGCGGCATGTTTGCGATTTACACCTATATGGCTTCCACGCTGATTGAGGTCACGCAGGTATCGGAAAAAGTGGTGCCGCTGGTGTTGGCGCTGTTCGGCGTGGGCATGACGCTGGGCAACCTGATCATTCCGCGCTTTGCCGTCGGCAAAAAGCTGATGCCGTGCATCGCAGGCTTGCTGGTTTGGGGCGTGGTGACGCTGGCGCTGTTTCCGCTGGCCGCACACAATATTTGGACGATGTCGCTGTTGGTGACTTTAATCGGCATGTGCGGCGCCATCGGCACGTTGCTGCAAGTGCGGCTGATGGATGTGGCGCCCACCGCGCAAACCATGGCGGGCGCGCTCAACAACAGCGCTTTTAATGCCGCCAACGCGCTGGGGCCGTTTCTCGGCGGTCTGGCGATTAACGCCGGCTTCGGCTGGACTTCCACCGGCATCGTCGGCAGCCTGCTGGCGCTGGGCGGTTTGGGCATCTGGCTGGTGTCGTACCGGATGGATAAAGCGATGAAGGCCGTCTGAAAGGAAAAGCCGTCTGAATGCTGTGTTCAGACGGCTTGAGGCTTTTGCGAAATTCCTCGATTTAAAAGGCTGAGGCCTTTGCAAAATACTTTTTTCTTGGAAATATCCATTGCATCCGTCATTCCGGCGCAGGCCGGAATCCATTTCTCCAAGATTCAGTTATTTGA
>JAUNTY010000025.1 GCA_030538415.1 Neisseria sp. | reverse complement strand
TCTTGCTAATTTACAGAACTGTCGGATTTAAACTGAAGCTGTGCTTCAGACTAGGGCTTCCTGACACCGCTACGCTGTCAGGAAGCCCTGGGCACCCGCCTGCGCGGGTGCGACGGTTATTTTTTTGCAAAGGTCTCAGGCCGTCTGAACGCGGAAAAGTGTTTCAGACGGCCTGTTATAGTCGGAGAAATTAGATTCTGATACAAGGCGAGCCAACGCCGTAGTAAAACTTACTCTCCGACTATATGTTGTCGGCAAGCCCGGCAGGAGCAAGTGTTTGAATGATTGGGCAATAGAGCAAACATACGGGGCGGAGTATGTAGTTTTATGTAACTTTGAAATTAAATGCGTTAAATTTAGAAATAATGGCATTTAATAATTTACATTAGCTTTGTTAAGAAAAATAAATTCAAGTTTGATTTAAATCACAAACAGCCGTTGCACAAGGCAGTAAAGTGCAGTTACATTTTATTACACCCAAACAGACGCTTGATGTTGTTTGAGTAAAAATGTTTCAGAGACGGAAGACGCAAACAATAAAACAGGAGCAGTAAATGGACAATTGGACGCAGACAATGGGCGCAGGCCCCTTGCTCGGTATTGCCGTCGGCGCGATTGCGCTGATTTTGGTGCTGATTATCAAATTCCGCGTGCACGCGCTGGTAACGATGGTGTTGGTGAGCCTGCTCACCGCGATTGCCACCGGCCTGCCGATGGGCAGCATCGTCAATGATGTGCTGGTGAAGAGCTTCGGCGGCACGCTCGGCAGCGTGGCGCTGCTGGTCGGCCTGGGCGCAATGCTCGGCCGTTTGGTGGAAACTTCTGGCGGGGCGCAGTCGCTGGCCGATGCGCTGATCCGCATGTTCGGCGAAAAGCGCGCGCCGTTTGCGCTCGGTATCGCTTCGCTGATTTTCGGTTTTCCGATTTTCTTCGATGCCGGGCTGGTGGTGATGCTGCCGATTGTGTTTGCCACCGCGCGGCGCATGAAAGCGCCGGTGCTGGCCTACGGCTTGGCATCGATTGGTGCGTTTTCGGTGATGCACGTGTTTCTGCCGCCGCATCCGGGGCCGATTGCCGCATCTGAATTTTACGGCGCGGGCATCGGCCATGTGCTGTTAATCGGTTTGCCGATTGCCTTTATTACCTGGTATTTCAGCGGCTATCTGCTCGGCCAGGTATTGGGCAAACGCATTTATGTGCCGGTGCCGACGCTGCTCTCCGGCGGCGCGCAAGATGACGACCAGCCGAAAACGCCCGCCAGCGCGGGCACGGTGGTCGGCATCATGCTGATTCCGATGCTGCTGATTTTCATGAACACCGGCCTGGCCACCCTGATCAGCCAAAAAGTGCTCAGCGGCGACGAAGGCTGGGTGCAGACTTTGCGCATGATTGGCTCAACGCCGATTGCGCTGCTGATTTCGGTGTTGGTGGCGCTGTATGTGCTCGGCCGCAAACGCGGTGAAAACGCCTCCGCGCTTGAAAAAACCATCGACGGCGCACTCGGCCCGGTTTGCTCGGTGATTCTGATTACCGGCGCGGGCGGCATGTTTGGCGGCGTGTTGCGCGCTTCGGGCATCGGTCAGGCGCTGGCCGACAGCATGGCCAATCTGGGTATTCCGGTGCTGCTGGGCTGCTTTTTGGTGGCGGTGGTGCTGCGGGTGGCGCAAGGCTCGGCCACGGTGGCGCTGACCACGGCCGCCGCGCTGATGGCGCCCGCCGTAATGGCGGCAGGCTACACCGACTGGCAGCTCGCCTGTGTGGTGTTGGCAACGGCGGCAGGCTCGGTGTGCGCCAGCCACGTCAACGATTCCGGCTTCTGGCTGGTCGGCCGCCTGCTGGATATGGATGTGCCCACCACTTTGAAAACCTGGACGGTAAACCAGACGCTGATTGCGTTTATCGGTTTTGCTCTCTCCGCCACGGCTTTTGTTTTACTGGGCTGAAAGGAAAAATGACATGACTCAACAACAAACCGTACATTTCGTGGTGATGGGCGTCAGCGGCTGCGGCAAAACCACCGCAGCACTTGCCCTGCAACAACATTTCGACTGCGCCTACGCCGAAGGCGACGATTTCCACACCCAGGCCAACCGCGACAAAATGGGCGCGGGCATCCCGCTTACCGATGAAGACCGCTATCCGTGGCTGCGAAACCTGCGCGACTGGATGACGGCACAGGCGGAGGGCGGCGCGGCCTACAGCGTGGTGACCTGCTCGGCACTGAAACGCCAATACCGCGATATTTTGCGCGAGGCGGCAGGCAAGGTGGTGTTTGTGCACCTTGCGCCGCCGCATGAAGTGAACCTGGCGCGGATGATGGCGCGCCAAGGCCATTACATGAAAGCGGAAATGCTGGCGTCGCAGGAAGCGATTCTGGAAGAATTGGGCAGCGACGAAGCAGGCGTGCGCATCGACAATGCCGGTGAGCCTGCCGAAGTGGAAGCCGAGATGCTGGCCCGGGTAAAAGCGCAGAATTTCCTATAGCCAGAGCCCGGCTCACTCATCCGACGGAATAAGCTGGCTTGCCGCATGTCGCAACAAGGTTGTGTGGCGGCCGGTTGCAGCGATGATTTTTGACTTGTTTCCGTCATCGATAAAACACATGAGGCCGTCTGAAAGTTTCAGACGGCCTAGGGTTTCCTGACACCGCTGCGCTGTCAGGAAACCCTAGCGTGTTTTACGGTAAACTGGCACGAATATTTCGTCAAAAAGGAGAAACATGATGCGCATTACTGCTCTGGATCATCTGGTGCTTACCGTGGCCGACATCGACCGCAGCATTGATTTTTACACCCGCGTTTTGGGTATGCAGGAAATCACCTTCGGCGAAGGGCGCAAGGCGCTGTTGTTCGGCAGCCAGAAAATCAACCTGCATCTGCGCGGCGCGGAAATCGAGCCGCACGCGCATGCGCCGGTGTGCGGCAGCGCCGATTTGTGCCTGCTGACCGACACGCCGCCGGCCGACGTGTTGGCGGAGCTGGCGGCACACGGCGTGGCGGCGCTCAGCGGCATTGTGCCGCGCACCGGCGCGGTGGGCGCGATTGATTCGGTGTATCTGCGCGACCCTGACGGCAATCTGCTGGAAATCAGCCGTTATCGCGAGGCGTGAGCGCATGGCCGTCTGAATGCAGCGCCGTCGGGGCGGCCGGTTTTTCAGACGGCCTGTAGTCCTCTATAATGCCCGTATCTGTTTGCAGGCCGTCTGAAAAGCATTTATGAAATTCGCCTTTTTTATCCTTTATCTGATTCAGCTGCTGCCGTTTGCGCTGATTCACAAACTCGCCGATTTTATCGGCACGCTCGCCTATTACGCGGTGGTGCCGCGCCGCAAAGTGGGTGAAACCAATCTGCGCCTGTGTTATCCCGAATGGAGCGAGGCGCAGCGCAAAACCGTGTTGAAACAGCATTTCAAACACATGGCCAAATTGTTGTGCGAATACGGTTTGTATTGGTATGCCGATGCAGGCCGTCTGAAAAAGCTGGTGCGCTATCAGGACAAACATTATTTGGATGAAGCGTTGGCGGCCGGTGAAAAAGTGATTCTGCTGTATCCGCATTTCACCGCGTTTGAAATGGCGGTGTATACGCTCAATCAGGATGTGCCGCTGGTGAGCATGTATTCGCATCAGAAAAACCAGGCCATGGACGCACAGATTCTGAAAGGCCGCCACCGCTACAATAATGTGTTCCTCATCGGCCGCACCGAAGGGCTGCGCGCGATTATCAAGCAGCTGCGCAAAAGCGACGCGCCGTTTCTCTATCTGCCCGACCAGGATTTCGGCCGCAACGATTCGATTTTCGTCGACTTTTTCGGCATCCCCACCGCCACCATCACCGGCTTGAGCCGCATCGCCGCCATGACCGGCGCCAAAGTGGTTCCCGCCATTCCCACCCGCGCAGCCGACAACACCGTCACGCTGCGTTTCTATCCGGCCTGGGAAAACTTCCCCAGCGACAACGCCGAAGCCGACACCCAACGCATGAACGACTTCATCGAAGCGCGCGTGCGCGAACAGCCTGCGCAGTATTTCTGGCTGCACAAGCGTTTCAAAACCCGCCCTGAGGGGGAAGCGGGGTTTTATTGATGCCATGCTTTCAGACGGCCTTGAACCTGGTTTCAAGGCCGTCTGAAAATATTTGGGCTACTTTTATCGCAAATGCCAACAGCAAAAAACGATTCGGGTATAATCACAACAAATTTTAACAATATGCATGTAACATGAATTCGAAGCAGCCACACACACCGCGTGTTTTGATTGTTTACTATTCGCAAACCGGCCAGCTTGCCCGCATGGCCGAAGCGTTTGCCGCGCCGCTGCGTCAAAGTGGGGCGGCGGTGGAGATGCTGCCTCTCCGGCCGCAGCGGCCTTATCCGTTTCCGTGGCCGTTTTGGCGCTTTTTCAACACCTTTCCCGAAACCGTGCATTTGCAGCCCGCACCGATTGAAACGCCGCAGTTTGCCCATGCGCATTATGATTTGGTGGTGATTGCCTACACGGTGTGGTTTTTGTCGCCGTCGCAGCCGGTCACCGCTTTTCTGCAGCATCCCGCCGCCCGTGAAATCCTGCGCGGCACGCGGGTGATGACGCTCATCGGCTGCCGCAATATGTGGCTGATGGCGCAGGAGAAAATGAAAACCCTGCTGGCGGATGCGGGCGCGGTATTGACCGACAATGTGGTCAAAATCGACGCCTGCAGCAGCGCCTGGAGCTTTGTCACCACGCCGCTGTGGCTGCTCACCGGCAAACAGCAGGGTGCGGCCTGGATGCCGAGGGCGGGCATTGCCGAGGCGGAAATCGCCGATTGCGCCCGCTTCGGCGCGCGCGTGGGCGAATGTTTGGCCGGGCCCTCTGAAAGCGCGCGGCCGATGTTGCGCGGCATGGGCGCGGTGCGGGTCAACGAGCGGCTGGTTTTCAGCGAAACCGCCGCCGCCCGCAGCTTTTACCTGTGGGGCAAACTGTTGCTGGCCGCCGGGCGGGTGTCGCCGCTGCTGCGGCGCGGCGTGTTGGCGCTGTATATCGTGTTTCTGATTGCGATTATCCTCACGCTGGTGCCGCTGAGCGCCTTGCTCAAGCGGCTGTTTGCGCCGCTGCTGGCCGACAAAATCCGCCGCCAGAAGGCTTATTTCAGCGAGCCTTCGGGCGAATGACCCGGCAAGGCCGTCTGAAAACGTATTGGCAATATCAACAATAAACAAGTCAAACCATCAAGGGGCTTTTGATGAACACACTCTCCGAAGTTTACCTCACCCGCAGCGCCGCCTTCCTGCCCAATGCGCCGGTGGGCAATGACGAAATGGAAGCCGTACTCGGCATGGTGGGTGACACGCCTTCGCGCGTGCGGCAGATGATTTTGCGTTCCAACGGCATCCGCAGCCGCCATTACGCCATCGACCCGGCCTCCCGCGCCGCCACTCACACTACCGCGGAATTGGCCGCGGCGGCGGTGGAAGCCTTGTTTGCACAGGGTTTGGAAAAACATGCTGTCGGCGTGTTGGCCTGCGGCACATCCTACCCCGACCAGATGCTGCCCGGCCACGGCGTGATGGTGCACGGCCTGCTGGACAAGGCGCCGCCGTATGAAGTGTTGAGCGCGGCGGGCGTGTGCGTGGCCGGGATGGCGGCGCTGAAGCATGCCTACAACGCCGTGCGCACGGGCGAACACCGCCATGCGGTGGCCTGCGCGGCGGAAGCGGCATCGGCCATCATGCGCAAGGAAGCGTTCCAGCCCGAAATCGATGTGAAAAAGCTGGCCGATGCCAAACCCGATATTGCGTTTGAAAAAGATTTCTTGCGCTGGATGCTTTCAGACGGCGCGGGCGCGGTGTGTTTGAGCCATGCGCCGCGTTCAGACGGCCTTTCGTTCAAGGTGCACTGGATAGAGCTGGTGTCGTATGCCAACGAAATGCCTGCCTGCATGTATGCCGGAGCGGAAAACGACCACGGCAGCCTGCGCGGCTGGAAAACCTATCCCGCTGCCGAGCGCGAGGCGCACAGCGTGATGAGCATCAAGCAGGATGTGAAGCTGCTCAATGAGCACATCATCCGCTACACCGTCGAAAAAGCGCTGCAACACGCGCTGGCGCGCCATCCGCTGCGGCCGGAGGAAGTGCGCTGGTTTCTGCCGCATTATTCGTCGGGCTATTTCCGCGACAAAGTGTATGCCGGGCTGCAAAACATCGGTTTCGAACTCGGCTTCGACAAATGGTTTACCAACCTGACCGAAAAAGGCAACACCGGTTCGGCCTCGATTTACATCATGCTCGACGAATTCATCCGCAGCGGCAGGGCGGTGCGCGGCGACAAGATTTTGTGTTATATCCCCGAAAGCGGGCGCTTTTCGTCTTGCTTCATGCTGCTGGAGGCCGTCTGAATGGAAGAAAAAGACATTCCGCAACACGGCAGCAAAATTTTCGCCGGACAGAAAAAAGTGGTGTATGCCACCCGCGACGGCCAATATATTCAGGGGCAGAGCAGCGGCTGGGACGACGAATCGTTTGCCACCGAGCAGGCCGTCAATGCGTTTGACGCGCAAACCGAAGCGGCCTGGCAGGCTTATTGCGCGGGCACGCATTCGGCGCTGTATTACCTGATGTGGCGCTACCGCCATGACGAAGCCAGCCTCGCCGCCGCCACCGGCCAGTTTCGCTGGCAGCTGCGCCGTCATTTCCGCCCCGCCGTGTTTGCCGAAATCAGCGCCAAAACGCTGGCCAAATACGCCGAAGCCTTCCAACTCAGCCCCGATGAAATCCGCCGCCCCCGCCATGACCAGCCAAACTTTTGACCACCAACAAACCGCCCATTGCGAAAGCGGCGTGATGTCGGCGCTGCTGCGCCACCACGGCCTCGACTTCAACGAAGCGATGGTATTCGGCCTTGCTTCGGCCTTGAGTTTCGCCTATATCCCGTTGGTGAAAATGGCGGGCATGCCGCTGATTGCCTACCGCACAGTGCCTAAATCCATCATCCGCAACACCTGCAAACAACTCGGCATCCGTTTGAAAATGCAGAAATTTGCCGACCCCGCAGCAGGCATGGCCGCGCTCGACCGCGCGCTCGATGCAGGCAGGCTGGTGGGTTTGCAGACGTCGGTGTATTGGCTGCCGTATTTCCCCGCCGAAATGCGTTTTCATTTCAACGCCCACAATCTTTTGGTGTATGGCCGCGACGGCGACGATTATTTAATCAGCGATCCCGTGTTTGAAAACGTGCAGCGTTGCAGCCGCCGCGATTTGCAGCGGGCGCGCTTCGCCAAAGGCGCATTGGCCGCCAAAGGGCTGATGTATTATGTCGATACCGCGCAGAGGCCGTCTGAAAACACCGACAAGCTCCGCGCCGCCGTCAAACGCGCGTTGTTGAAAAACGCCCGCCAGATGCTGCCGCCGGTGTGGTTTGCCGGCGTGCGCGGCATCCGCACGCTGGCGGCGAAAGTGGAAAAGCTGCCGCAGCGCCGCGACGAAGCCTATGCCAAACTCTATCTCGGCCACATCGTGCGCATGCAGGAGGAAATCGGCACCGG
The DNA here is from genome assembly GCA_030538415.1 of Neisseria sp. GTDB lineage: Bacteria > Pseudomonadota > Gammaproteobacteria > Burkholderiales > Neisseriaceae > Neisseria. Next base: position 32,383 of record JAUNTY010000025.1, on the reverse strand, counting down.
CGGCGCGGGCTTCCGCTATATCTACGCCTATTTCCTCGAACAGGCCGCCGCGCGCCTGAATGCGCCCGAATTGCAGGATTATTCACAACAAATGACCGCCGTCGGCGACCAATGGCGCAAATTCGCCAGCATGGCCGTGCACCAGTGCCGCAAACCCGCCGCCGACGGCTATGCCGCCGTCGCCGCCCAATTGCGCCACATTGCCGACGAAGAAGAAAAACTGTGGCGCGCAATCAAGCGCACAGCGGCGGATTTGTAACGCACCGTCTGCTTGGCAATAGCCGTCTGAATGGCTGCGCGGGTTTGCCCGGCCATTCAGACGGCTGTTTTGTATAGTCAGGAAACTTAACTTTTACTACTGCGTTGGCTCGCCTAGCCGTACTGTGTGTACTGTCTGCGGCTCGCCGCCTTGTATTAAAAATTAATTTTCCTGACTATATAAAGTGGGCTTGGGAGAAGCAGTGTGAGAGCTTTGCAAAAAATAACCGTCGCACCCGCGCAGGCGGGTGCCCAGCCTGAAGCGCAGCTTCAGCTCAAGCTTTCCAGCTCTGGAAATTTACAACCTCAAAATTCATCTTGGATTTTTGGAATCAGAAAAATAGGCAGACAAGCAAAGCCGCGCTTTGCACTAGGCACCCGCCTGCGCGGGCGCGACAAGTGGGGGATTTTGCAAAGGTCTCATATTGTGTAACGGTATAGTCGGAGAAATTATAGTGGGAAAACTTAATTTCTAATACAAGGCAGCAAGCCGCAGACAGTACAGCTAGTACGGCTAGGCGAAGCAACGCCGTAGTAGGAATTAAGTTTTCCCACTATAGATTCTGATACAAGGCGAGCCAACGCCGTAGCAGAAACTCATTTCTTCGACTATATTGGTTTGTGGTGTTTCAGACGGCCTCAATCACAAAATCCCTGCCCAATGCGGCCGTCAGCACTGTGGATTTGCCCGCCTGTATGCGTTCGGCCAAACCGCAGGCGGCCTGATAAACGCTTGCGCCGTTGAGGCCGTCTGAAACGCTGCGGCGGTTTTCAGACGGCCTCAATGTCAATGCGGCGAGGCTGTCGGGGTGTTGTTGCGCGGAAAGTACCAGCCAGCAGCAGCCCTCTGCCTGAGCCTGGCTGCTGCTTTCTTCGCTGCACCAGCCGACCAGCGCGGTGGAAGTGCTGCTTTGGCGGATGTCGAGCCAGGCGGCCAGGAGCGGTTGCGGCCATTGCTGCGGCGCGGCGGCTAGGGGCAAAAACACGCTGGGGCCGTGCAGGCCGAGCGCCTGGGCGGTTTGGAAGCAGGCGGCGTTGTGGATGTTGCCGATAAAGTCAAACGGTTTGGGCGTGCCGCCCTCTGCAATCGTGGCCAGCATATTGTCGAATTTGGCGGGCGAGCTGAACGATGCGCCCAGATACACGCCGCTGTCGGGCGGCAGCGTCAGCGGCAGGGCGGCGGCGAGGGCGTTGAGGGTGAAGCGACTGAGGCGGCGGCCGTCGTAGCCGTGGGCGGTTTTCAGGGCGGCGCGCAGGCTTTTTTCGTCGGCGTCGCTGCGGCTGTGGTGGCAGCTGATACGGTGGATAAACAAGGGTTTCATGCGCGGTATTCCAATATGCAGCTGATGTTGCTGCCGCCGAAGCCGAAAAAGTTGAGCAGATACGCGCCGTCAGCCAAGGTTTGGCCGTGGGCGGGCAGACGGGCGGCAGCGGCGCTTGCGGGCAGCGGCGGCAGGCGGCTTTGCTGCAGGCAGGCGAGCAGCAGCGCGGTTTCGGCGGCACCGCTGGCGCCGAGGGTGTGGCCGATATAGGGTTTCAGGGCGGCCGGCGGCGCGTCGGGCAGCAGGGTTTTGAGTGCGGCGGCTTCCGCTTCGTCGCTGGCGGCGCTGCCGACGCCGTGGCTTTTCACCAGGCGGATGTGCTCGGGGGCGACGCCGGCATCGTCAAGCGCCGCCTGCATCACTTGCCGCAGTGCATTGCTGTCGGTGGCGGTGAGGCCGAGGGTGTCGGTGCGGGCGGCGATACCGCTGATAAGGGCGGGCGCATCCGTGCCGCTTTCCAGCGCCAGACAGGCGGCGGCTTCGCCGCAAATAAAGCCGTTGCCGCCGCTAAACGGAGCGTAGTCGGGCGTGGCGGCCAGCAGGCCCATGGCGTGGAAATGCTCGAAAGTGAGCGCGTTGAAGTTTTCAAAACCGAGCACCAGCGCCCGCTTACACCAGCCTTCGCGCAACATTTTCACCGCGTAAACCAGCGCGTTGGCGGATGAGGTACACGAAGTGGCGAAGCTGAAAACATCGGGGTTGCCGAGGCGTTGGCGAAGATGGTCGGCGGTGTGGTGCAGGCCGTGGCTGCCGCCGATTTCTGTGGCGGGCATATAGGCGGGGTCGAGCATCAGCTCGCGCTCGCTCATCAGATAGGCGGTGGAGCCGATAAAAACCGGCGTGTCGCGCAGGCTTTCAGACGGCCACCCGGCTTGCTGCGCCGCTTGGGCGAGGTGGTCGGCCAAGATGTCAAACAAGGCGGCGGCGCTGAGTTTTTCGGCGGCGAAGGCGGCAAAATAAGGCAGCGAAACGGTGTCGCCGAGAAAATGCGCCGTGCGCCGTGCGGGCGGCACGGGATGCTGCAGGCGCGCAAACAGGCCGTCTGAAAAAGCGTCGAGCGCCCGGCCGCCGCTTTGGGCGCATTGCAGCGTGGCGGCGCGGATGGCGATGCTCATGCGCCGTGGCTCGCGCGCACAAAAGCCGCCAAATCGCGGATATTGAGCATGTGGCGGCGCACTTCGCGGTCGCCCTGCAGGCGCACCCGGAAATGCTCTTGCAGCGCCACCGAGATTTGCAGCGCGTCGAGCGAATCGAGTGCCACGCGGCTGGCATCGCCAAACAAAGGCTCGTCGTCGCCGATTTGCTCGGGGGTGAAATCGTCTGCCTTGTCGGCTTCCTGCAGAATCAGGCGCTTGAGCTCGGTTTCGAGTGCGCCGGGAGCGAGGGTGAAAGTGTAGCTCATCAGAATCTTACCTGTGTTTTCAATTGTTTGCGGTAAACGGCGGCAGCCAGCAGCAGGCAGATGCCGCCAAACAGCGCCAGCAGCAGGATTTCGTGCTGCACTTGGGCAAAGCCGCCGCGCTTGAGCAGCAGCCCGTGAAAGGCCTGCAATGCCCAGGCCATCGGCGAGAGCTGCGTGGCGGGGTGCATGCTTTCGGGCATCACATAAGCGGGCACCATGATGCCGCCCAGCGCCGCCATGATGATGATGCCGCCGCCGCCGAGCACCACCGCCTGTTCGGTGGTTTTGGCGCACACGCTGACCAGCAGGCCGTAGCCGAGTGCGGCCAGGCTGATGGCGCAGGCGAGCGCGGCATAAGGCCACCGGGCGCCTTCGAGCGCAAACGCGTCTATCCCCAGGGCGGGCAGCAGGTAGCGCCCCAGCAGCAGCATGCCGGCAAACTGCAATTGGTTAATCAGGAAATACGGCAGCAGTTTGGAGGCCAGCAACATGCCCGCCGGTGCCTGCGCCATGCGCAAGCGCGTGAGCGTGTTGGTCTGGCGCTCCATCGCCATCACGTTGGAGAGCGGTATCATGATGAAAAACATGCCGAAAATCAGCCAGGCGGGCACGCTGTGCTGCACCGAAGTCGGTTTCTGCACCACGCCGCTGCCGCTCAAATACACTTCTTCAAACAGGGCTTGGCCGAGGTAGGCGTCGATGTCGGCAAAGGTATCGTCAAGGGTTTGATTGATGTTGTTTTGAATCTGCCGCTGCAGCGGGTTGGCGGGCGTGCTGCGGCTGTTTTCGATATGCGCGGCAAAGCTGCTGATGCGGATTTGGGTGTAATCCTGCTGCAACACGCCGCGCATGGCGGGCAGCCACGAGCGGTCGGTGTCGGGCGTGACCAGCAGTTGCAGCGGCGCATCGTCGGCCAGCGCCGCCGCTTCCGGATTGGGGTTGATGACCAGCATATCGAAAGCGCCCGCCTGCAATGCTTGTTTCAGACGGCCTGTATCGGCCAATGCCGCTTCGTCTACCCGGATATTGCGGCTGCGCAATTGTTTGGCAAAATCGGGGTTGACCGGATTGTCCGCCGCTGCGGCCAACACGATATGCGCCCCGGCATGCGGTTCGGCATCGCGGCTCAGCGCCACCGACATAATCAGCATGAAGGCAATCGGCATCACAAACAGCACCGCCAGCCCGTGCAAATCGCGGCGCAACAGGCGGAATTCTTTATACAGCGCGTGCAGAATCATCATGGCCGCACCTGCCGGTTGAGAAAGTCCAGATAAAAAGCCTCCAAAGAGCCGTGGCCGAAATGGAAATAGGCCGTCTGCATGCCTTGCTGCTGCAAAGCCTGCCAAATGCGGTCGGCACCTGCGCGGTCGGTAACCAGCTGCACCGCGCCCTGCGCATCCAGCCTGCCGCCCCACGCCGCAGCGGCGGCGGCGTCGCAGGGCGGCTGCGTTTGAAAGCGCAGGCTGCTTTGGCCGCGCGGTTGCAGGATTTCCGCCAAAGAGCCGTGATAAACCAGCGAGCCGTGGCTGAGCAGGGCAAGGCGGTTGCACAAAGTTTCGATTTCCTGCAGATAATGCGAGGTATACACCACGCTGATGCCCTGCGCGGTGAGCGCGGCCACGCTGTCGAGGATAAAGCGGCGCGACTCGGGGTCGATGCCGACGGTGATTTCGTCGAGAAAAATCAGCCGCGGCCGGTTAATCAGGCCGATGGCGAAATTCAGACGGCGTTTGAGGCCGCCGGAGAGGTTTTTCGCCAGCTTGCCGGTGTGCGCTTCCAAATCGGTCTGCCCGATTAGCATGTGCAGGTATTTTTTGTCTTTCACACCATACAGCGAGGCGAAAAATTGCAGGTTTTCCCACACGCTCAGCAGCGGATAAAAAGCAAAATCCTGCGGCACCAGCGAAATCCGCTGTTTTTCGGCGCGGGTTAACTGCGCCAGCGGTTTGCCTTCAAACAGGATTTCGCCCTGTTGCACGGGTTGCAATCCGGCCAGCAGCGACATCAAGGTGGTTTTACCCGCGCCGTTGGGGCCGAGCAGGCCGAGCGCTTCACCCGCTGCCACCGACAGGCACACATCGTCGAGCGCAACGGCGGCCGCGCCGGGGTAACGGTGGCTGAGATGGCGGATTTCAATCATGTCGCGGCGATAATGTTTGTCAGGAAAGGATTGGCGGGCATGATACGCGAAATTGCGTCGTGCGGCATCTGTTTCAGATTCAAACTGCATAAACAGGCCTGAGCGGCAGGGCGGTATTGATGGCAACATCTGATTACATGTGGTTACATAAAACGTGAATGACGGCAGCGGGAAAGATGCGGTGCGCCGTTTTGCCTTGCGTAGGGCGCGGCTTCAGCTGAACAATCCCGGCGGCGCCGGAATATTTTCAGACGGCCTGTAAAGATGCTTCGTTGATGAAAGATTTGAAATAAATATTGATTGATTTCAATAAATTGCGATTCAATAAAAATAAAGCGGCAGATTTTTTTAAAACAGATGTTTGAATAATAAATGCCCGAATCTTGATATTCAGGCAATGAAATCTCGAAAATTTCAATGCTATTGTGTGAAAGTTCCAAAAAATTAACATGATATCGGGTTTGTTCGGCCTTTTCCCAAACGGGAAACTTTTGCTGCGGGGCTTGGCAAGGTTGCAAAAAGCGGGTACATTCCAACTACACCGGACTACACAAAGTTGCAGCGTAACCGGGCATATCCAAAAATCAAGCGAGAACAAAGGAGTAATGCATTATGTCTAACTATCAGGACGAGATTAAAAAAGCAGGTGAATTGAAAAACCAAATGGGCAGCAGCTGGCATGACATCACGCCGGAATATGTAGCCCGTATGCGCCTGCAAAACCGCTTCAAAACCGGTCTCGATATCGCCAAATACACCGCTGCCATCATGCGCAAGGATATGGCCGATTACGATGCCGATTCCGCCAAATACACCCAATCTCTCGGCTGCTGGCACGGCTTTATCGGCCAACAAAAGCTGATTTCCATCAAGAAACATCAAAAAACCACCGACAAGCGCTACCTGTATCTCTCAGGCTGGATGGTTGCCGGTCTGCGCTCCAAATTCGGCCCCCAGCCCGACCAATCCATGCACGAAAAAACCACCGTGCCCGAGCTGATTGAAGAGCTCTACACCTTCCTGCGCCAGGCCGATGCCCGCGAGCTGGATTTGCTCTTCACCGCGCTGGATGCCGCCAATGAGGCAGGCGATGCCGCCAAGGCCAAAGAAATCCAGAGCCAAATCGATAACTTCGAAACCCACGTGGTGCCGATTATCGCCGATATTGATGCCGGTTTCGGTAATGCCGAGGCAACCTATCTCTTGGCCAAGAAAATGATTGAAGCCGGTGCCTGCTGTATCCAAATCGAAAACCAGGTATCCGACGAGAAACAATGCGGCCACCAAGACGGCAAAGTGACCGTGCCGCACATCGACTTCCTCGCCAAAATCAACGCCGTGCGCTATGCATTCCTGGAGCTGGGCGTGGACGACGGCGTCATCGTGGCACGTACCGACTCTCTGGGCGCAGGCCTGACCAAGCAAATAGCCTACTCCACCGAACCGGGCGACTTGGCCGACCAATACAACGCCTTCCTCGACGGCGAAGAAATCACCGATTTGAGCCAAGTGAAACCGGGCGACGTGATTGTGAACACCAACGGCAAAACCATCAAACCGGTGCGCCTGCCGAGCAATTTGTTCCAATTCAAGAAAAATACCGGCGTTGACCGCGTGGTGCTTGATTGCATCACCTCGCTGCAAAACGGCGCAGACCTTCTGTGGATTGAAACCGAAAAACCGCACGTCGGCCAGATTGCCGAAATGATTAACCGCGTGCGCGAAGTGATTCCGAACGCCAAGCTGGTGTACAACAACAGCCCGTCGTTCAACTGGACGCTGAATTTCCGCCAACAGGTATTCGACGCATGGCAGGAAGCGGGCAAAGATGTGTCTGCCTACGACCGCGCCAAACTGATGAGCATCGATTACGACAGCACCGATTTGGCCAAGGAAGCCGATGAAAAAATCCGCACCTTCCAGCGCGATGCTTCCCGTGAAGCCGGTATTTTCCACCACTTGATTACGCTGCCGACCTACCACACCGCCGCGCTGTCTACCGACACTTTGGCCAAAGGCTACTTTGCCGACGAAGGCATGCTGGCTTACGTGAAAAACGTGCAGCGTGAGGAAATCCGCAACGGCATCGCCTGCGTGAAACACCAAAACATGGCGGGCTCGGATATCGGCGACAACCACAAAGAATACTTTGCCGGTGAAGCTGCTCTGAAAGCCAGCGGCAAAGACAACACCATGAACCAGTTTCATTAATTGAAGCAACATCGTTTCAGACGGCATACGCTTTACTCTCGCGGTTTGAGGGGCCGTCTGAAACTTCCCGGCTTTGTCTGCGCAGAGTTGAGCTGCGCGGATAAAGGCAGGCGCAAGCCTGTATTGTTTGTGAAGCGTAAATCTCTGATTTGAGGTATTTCGGGCAATCTTTCGGGGTTGCCCCTTTTTTTGAGCCGCAACCGCTTTGTGCCATAAATGAGTGCAGTCAGACAATATAGTCGGAGAAATGAGATTCTGATAAAAGGCGAGCCAACGCTGTAGCAGAATCTCATTTCTCTGACTATACAGGAAAAAAAGCAGGCCAACACCGTATTGTTCTGTGTTAACCTTACCGCATCCGCAATCCGCAAAGCCACTATCATGAAACATGCCGAGCAACCACTGCAAAACATCCACGCCCACTTGGCCACTCTCGACAATGAAGCAGAAATCGAAAGCTATCTGCAACAATGCTTTGAAGAAGCCGGGCAGGCAGGGGACGCCGACACCCAAGCCGCAGTCGCCGAATTGATTATCGGCGGCGAAACTGCCGAGCGCCTCTCCGCCGGATTGCGTATGGGCTGCCTGCTTTTTCTCATCAACCATTATTTCGATTTGCGCACGCAATACGCAGAAGACTCGGAAGAAGCCGACGCGCTTGCCCACAAGTTTTTCGATTATTTGTGGCAATTTAAATGGGTCATCCCCGATTTGCCGCTTGATGCCGATCTTGCCTACGAATTAATCGCCGAGTCGCGCAAAATCATGCAGCACTATTACGACGGCTGCGGCTTGTCGGCCGCACCGGTACACAAATCGGCCATGCTGCAGCACATGCTGATGGGCGAACATCAGCAAGCCCGCGAATGCTTCGCTGCCTGGCAGGCTGCAGAAGCAGACGGCATGGGCGATTGCGACGCCTGCGAAGCCACCGAAAAAGTCAATTACTACAATTTTATCGGCGAACACGAGCAAGCCCTGGCAACCGCCGAACCGATTTTAAGCGGCCATCTGTATTGCGCCGAAGTGCCTGCCATCAGCTATGCGCCCGTTTTATTCAGCCTGATTCAGCTGCAACGCTTCGAGCAAGCCCGCCAACTGCTGCCGCAAGCCATTGCCGCCATTGAAGCCAACCGCCAGACCATTGCCGAAATCAGCAAAATGATTGAAGCGGCGGTGCGCTTGGGTGAATTCGATTTGGCCGGTACGCTGGTTGAAACCCATCGGGCCGACATTATGGCCAAAAGCGATGTGTTTGCCGCCATGCGCTTTGCCATTGCCACCGCCCTGATTAGTGAAGAAATGTATCAAATGGCGCTCGAATTGACCGGGCAGTTTGATGCGCGCAACCGCAACCACTATTACCGCAACTATCTGCACGAATTGACCGGCCGCACCGCCGGGCAAACACCGGTTCGGCATTGATATCGGGCTTGTCCGAAAGGTCTAGGGCTTCCTTACAATTCGATTTACGGGCGCTTTTCGCCCCTGAAAACGCATCTGCTGCGTTAAAAGCCTCGCAAGATGTCCAATCTTGCTACGTTTTGGCTGGTTTTACCAGTGCAGCGTGTAAAACCGCCCTCTTTGAGTAGCCTTGCATCTGCATTTTCAGGAACAAAAATCCCCTCGTAAACGAATTGTCAGGATGCTCTAGGCCGTCTGAAACGCGGTATTTCGTTTCAGACGGCCTTTGCTGCCAATCCATCGCGTGTAAGTACGGTAGTGAAAACGTGTCGAACACAAGACAGTCTGAAAGTATAGTCGGAGAAATTAGCTTCTGATACAAGGCGGCGAGCCGCAGACAGTACAGAGATAGTACGACAAGGCGAACCAACGCCGTAGTAGAAACTATAGTCGTTTCAATTTAGATTGAGACAAGGCAGCAAGCCGCAGACAGTACAGATAGTACGGGGCGGCGGACTTGCTGCTTCAGCAGCTTAGTCAAGCCCCCTCTTTGAGCCGGGCGCAGCAACGCTGTATCAAACTAACGGAACGGCTATAATTTCTCCGACTATATTTGTCAGGCAGCGGTAAGCCCCTTACCGTAAGGCCGTCTGAAAAATTATGGAGTCAATTATGAAGCCCGAAGCCATCCTCGAATTTTGGTTTGCCGAAGAAACGCAAGCGCACTGGTTTGCCAAAAGTGCAGCCTTCGACCATTTGATAGCAACCCGTTTCGGCGCGGTGTTGCAGCAGGCCGCCGCAGGCGAGTTGGCGCATTGGCGGCAAACGCTGCCCGGGCGCTTGGCCGAAATCATCGTGCTCGACCAGTTTTCCCGCAATGTCTACCGCGACATGCCGCAGGCTTTCGCGCAAGACGGCATGGCGCTGGTGTTGGCGCAGGAAGCGGTGGCGCACGCCGGTTTCGGCGACATGCCCGCTGCCGAGCGCAAATTTATATTGATGCCGTATATGCATTCCGAGTCGGCAAAAATCCATGCCCAAGGCGTGCCGCTGTTTGCCGCCTTGGATGACGCCTACACGCTGGATTTCGAAATCCGTCATCAGGCGATTATCGAACGCTTCGGCCGCTATCCGCACCGCAACGCCATTCTCGGCCGCACCAGCACGGCGGAAGAGCTGGAATTTTTACAGCAGGAAGGCTCGTCGTTTTAATTGGAACCGATACCACAAGGCCGTCTGAAACTCTGTTTCAGACGGCCTTGTTTTACAGACAGGCGTGAATCAATAAGCCTCAAACGGTATCGCCAGCAAAGCTTCGCCGCCGCCGTGCACCTGCGCGGCAAAGGTATTGACCTGCGGCAACACATAAGCGAAATACACTTTGGCAATGTGCTGCTGCGCCTGATAAAAATCATTGCCCAGCGGCGCTTCGGCATGGCCTGCCAGCGCATCGGCGGCGGCGAGGTAGGCGCGGGCTTCGGCGATGGCGCCCAGCGTGCAGCCCATTTGTTGCAGATAGGCGTTGGAAGCGGCGGCAGCCAGCGCGGGTTGTTCGCCCATTTGCGCCACGATGTCGGCAATGCTTTGTTCGGCCAGCGCAATGGCGTTCAACAGCGCGGTAGCCAGCTCCGGTTCGGCGGCGGCCAGCGCGGCAGCGACGCCTTTACCCGTTTCCAGCATCGCCAGCGGCACCGCGCCGCCGTTGGCTGCGGTTTTGCGGCCGATCAAATCGAGCGCCTGCACGCCGTTGGTGCCTTCGTAAATCGGCGTGATGCGCACGTCGCGAACGTATTGCGCCACACCGGTTTCTTCCACATAGCCCATGCCGCCGTACACCTGCATGGCGAGGTTGGTGAGCAGCACGCCGTTGTCGGTGCACCAGGCTTTCACTATCGGAATCAGGTAATCCAGCTCGCGCTCGGCCTGTTTGCGCGCCACCGCATCTTCCAACCCGTGCACCTTGTCGATGGCGGCGGCGGCCTGCATATAGAGCGCGCGCTGGGCGGCAAGGGTGGCTTTTTGCACCAACAGCATGCGGCGCACGTCGGGGTGGTGGATGATGGTAACCGGCTCGTGGTTTTCGCTGCCCAATTCGCGGCTCTGCACGCGTTCTTTGGCGTAGGTGAGCGCGTTTTGGTAGGCGCGTTCGGCCACCGCATGGCCTTCGATGCCCACGCCCAAACGCGCGTGTTTCATCATGGTAAACATATAGGCCAAACCCTTGCCCGCGCGGCCGACCAGATAGCCTTCGGCGTCTTCAAACTGCATCACGCAGGTGGGGCTGGCGTGGATGCCGAGCTTGTGTTCCAGCCCGACCACGCTCACGTTGTTGCGCGCGCCGAGGCTGCCGTCGGCGTTGACCAGGAATTTTGGCACGATAAACATCGAAATGCCCTGTACGCCCGGCGCGGCATCGGGCAGGCGCGCCAACACCAGATGGACGATGTTGTCGGTGATTTCCTGCTCGCCCCAAGTGATGAATACTTTTTGGCCGCTGACGGCATACGCGCCGTTGTCGAGCGGCACAGCCTTGGCGGCGACTTGGCCCAAATCCGTGCCCGCGTTCGGCTCGGTCAGGTTCATGGTGCCGCTCCATTCGCCACGGCACATCGGCGGCAGGTAGGTCTGCTTCTGCTCGTCGCTGCCGTGCAAGAGCAGCGCTTCGACCGCGCCCAAGGTCAGCATCGGCATCAGCGACAAAGAAAGATTCGATGCGCACCACATTTCTTCACAAGCCGCCGATACCAGCGCGGGCAGCCCCTGGCCGTCGTATTCGGCAGGCGCGCGCAGACCCGCCCAGCCCGCATCGCGATATTCGTAATAGGCGTTGGCCAAGTCGGGATGGGTGGCGACTTTGCCGTCGGCCAGCTTGGCGCCGTTGAGGTCGCCGGTGCGGTTGGTGGGCGCCAGCACTTGTTCGGCAAAGCGCGCCGCTTCTTCCAATACCGCATCGACGGTGTCGGCATCGAGGCCGTCTGAAGCGGGCAGGGCGAGGATTTCATCCAGCTTGCCGTGCACCTGCAGGGCAAAACGCAATTCGTTTACGGGGGCTTGGTAATTCATGCTTTCTCCAGTATCAATGAAATTTTTTCTGATGTGTGTCTGCCAACTTTAACGAGAATCCCGCCGCTTGCAAAGGCCGTCTGAAGGTCTTTTTTGGAGCAAAGCGCCTAATCTTTGAGGAGCGGCAAAAAAGTGTGGATGTTGTGCGGTGTTGTCTACAGTCGAAGAAATGAGTTTCTGCTACGGCGTTGGCTCGCTCTGTATCAGAATCTCATTTCCCCGACTATAGCTTTTGACAGGAAGCCCTAACAGCCATGCATATACTTTCTCGGCCGCCGCCGAAAGCGGCCGCTGCGCAGACCGACACACATAATAATATTTGCCCGGCAGCACCGTTGCGGCCGCCGTGCGCAATAAACCCAGCGCCAATTCTTCCGCCAGCAACGGTAGGCTCAGCAAGGCCACGCCCTGTCCGGCGATGGCCGCCTGCAAGGCGAGGCTGCCGTTGGAATAGCGCATACCGCCGTGCGTTGCCAGAGGCGGTAAAGCGGCAGCCGCTGCCCAGGCATCCCAGCTGACCGCTTCATAAGAAGGGCTGTGCCAATCAAGGTGAATCAGCGGCCATTGCGCCACATCGTCGCCCAAACGCGCGCAACAGGCCGGGCTGGCCACCGGCGCGAAAAAATCCTGAAACAGGGCGGCGGCCTCTATATCGGTTTGCACGCCGCGCCCGTAGCGGACGGCCAGCTCCACCGCGCCGGTGTTGAGGTTGACCGGCTGATAGGCGGCATGCACATGCAGGTCGATATCGGGGAAGGCCGTCTGAAACGCCGCCAGTTTCGGTATCAGCCATTTGCTGGCGAATTCGGGCGTCACCGACAGCGTCACGGTGTTGCGGGCGGGTTGGCGGATGCGTTCTAACGCGGCGGCAATGGCAGACAAGCCTTCGGTCACGGCGGCAAACAATATTTCCCCCTCGGCGTTTAGGCGGACGGCGCGCACTTCGCGTACAAACAACAGCCGCCCGATGGCGGCTTCCAAGGCGCGGATGCGGTGGCTGACGGCGGTGGCGGTGACCGAAAGCTCGGCGGCAGCCTGCTTGAAGCTGCCCAAACGCGCGGCGGCTTCAAAAGCGTGGAGGGTATCGAGGGAAGGGAGCGGCTTGCGCATGATATGGATGAAGAAAAGTTGTTTATGGGGTGATGATATATCGTTTGTCGCCTTATGCAAAACACTTGCATAATCATCATGCCATACCCCTGTTCATCCATAGGAGCTTGTCATGACCACCCTTCTGCATATTGATTCCAGCGCCCGTTGCGGCCTTTCCGGCACCGACCCGCACGGCTCGCACACCCGCCGCCTGACTGCGCGCTTTGTGGCGCAGTGGCAAAAACAGCAGCCGCAAACGCGCATTATCCGCCGCGATGTCGGTCAAAATCCGCCGCCGCCCGTCAGCGGTGCGTGGATTCATGCCGCATTCACACCGGCAGAGCGGCGCGAGCCGTGGATGCGGGACGCCTTGCGCACGAGCGATGAGCTGATTGACGAATTGATGGCCGCCGATGTGATTGTGGCCGGTGTGCCAATGTATAACTTCGGCCCGCCCGCGCAGTTTAAAGCCTATATCGATAACATCGTGCGGGTGGGGCGCACCTTCGGCTTCGACCGCAGCCGCGACGGCCTGCCTTACTGGCCGTTGCTGGCGGAGGCGGGCAAACGGCTGGTGCTGCTGTCGTCGCGCGGTGATTACGGCTATGGCACGGGCGGACGCATCAGCGGGCGCAACCATGTCGAACCGTCGGTGTTGACGCCGTTTGAATACATCGGCATCACCCGCAGCCACAGCATCGCCGTGGAATACGATGAATTCGGCGGCGAATGGCTGGCGCAATCGATTGCCGAGGCCGAAATGGAGGTTGACCAACTGGTAGCAGAAATCATTCTGTCATAAACCGGAGGCCGTCTGAAAGTTTCAGACGGCCTTATCGGGATGACAAACCCGGCCTATCCCGTTATGCTTGCGCTTTTGTATTCCGAGCCCGCAAGCCTTATGAACATCATTCGAATCCTCGCCCAAGAATTAAACGCCTCCGCCGCCCAAATCACCGCCGCCGTTGCATTATTAGACGAAGGCGCGACCGTGCCCTTTATCGCCCGTTACCGCAAAGAAGCCACCGGCGGACTCGACGACAGCCAGTTGCGCACCCTTGCCGAGCGGCTGCAATACTTGCGCGAATTGGCCGAACGCAAGGCCACGGTGTTGAAATCCATCGAAGAACAAGGCAAGCTCACGCCCGAATTGCAGGCGCAAATCGAAGCCGTCGACAACAAAACCGCGCTGGAAGACCTCTATCTGCCCTACAAACCCAAACGCCGCACCAAAGCGCAAATCGCCCGCGAAAACGGTTTGCAGCCCTTGGCCGAATTATTGCTGAACACGCCGTCTGAAAACCCCGAAACCGCCGCCGCAGCCTATATCAACGAACAAGTGCCCGATGCCAAAGCCGCGCTCGACGGCGCACGCGCCATTCTGATGGAGCAATTCGCCGAAGATGCCGAGCTCATCGGCCGCCTGCGCGAAAAACTGTGGCGCGAAGCCGAAATCCACGCTCAAGTGATTACCGGGCAAGAGCAGGCGGGCGAGAAATTCGCCGACTACTTCGATCACCGCGAACCCGTGCGCAATATGCCCAGTCACCGCGCCTTGGCCGTTTTGCGCGGCCGCAACGAAAACATCCTTCAGACGGCCTTGAAATACCAGCCCGACGACACCCCGATTACCGAGCAAAGCGAATACGAACAAGCGATTGCCAAACAGTTCGGCATTGAAGATAAAGGCCGCCCCGCCGACAAATGGCTGCGCGATACCGTGCGCCTCACTTGGCGCGCCAAAATCTTCCTGTCGCTGGAATTGGATGCCTTCAACCGCCTCAAAGAAGCCGCCGACACCGATGCGATTACCGTGTTCGCCCGCAACCTCAAAGACCTGCTGCTCGCCGCCCCCGCCGGCCGCCTCACCACCCTCGGCCTCGACCCCGGCTACCGCAACGGCGTGAAATGCGCCGTGGTTAGCGACACCGGCAAGCTGCTCGATACCGTCATCGTCTATCTGCACCAGGAAAACAATATGCTGGCGACTTTGGCGGGCATCATCAAAAAACACGGCGTGAAACTCATCGCCATCGGCAACGGCACCGCCAGCCGCGAAACCGACAAACTCGCCGCCGAATTGGTGAAAGGCTTGCCGGAAATGAAGCTGCACAAAATCGTCGTTTCCGAAGCCGGGGCGTCGATTTATTCCGCTTCCGAACTCGCCGCCAAAGAATTCCCCGACCTCGATGTGAGCTTGCGCGGCGCCGTTTCCATCGCCCGCCGCCTGCAAGACCCGCTGGCCGAACTGGTGAAAATCGACCCCAAATCCATCGGCGTCGGCCAATACCAACATGATGTCAACCAAAGCCAGCTCGCCAAATCACTCGATGCCGTGGTGGAAGACTGCGTGAACGCCGTCGGCGTGGACGTGAACACCGCCTCCGCGCCGCTGCTCGCCCGCATTTCCGGCCTCAACAGCACGCTCGCCGCCAATATCGTCCAATACCGCGACGAAAACGGCGCCTTCGACAGCCGCAAAAAACTCCTGAAAGTACCGCGCCTCGGCGAAAAAACCTTCGAGCAGGCCGCCGGATTCCTGCGCATCAACGGCGGCAAAGAGCCGCTCGACGCCTCCGCCGTCCACCCCGAAGCCTATCCCGTCGTCGCCCGCATGCTGGCCGACAACCACATCAAAGCCGAAGACCTCATCGGCAACCGCGACAAAATCAAGCAAATCAAACCCGCCGCCTACACCGACGAACAATTCGGCCTGCCCACCATTTTGGATATTTTGGTCGAACTCGAAAAACCCGGCCGCGACCCGCGGGGCGAGTTTCAGACGGCCACCTTCGCCGAAGGCATCAACGAAATCAAAGACCTGCAAATCGGCATGATTTTAGAAGGCGTGGTGAGTAACGTCGCCAACTTCGGCGCCTTCGTCGACATCGGCGTACATCAGGATGGCTTGGTACACATCTCCGCGCTGGCGAACAAATTCGTGCAAGACCCGCGCGAAGTGGTGAAAGCAGGCGATGTGGTGAAAGTGAAAGTGCTCGAAGTCGACGCCCCGCGCAAACGCATCGCCCTGACCATGCGGCTCGACGACGAACCCGAAACCGCCAAACGCAGCAGGCCGTCTGAAAACGCAGCAGGTTCACCGACTCGAAACCGTAACCAACGTAGCCAGCCAGGGCGAGAAAAAGCCCCGGGCAATTCAGCGATGGCGGATGCGTTGGCGAAGTTGAAGCGGTAAAATAAGCGGCAAGAGTAATCTGTCATTAGGAAAATAATGAGCAATAGCATAAATATATTAAAAGAGCCGCAGATGAATATTTACGGCGAATATGAATCAGATGTTTCCCAAAGTAATGTTTGGGATAAATCTGTAAAAGTAGAAGAAAATAGTTATTACTGGAAAAAGAAACCTGTTTTCAGCTTAGGCCGTAAAGGTGATGCAAACAAACCAGTTGTAGTTGAATTGTTTTGCGGGTGTGGTGGGACTTCTCTAGGCTTTGAAATGGCAGGTTTCGAGATTTTTTTAGGTTGCGATATTCATACTTTTGCGATAAAAACTTTTAAACACAATCATCCCAATGCGTGGACTGTGTTGGGTGATGTTAAAAAAGTAAATCCGCTCGAAATTAAGAAAATTTTAAACGGCTTAAGAGTTGATGTCTTGATTGCAGGCGTACCTTGTCAAGGTTTTTCACTTAACAATAGAAAACGACATGAAGAAGACGATAGAAATCAGCTATACAAAGAATTTGTTAAGTTTGTAGAAGTCTTGGAGCCTAAAGCTATAGTGCTTGAAAACGTATCGGGCATGAAAAGTGTAGGGACATTTGTAGAAGACATTGAGCAAGATTTGTCACGTGCAGGCAAGATGATAGTGAAAAGTCAGTTGTTGTCAGCCGCTGATTACGGGGTACCGCAAAAGCGTAACCGATTGTTGTTTGTCGGTGTAAAAGGGGCTGTTTTTGATTTTAATAGAATCCTGAAGACACATGGTGAGACAACAGGCAGGCCGTATGTCACCATACGTGAAGCTATTGGTGATTTGCCATCATTGTTGCCGAAAGAATCCAAGGAAGCCTATTCTTCCGAACCGTTTTCAGAATATCAGCAGCTGATGAGAGAAAAAAATGGAGGTATTCTGACTTGCCATACCGCACCAAATCACCCAGCTGATACGATTGAAAAAATAAAAAATACCAAACCTGGCGAGCCTATGTATCCGAAATTTAAGCAGCGCATACGGTTGGCATGGGATATTCAAAGTCCGACTCAGGTATCGGGCGGAATTCGCCCACAATTCCAATTCGGGCACCCCCAAGACAATAGAGGGCTGTCTATTCGTGAGCGTTGCCGCATTCAGAGTTTCCCTGATGATTTTTTTGTACATGGAGGCATTGTACAAGGTCGAGTTCAAACGGGTAATGCAGTACCACCACTATTAGCAAAAGCCGTAGCCTTAGCAATTAAGGAATACTTATGAAATATCGAGTTTGGTACAGTACTGAAGCATTTGCTGATTATATTATCAATCATACAAACTTGAGATGTAAAAATGTCATCACGAAAAGAATGTATGAAAGCGATGCCAATAATGCAACGAATTTTCATACAATGCCCGACCATATCAAAAAGATATTGTATCTGGATGCACCTGACTTAATTGTCGAAATTAATCATGAGCCGATTTTTTCAGTTGAAGTATCAACAGAAGCAGGAACAGGACATAATGCGTTTCAGAGGTTTGCCCGTCTAGCAGCATCGGTTGAAAATAATGTTCCTGCTTTTTATATTTATCCTGAAGCAGTTATTATTGAACGGGAAAATAGTACACAATGGGATAGGATAAATCCTTTGATTTTTAAAGCGTTAGACCGTGTCATGTCTACTTATCAAATTCCAGCGCTGTTATATTATTACCCAAGCGACTTTACTGAATGTCCAACTCAACCTGAACTTGCAGGAAATAGACATAATGGCGGTTTGAGGCATGAAGCGGATATTGATTATGCCGGTTCTCCCTCTTCTAATGACGCAGGTATGATTCAGATGTTTGAAGCGATGAATGATGTTATTGCTGTCTTTGAGCAATATGGTATTGTTGAAGGCCGGAAAAGGTTGAATGGTAAAAATTCCATCAAAGAACGTCGGGAATGGATGAATTCTGAGTATATCAGCAAAGGCGGAAATATGAATATGTCGCCATTGTCGGCAACGGTAAAAATACCGACAAAGTATTTATTGAATTATTTGGAGGCGGAAGGTCATCATATCGGGGAATTGTTGCGTAATAGGGAAGAAACAGTTTTATATAAGGCTAATGCAAAATTCCGTGGAGATCCTTATCCTGGTTCGCTTGCAGCCATTGATTATTTATATTGCCGAGAGGGCAAGACTTTTGAAGAGCGGAAATATAATTTGGTCTTGGTATGGTCGGATGTGGAAGTTGATGAGGAGGCTCAAATCATCAGATTGCCAGGCACAAAAGGGACGATAAAAGATTTTATTACTGCAGTACAAAATAGTGAGAGTAAAAACATACTGAATAAAAATTATACGGAGTTAAAGCGAAGGCGGGAAATACCTAGATATTATATGCAGGTGCGTTACGGCTCAACGTATTCAAAAGTCAAACATATCCGGGTATTTTCTTATTTTGCAGACGCCATTTTATTTCCAGACGGGGCTGTATGGAGGGATGCATGATGAGAGAAGAGAAGGTTACGCGTCATATCATCAAATGGCTGGAATCATCCGGATGGGAGATTATCTGTTACGATTTTCCACAAAGCGGCACGGGCATCATGCTCCATCCTGATAAAGGTGATGCAGCAGCTGAAAAAAATAAAGGTGGCATTATTCCTGATATTGTCGCTGTCAAAGGTAATATAGCTGTATTCGTTGAAAACAAAGATAAATTTGTATTTTCTGATTTTGAGAAAATCCTATTTTTGAAAACAAGTAACCTGTATGCACGTTCTTTGAGCAACCTTTTAACAGGGAGAGGTATTTCGGTTATTTGTTATGGGATTGGCATGCCAATGGAACCCAAGAGCTTGCAGAAGGCAATGTTACATACTGAAAAAATAGATTTTTTAATTTTAGTTGAAGATGGTGGAGCAGTTAATATAGGCTTTGTTTCAGATAGCATTGAACTTGAATTTAATTAGAATGCTGATAACAACAATATTCTATTGATTAAACCCTTTTCAGACGGCCTCAAAATATTTTGCAAGGCTCATGTTAAAAAAACCGTTTTTTTAACATGAGCAATTTGTTTATAACAAAACCCTATGTTTTTCAAGCATAAAATCATAAACTGTGGCTATTGATGAAAAACTTATCGCATCAGGCTTGTTGCACAAAGAAAAACACGGCAGGAGCAATTACTACGTCAATGTGGCTTTGTATGAAATTCTGAGTAATCAGGCCGTCTGAAAGCCGATTGAAATAATATGCCCGATTTCCCCACCGAAACCCACCCCTTGCCCCCATTTACCCCGCCCGACGCCAAGCTCTTGATGCTGGGCTCGTTCCCGCCGCCGCGTGCGCGTTGGAAGATGGATTTTTATTACCCGAATTTCCAAAACGATATGTGGCGGATTTTCGGGCTGGTGTTTTTCGGCGACAAGGATTATTTCGTCGAGTCGGGCGGTAAGGCGTTTAAAGAGGGGTTGATTCGCGGGTTTCTCACGCAAAAAGGCATTGCCATCAGCGATACGGCGCACCAGGTGGTGCGTTTGCAGGGCAATGCGTCGGACAAGTTTTTGCAGGTGGTCGAGCCGGTGGATTTGGCGGGCCTACTGGCGAAGATGCCGCGTTGTGATACGGTGATGACCACGGGCGAGCTGGCGACGGATACCTTGTTGTCGCTGATGCCGTCTGAAACGGTGAAACCGGCCATCGGACAATGCAGCCGGGCGCTGTTCGCGGGGCGGGATTTACGCTTGTATCGGCTGCCGTCGTCTTCACGCGCTTATCCGTTGGCGTTGGCGAAAAAGGCCGAGGCATATGCGGGCTTTTTCCGGGGCATCGGTTTGCTTGAGGCCGTCTGAAAATGTTGGTATCGAAATAGGCAAACGCACCCTGTTATGCAACAGGGTGCGTTTTGTTTGCGGGCAGGCGGTGCTTATTTGGCTACCCAATCGCCTTTAATCGGGCGGGCGAAGTAGGCGAGTACGGCAATCATGCACACTTCAATCGACACCGACCAATACACGTGGCCGAGGATTTCGCTCCACAGCTCGGCGGCGTTGAGGTTCCACAGCCAGCCGGTGGCACCGTCGGTATAAGTGGGGTTGCGGAAGCCGAACATGGGAATCAGCAGGCCGTGCATTACGAGGGTGATGATGATGCCGTAAAACGCGCCGTACCACAGGCGGATTTTCGGCCAGTAAACGGAGCCTGCCACGTAAACGAAGGCGAACACGAAGCTGAACAGCCAGTGGTATAAAGTTACTGCGCCGGGCACGGTGACGCCTTGGTAAACATAGTCGAGTGAGTGGGAATTGAAACCGAGCCAGCCCAGCCAGGCGTCGATATTGGCGCCCGGCGGCGAAATTTCACCGGGCATGCGCGGCGGCATGTTGACTTCCGAACCCCATTTGACCAGCGAGCTGAAAAAACCGCCGACCAATGTGGTTCAGAGGATGACTTTTTTGTTGACCTGCCAGGCGGCGGGTGTGGATTTGAGTGTGCGCATGAGCGGCTCCTGTCGGGTTGTTGAATATTGTGGAGTAATTATTCGAGATTTTGTGAGGCAGTACTTTGATGTAAATCAATTTTGAAATTTATTTGTAGGATTATTACAATTCGAGTGATGGGAGCTTGCACCTAATGTATTGATATAATTGGATTTGGTTTTCAACAGGGTAATTTGTGCCATATAAATACAACCTGATTTAACAAAAATAGTGAAATCAGGTTAATTTCTCGAGTGGAAAAACGGGACTGTGGCAATGGCGTATGGGCAATCAGGATTCGGGCGCTGCCGGCGGATATCAGGCGGGCTGTAAAGCATCAGGCCGGGGTTTGTGCAAAAGCCCGTAACCGTCGCACCCGCGCAGGCGGGTGCCCAGTCTGAAGTGCAGCTTCAGCTTAAACTTGTCAGCCTTGGTAATATACAATCCAATGATTCAGCTTGAGTTTTTAGAATCAGGAAGATGGGTAGACAAGCAAAGCCGCGCTTTGCACTGGGCACCCGCCTGCGCGGGTGCGACGAGCGGGAGATTTTGCAAAGGCTTCGGCCTTTCTTTGTTAGCGAGAAAACCAGTCGGGTTGCCGGATTGAAACCGTGCCGTCCAAATTTCATCAATCCAGCACAGCAGCCGTAACGTGGGTTCCGCCCACGAAACGCAATAATATAGATTGGACTTTTGCAAAAATAACCGCCGCACCCGTGCAGGCGGGTGCCTGGGTTGAAGCACGGCTTCAGCTTGAGCTTGTCAGCTTTGGTGATATGCAGCCCAATGATTCAACTTGAGTTTTTGGAATCAGAAAGATGGGCGGGCAGGGGAATTTTGCAAAGGCCTCAAACCGTACCGCATCGGCTTGCCCGGTTTAAAAAGGCCGTCTGAAACGCTTGGCATGTTTCAGACGGCCTTTGGTATAGTCGGAGAAATTAGATTCTGATACAAGGCGAACCAACGCCGTAGCAGAAACTCATTTCTGCGACTATATGTGAATGGGTTTAAAAGCGGTGGTGCAGGCCGAGCTGGGCGGCGGTTTGCTGGATTTTGCCGGTGTTGCCGCTGTTGAGGCGGGTTTTACCGCCGACGCGCACATGCGCCAGCGAGAGGCGGGCGGAAGTCTGTTTGCTGAAGCGGTAGTCGCCGCCGACAATGAGCTGGTCGAATTTGTCCACCAGGATATCGCCGCTGTTGACGCCTTTGGCCGCCCAGCCGTGGGCATAGGTGATTTGCGGTTTGAGGTTGCCGATGCGGTAGGTGGCGGTAACGGCGGCATCGGTCACTTTGACGGCTTCGCTTTTGTCGTTGCGGATGGATTGGCCGTCGTAAGTGTTGAAGCCGTTGGTGAAATAGCCGATGTAGCTGTTGCCGGTTTCATAGCCTTTGGCGTATTGCGCGCCGATGCCGACGAAAAGATTTTTGGCGTCGTAGCCCGCAACCAGGCGGCCGACGTGGCTGTCTTTATAGGCGCCGTTTTCGTCTTGGTAGCGGTTTTTGCGCATGTTGTAACCGAGTTGGGCGAAATAGCCGTTGTTGCGGTAGTTGAGGCCGGCATCGTATTGGGTTTGCTCGGGCTGGCGGTGGCTGCGGCTGTCGGCCGGGTTTTGGTTGTCGCGCGGAGCCACCTGGATATTGGCGTCGAAACCGGCGATTTTGGGGGTGTCGTAGCGGATAGAGGTTTTGCGGTTGCCGGTGCGGGTAAACACGCCGAGGCCGAGGGCGTTGTTGCTGTACATCCACGGGTCGATGTCGTCCATCCAGTTGAGCTGGTTGCTGATGTTGCCCGCGCGGATTTTGCCGAACTTGCCTTCGAGGCCGACAAAGCTGTCGCGGGTGGCCCAGCCTTCGCGGGCGTTAATCACGGAGATGCGCTGCTCCACCTGCCAGACGGCTTTCAAATCGCCGCCGAGCTTTTCGCTGCCTCTGAAGCCGAAGCGGGAGGTGTTGTCGACGATTTCGGTGGCGACGGCGCTTTTTTCGGTGCCTGCGCTGCCGCTGATTTTCACCTGGCCTGCGGCGATACCGGATTTGATTTGGCCGTACATTTTGACTTCGGCGGCAGCCAGCGCGGGCAGGGCGGCCAGTGCGAGGGCGAACGGATATGGTTTCATTGGAAATTCCCCTGGAGATGGTCGGAAGCGGCCGCAACGCCCGTTTGGGAAGCAGACCGGCGGATTGGGTTGTCGTCGTCGGAATAACGAATGATAGAGAGTTGCCGGGCAAAATTCAATTGGTATGGGCTTGGCGGCAGGCATGCCGAGGCCGTCTGAAAGCATGCCCCCCGTATGTTTTCAGACGGCCTGCAGGGATGAACGCGCATCATCGCGTTTGGTTTCATCTGTTTGCCACAAAACATTCATGTTGTTGTCACCCTGGCTTTGTAGAGTGACAGTATCAACCGATGGAGAACGATGATGCTGCAACGTGAAACCCGAAGCGAAATTTCCGCCGCCGCAGGGCGCCTGACCGTGGCGCTGGCGCGCTGCGAAGCCGATATCGAAGAGGCGCAGCGCCTGCGCTACAAGGTGTTTGCCGAAGAGCTGGGCGCCAATATCCGCAGCGCCGACGGCCTTGATGTCGACCGTTACGACGAATATTGCCGCCATCTGATTGTGCGCGACGAAGACAGCGGCCGCGCCGTGGGCTGCTACCGCCTGCTGACGGTCGAAGGCGCGCGTGCGCTCGGCGGCTGGTATAGCGAGAGCGAATTCGATTTGGGGCGCATCGAGCATCTGCTGCCGCACACGGTGGAGCTGGGGCGCGCCTGCGTGCACCGCGATTACCGCCACGGCGGCACGGTGATGATGTTGTGGTCGGGGCTGGTGAAATTCATGCAGGATGAAAAACTGGAATACATGATCGGCTGCGGCAGCATGAGCATGGCCGACGGCGGCCACTTTGCCGCCAGCCTCTACCGCAAGTTGGCGCAGCAATATCTGTGTCCGCCCGAATACCGTGTGTTTCCGCATCTGCCGCTGCCCTTGCAGGCGCTGGACAACGGCGTGCCCGCCGAATGCCCGGCCTTGATTAAAGGCTATCTGCGCGCGGGTGCGTATATTTGCGGCGAACCGGCCTGGGATGCCGATTTCAACTGCGCCGACCTGTTGATTATGATGCCGATGTCGCGCGTGAGTCCGCGTTATCTGAAGCATTTTGCCAAATAGTCAAATACAGTCGGAGAAATGGGTTCCTGCTACGGCGTTGGCTCGCCGCCTTGTGTCAGATCTCATTTCTCCGACTATAGTTCAGACGGCCGGGATAATGGAGGCGGTAATGAGGTTGGGCATACGTTTGTTGCGGGTTGCATGGCACTTGGGCAGCGGGCTGCTGCAGGTGGCGCTGCTGTTCCGCTTTTGGTCTGCCGCGCAAAAACAGGCAAGAATCCGCACCTGGTCGCGCCGCCTGTTGGCGATTTGCGGCCTTTCGCTGCAGGTGCGCGGGCTGCCGCCGCTGGCGGGTGCGGGCGGGCGCTTGCTGGTGGCCAACCATGTGTCGTGGCTGGACATTTTCGCCCTCAACGCGGTGGCACCGGAGCGCTTTGTCGCCAAGGCCGAAGTGGCACGCTGGCCGCTGGTGGGCTGGCTGGCGCGGCAGATGGGCACGCTGTTTGTGACGCGGATGCGCAACGGCGGCACGCAAAACCAGGTGGCGCAGGCTGCCGCCGTTTTGCAGGGCGGCGGCGGTTTGGCGCTGTTTCCGGAAGGCACCACCACCACAGGCGGGCAGCTGCTGCCATTCAAAGCCGGCTTTTTTCAGGCCGCGCTGGATACGCAGAGCGCGGTGTGGCCGGTGTTGTGCCGCTACACCGATTTGCAGGGCGGGCGCAATGAAAACATGGCTTTTTGCGGCGACACCAGTTTGTGGCAGTCGTTGTGCCTGATTTTGCGACAGCCACAACAAAGCTGCGTGGTGCTCGATTTTCTGCCGCCGCTGGCTGCGCAGGGCAGTCGTCGGGCGTTGGCCGACAAAACACATGCCTACCTGGCCGCCAAGCTGGCCGAGCCGGTGTATATCGTTCAGACGGCCTCAGCGCCCGAATCGCCGTTGGCGGGCATAAAAACCTCTTTGCTTACCCGGGAAATTTCTTGAGCGTCAATGACAAAACAGGCCGTCTGAAAGCAGACGGCTTTTTGTTTGGCAGTCCGTTTGGCGCAGATATAGTCGGAGAAATAAGATTCTGATACAAGGCAGCAAGCCGCAGACAGTACAGGTATAGTCGTTTCGTTAGTTTGATACAGCGTTGCGGCGCCCGGCTCAAAGAGGGGGCTTGACTAAGCTGCTGAAGCAGCAAGTCCGCCGCCCCGTACTATCTGCACTGTCTGCGGCTTGCTGCCTTGTCTCAATCTAAATCGAAACGACTTATAGTACGGCCAGGCGTAGCAACGCGGTAGTAGAGTAAGTTTTTTCACTATATCTTTCCAAAGCCAATGAAATCTGAAACCTTTGCAAAAATAACCGTCGCGCCCGCGCAGGCGGGTGCCCGGTCTGAAGCCACGTTTCAGCTCAAACTTACCAACCTTGGCAATGCACAATCTTATGATTCATCTTGAGTTTTCAGCATTAGAAAAATAGGCAAACAAGGAAAGCTGCGCGTTGCATCAGACACCCGCCTGCGCGGGTGCGACGGCTGTTTTTTGCGCAGACATCAATCTTGCCCGTGCGGGAAGGTGCGGTGTTTCCGGTTGCCGTTTCAAGCGGCCTTTGATACTGCTTGAGGAAGAGAACAAGTATAAGTATAAAAACGTAAAATAGCTTGAAAACAGGAATAATTTCTATTAACATCACTCGGCTATGAAAAATGAACGTATTCTTGCCCCGTCGGCATTTGCGCTGATTGCGCTGCTGCACATCGGCCTGCTGTCGGTGCTGTGGCGCGCTGCCCTGCCCGCGCAAGGGGTGGTCGAACATATTGAGTTTATCGACCTCGGCGCACTTGGCGGCGGCGACGGCCAGCCTGCGGCGCCTGCTGCTGCGGCACCGCCTCCGCCCCTGCCTGTGGAAACGCCCAAGCCGAAAGCGGTCGAGCCGCCCAAACCCGTTATCAAACCTGTGGTCACCCGCAATGACAAGGCCGATATCCGCCAGCCGGTGGAAAAACCCAAGCCCGAACCGAAGCCCAAGCCTGAGCCGAAGCCCGAACCCAAACCGGAGCCCAGACCGAAGCCGGAGCCGCGCCCCGAACCCGTGCGCCAGCCCGTGCAGGCAGAAGCGCCTGCCAACCGCCCTGCCGCCGCTGAAGGCCGCAGTCAGGCAGCAGCCGAAGGCAAAGGCAGCGGAACGGGAGCCGAGAGTGGGGCGGGTCGCGGCAGCGGTCGCGGAGAAGGCAGTGGCGGCGGCACGGGCGGCGGCGGTTCCGGAGCGGGCGGCGGCAGCGGTGCCGGCAGCAGCGCGGGCAATCCGATTCAGGCCACCGGCTCGATTCCGCGTCCGCCTTATCCGAACCTGTCGCTGGAAAACGGTGAGGAAGGCACGGTGGTGCTGAAAGTGATGGTGGCGCCGAACGGCAGCGTGTCGAATGTGCGGGTGGCCAAAAGCAGCGGCTCCAGACGCCTTGACCGCGCCGCCCAGCAGGCAGCCCGCAGCGGCCGTTTCCAACCCAAAGGCTGGACGGAATACACCGTGCCGGTGGTGTTCAAAATTAACTGATACTGAATCAAACAGGCCGTCTGAACGGGCGGCCTCTGAAAATACGATTAACCGGATGGATGGAATAAAAAATGAATTTAGCTTTAGTGTTTGAATCAGGCGATTTCGTGCTGATTAGCGTGTTTGTGATTCTGGTGTTGATGAGCATCGTTACCTGGACGGTGATTGTGGTGCGCGCCATCAAGCTGCACCGCGCCAAAAAAGGCAATGCGGCGGCGCAAAAGCTGATTTGGAACGCCAACAACATCGAAGAGGCCGTGTCGCAGGCGCGCGGCGTGGATTCGCCCATCAGCGACCTTACCCTCGAAGCGGTGGAGGCGCACCGGAATTACTGCCGCTATAAAGACACCCAAATGGCCGCCGCCGTGCCGCTCAACGAATATCTGGTGCGCCAGATCCGCAACAGCATGAGCCAGATTCTGCGCCGCTTCGACGGCGGGCTTACCGCGCTGGCCTCGATTGGCGCCACCGCACCGTTTATCGGCCTTTTCGGCACCGTGTGGGGCATTTACCATGCGCTCATCAACATCAGCACCAGTGGCCAGATGAGCATCGCCGCCGTTTCCGGCCCCATCGGCGAGGCGCTGGTGGCCACCGCCGCCGGTTTGTTTGTGGCGATTCCCGCCGTATTGGCTTACAACTTCCTCGTGCGCGGCAACAAAACCCTCTCGCAAGACATGGACGCCTACGCCCACGACCTGCACGTGCAACTGCTCAATATCAAGGAGTAAACCATGGCATTCGGTTCGATGAATTCCGGCGACGATGCGCCGATGGCCGACATCAACGTTACCCCGCTGGTGGATGTGATGCTGGTGTTGCTGATTGTGTTTATGATTACCATGCCGGTGCTGACGCATTCGATTCCGCTGCAACTGCCCACCGCCTCTGAAAACGCCAAGCCGCAAACCGAGCCGAAAGAGCCGCTGCGCCTGACCATCGATGCCGACGGCTCTTATTACCTCGGCGCGGATTCAGCCAGCAAGCAAAGCCTGGAAGCCCTGACCGGCGAATTGAAGCAGGCTCATGACACCAATGAAGACACCATTCTGGCCATTGCCGCCGACAAGGAAGTGCCGTATGACTTTGTGGCGCAAGCATTGAACGCCGCGCGTGAAGCGGGTGTGAGCAAGGTGGGCTTTGTGACGGAAACCAAAGCGGATTGATAAGCGATGGTTGAGCATGGATAAACAGAGGCCGTCTGAAAGCCGCCGTGCAGGTTTTCAGACGGCCTGATTTTTTATGAATATCAAAGCGTTGTTTGTATGCCTGATCTATGGGTATTCTGCATCCGCAAGATTGAATGGATTGCAAAATAGGCCGTCTGAAAGTTTCAGACGGCCTATTTTATTGACCGCTTGCCCAATCCGGCTTCATACATCGGTATTATCGACCAGCCCCTTTGCTACTTTATCGGGCGTAAAGCGCAGCGATTGCGGGTAGGGGTAGAAATCGTCGACCAGCCCCTGTTGCAGGCGCTCTTTTTTGCCCTGCCAGAATTCGGGCGTGAGCAGGTCTTGGTGGTGTTGCAGAAATACCTGCCGCACGTCCGGCTCGCCCAAGAGGAAGGGGCCGAATTCTTCGGGGAACACATCGCCTTTGTGCACCGGATACCACACCTCGCCCGACATCTCGTATTCGGGGTTGGGCGCGGGCGGGATGGCGCGGAAGTTGCAGTCGGTCATGTATTCGATTTCGTCGTAATCGTAGAAAATCACTCGGCCGAAGCGGGTCATGCCGAAGTTTTTATACAGCATGTCGCCGGGGAAAATATTCGCCGAGGCCATTTCTTTGAGCGCGTAGCCGTAATCAATCACCGCCGCGGCTTTTTCGGCGGGCTTGGCTTTTTGCATGAAGAGGTTGAGCGGCTTCAGGCGGTATTCGACATACACATGCTTGATGACCACGTGTTCGGTATGTTCTTCAATCTGGCTCGGCGCAAGCGTGCGCATTTCTTCGAGAAATTCTTCGCTGCAACGCGCTTTGGGCAGCGGCACATTGGTGAATTCGAGCGTGTCGGTCATGCGGCCGACGCGGTCGTGTTTTTTCACCAGCAGGTATTTCTGGCGCACGTATTCCTGGTCGAAATCCTTGTTGGGGCCGAATGTGTCTTTGATGACTTTGAACACATACGGAAACGAGGGTAGGGTAAACACCGTCATCACCAGCCCCTTCACGCCCGGCGCGAGGATAAACTGGTCGTGCGAATATTCCAGATGCTGCACGAATTCGCGCCACCAGATGTTTTTGCCCTGTTTGTGCAGCCCCACCATGGTATAGAGGTCGCCGGTGGTGCGCATCGGCAGCATGCCGTTGAGAAACTGCACATAGCCGCTGGGTACGGGCATGTCCACCAGAAAATAGGCGCGGGCAAACGAAAACAGCACGGCGATTTGTTTGGGGTCGAACAGCGCCGCATCGACAATCAGCTCGCCCTGGTCGTTGTGTGCAATGGCCAGCGCAAACGGATGGCGCTCGCTGCCGTTGACGATGCGGCCGAAAATATACGCCCCCTTGTTGCGGTAAAAAGGCGAATGGAGCACCTGCACGTGCAGGTTCAGCTCTTCCGGCGGCCATGCCGTGCCGAAATGGCGCTTGGCCGCGCGCAAGATGTTGCTGATGTCTTTGCCTGCGTGGGCAAACGGCACCTGCCAGTCGAAATGGCGCAAAATCTGGCGCAGGCAGTCGCGCAGCCCCTGCTTGTTGGGGTAAAACGAGCAGAAAGTGGGCGGGTCGGAGTCGATGTATTCGGTGCTGGTAGCCGGTTTCACAAAAATAAACTGGTTGCTGTAATACTCTTTGGATAAAAGACGGGTGGAGACCGAATTGAAGAAGGTTTCCGCCAGCTCTGGCTGCTTGTGGTTGACCAACAGCGCGATGTATTCGGTTTTCGCCGCCGCCCACACCTCGTCACCAAGTTGGTTGGCCGCGTATTCGCTGCGCAGCGTTTCCACCGCTTCCTGTACGCGCTGGTCATACATCTGGATGCGCTCGGCCACCGCATCCTGGATGCCGAGCCAGTCGCGCTTTTCAAACAGGCCTTTCGCGCGCGCGGTGACTTCCTGATACATGCGGTAGTGTTTGTTGAAGCCTTCCAGCATGGTCTGCGCCACCATGCGCCCCTGGTTTTGAACGGTATCGGCATTCATATCGGATTTCCTTTGCAAGACGGCCGCCGCAACGGTTTCAGACGGCCTCGTCATCATCATATTGTTATAGCAATAACCTTATGTTGTTTTATGTAGTTTGGCAAGCCGCGCAATCAAAAGGCCGTCTGAAAAGCTTGAATATTTTTCAGACGGCCTTATATAAAAGCGCATCGCATTATGACCATTCATCACAGGATGACCTGAAATGACCGAACAAAATCAAAACCCGAATACCGAAGAAACCATCGAAACCGCAGCCGAAGCCGCCGAAGTGTTTGAAGCGGCAGAAGAAAATGCCGTGCCCACTTATGAAGATTTGCAGGCGCGCGTGGAAGAGCTGGAAGGCATGCTCAAAGACGAACAATTGCGCGGCCTCGCCAACGAGCAAAACCTGCGCCGCCGCCATACCGATGAAATCCAGTCGGCACACAAATTCGCCGGGCAGAAATTCGCCACCGAAATGCTGCCGGTGAAAGACTATCTGGAAATGGCGCTGCTCGACCAAAGCGGCAATTTCGATGCGCTGAAAATGGGCGTGCAGATGACGCTGACCGAGCTGCAAAAAGCGTTTGACCACACGCAAATTACCGAAATCAACCCGCAGCCGGGCGACAAGCTTGATCCGCACCAACATCAGGCGATGCAGGCGGTGGAGAGCGAACAAGAGGCAAACACCATCGTCAGCGTGATGAAAAAAGGCTACCAGCTCAACGACCGCGTGTTGCGCCCCGCGATGGTGGTGGTGGCCAAAGCGGCGGACGGACAAGCCTGAATGCACCGTTGTTCACGTTTTATCAAGCACAAAGTGTTCAGACGGCCTCAATAAACCCTGCAGGCCGTCTGAAAGCTCAAGCTGGCGAGTTCTGTGGATAACTAAATCAAATGATTGAATTAAATTGAAAAATTAATTCAAAAAAATTGAACGGCAATACTTGAAAAGCAGCAAACTTCCCTTATTTACCAATCCGACAGGGCAGTGAGCCCGCTTGAAATGACCGAATCATTCAAAATTATTAAGGAGCAACATACTATGGCAAAAGTAATCGGTATCGACTTGGGTACCACCAACTCATGCTTGGCTATTTCTGAAAACGGCCAAACCAAAGTGATTGAAAACGCCGAAGGCGCGCGCACCACGCCTTCCGTCATCGCCTACCTCGACGGCGGCGAAATCCTCGTCGGCGCACCGGCCAAACGTCAGGCCGTCACCAACGCCAAAAACACCATCTATGCCGCCAAACGCCTGATCGGCCACAAATTCGACGACAAAGAAGTGCAAAAAGACATCGACCTGATGCCGTTTGAAATCATCAAGGCCGCCAATGGTGATGCCTGGGTGAAAGCGCAAGGCAAAGAATTGTCGCCCCCGCAAGTATCGGCCGAAGTATTGCGCAAAATGAAAGAAGCCGCCGAAGCTTATCTGGGCGAAAAAGTCACCGAAGCCGTGATTACCGTACCGGCCTACTTCAACGACAGCCAACGCCAGGCCACCAAAGACGCAGGCCGCATCGCCGGTTTGGATGTAAAACGCATCATCAACGAGCCGACTGCTGCCGCTTTGGCCTTCGGCATGGACAAAGGCGACAACAAAGACCGCAAAATCGCCGTGTATGACTTGGGCGGCGGTACCTTCGATATTTCCATCATCGAAATCGCCAACGTAGACGGCGACAAACAGTTTGAAGTGTTGGCCACCAACGGCGACACCTTCCTCGGCGGCGAAGACTTCGACCAACGCCTGATCGACCACATCATCACCGAGTTCAAAAAAGAACAAGGCATTGATTTGAAACAAGACGTGATGGCCTTGCAACGCCTGAAAGAAGCAGCGGAAAAAGCCAAAATCGAATTGTCGAGCGGCCAGCAAACCGAAATCAACCTGCCCTACATCACCATGGATGCCACCGGCCCGAAACACTTGGCGATGAAAATCACCCGCGCCAAATTCGAGAGCCTGGTAGAAGACCTGATTAGCCGCTCCATCGAGCCCTGCAAAATCGCAGTGAAAGATGCGGGCTTAAGCGTGGGCGAAATCGACGACGTGATTCTGGTCGGCGGCCAAAGCCGTATGCCGAAAGTACAGGAAGCCGTGAAAGCCTTCTTCGGCAAAGAGCCGCGCAAAGACGTGAACCCCGACGAAGCCGTGGCCGTGGGCGCGGCGATTCAGGGCGAAGTATTGGGTGGCGGCCGCAGCGACGTCTTGCTGCTCGACGTGACCCCGCTGTCGCTCGGTATCGAAACCATGGGCGGTGTGATGACCAAACTCATCCAGAAAAACACCACCATCCCGACCAAAGCCTCGCAAACCTTCTCCACCGCAGAAGACAACCAAAGCGCCGTGACCATCCACGTGCTGCAAGGCGAGCGCGAACGCGCATCGGCGAATAAATCGCTGGGCAACTTCAACCTCGGCGACATCGCTCCCGCCCCGCGCGGTATGCCGCAAATCGAAGTGACCTTCGATATCGACGCCAACGGCATCCTGCACGTGTCCGCCAAAGACAAAGGCACCGGCAAAGAGGCCAACATCACCATCCAAGGTTCTTCAGGCCTGAGCGAAGAAGAAATCGAACGCATGGTGAAAGACGCCGAAGCCAATGCCGAGGAAGATAAAAAACTGACCGAACTCGTCGCCTCGCGCAATCAGGCCGAAGCGTTGATTCACTCAGTGAAAAAATCATTGGCCGACTACGGCGACAAACTCGATGCGGACGAAAAAGCCAAAATCGAAGACGCGCTGAAAGAAGCCGAAGAAGCCGTTGCAGGCGAAGACAAAGCAGCCATCGATGCCAAAGCCGAAGCCTTGGGCGCAGCCAGCCAGAAACTCGGCGAAATGGTTTACGCACAAGCGCAAGCCGAAGCGCAAGCTGCCGAAGGCGGCGCGCAACAGGCCGAGGCAGACAAAGGCAACGACGATGTGGTTGATGCTGAGTTTGAAGAAGTGAAAGACAAGAAAGACTGAGTCTGAACAGGCTGGAATCCGGCCAAAAAAAGCGCACCGGTGACGGTGCGCTTTTTTTGGCCGTCTGAAAGATTAGGCCGTCTGAAAG
>JAUNTY010000024.1 GCA_030538415.1 Neisseria sp. | reverse complement strand
TGGCCGTCTGAAACGCTGTTTCAGACGGCCATTTATCGGTCAAATACTATTACATACGGAAAATTATTCCACGGTCACTTCTACGCGGCGGCCTTCCACATCATCGCCCACTGCGCCGGTGGTGCTTTCCGGTTTGCGCAATTCGATGTTGTCGGTGCCCACGCCTTGGGCTTCAAAGAAAGCTTTTACGGCTTCGGCGCGTTGTTTCGACAGTTCTTCATTGGCCGCAGCGTCACCGGTGCTGTCGGCAAAGCCGCTGATGACCAGTTTTTTGCCGTCTTTACCGGCGGTAATCACGTCGGCCACGATGGTTTCCGCGCCTTCGGCCACGTCGTTTTTACCGGTGGCGAAGAAGAATTTGGCCACGCCGTTTTCATAGACCACGCGGGCATTGTCGGCTGCGGCCGTGGCAGCCGCTTCGGATGCGGCAGCCGGAGCAGAAGCTTCAACCGCAGCGGAAGCTTCGGATGCGGCCGCATCGGATGCGGTGGCCACGGAAGCGGCAGAAGCAGCCGGTTCGGCAGCAGCCGGGGCGGCCTGCTCGCCGCTGCCGCAGCTCTTGAATGCCAGCAGCGCCACAATCACCGCAGCGGCCAGCGCAATCCATTTGCCGAGGCCTGATTTTTTGGCGCCCGCAGCCGTTGCCGCGGCAGCGCCTGCAGCCGCCGCGCCGGTGCCCAGGCCGCTGGCGAGGTTGGAGAGGCTGCCAAACAGGCCGCTCAGGCTGCCGATGCCCAGCGCAGACAGCATGTTGCTGTTGAGCACTTGCGACAACCAGCCTTGTTGCTGGCCGAGCAGGCCCAGCAGCTGGCCCTGGCTCAAATCGTTGGTTTGCGCCTGACCGCGCAACACCGACAACACCAACGGCAGCGCCAGGGAAAGAAGCGAGCCTGCGGAAGCTTTGGATACGCCGCTCTCTTGGGCAATCTGGTCAGCCACGCTGGCCGCATTGCCGCCCAGCAGGTTCGGCAACAGGCTTTTGCCCAGCTCGATCAGGCTGCCGAGGTTGCTGCCTTCGGCGGCTTGCGATACCGCGCCGGTCAGCTGGCTGCCGGCCGCGCCTTTAATCAGGTCAAACAAACCCGAGGTGTTGCTCGGGTTGCTGGTGACATGTTTGATCAAACCGGCCACCACGGCAGGAATGGCCAATGCGCCGGCCTGGCTGCTGCTTTCGGCGGCTTCGCCGTTGTTGCTCAGAAAGCTGCCCAATACGTCGCCCAACTGGCTTTGCAGCAAATTACCCAAATCAATAGACATTACTCGCTCCTTGATGTTTGAAATAGATGGTTTGCCCCGCAGGGTTGGCTGCAGGGCTACACGGAAAGAATCTTACATCGGTAAATGAGAATAGCGCGTATTTGTGAAGCAATTTAAACGTTTTTTTACAGATACCCGCATTACAGAAACGGATTATGTCGTTTTTCATGTCCAATTGTGGTCATTCTGCCGTGTCCGGGAATCACGTTGACCGCTTCCGGCAATACCAGCAGCTTGCGACTGATGTTGTCAATCAGGTCGGCATGATTGCCGCGCGGAAAGTCGGTGCGGCCGATGCTTTCGTAAAACAACACGTCGCCTGCCACCAACAAGCCCGCTTCTGCGCAATAAAACACCACGTGGCCGGGCGTGTGGCCGGGAATGTGCAACACCTCAAATCCATACGCGCCCACCGACAATCTGTCGCCCTCCTGCAGCCAGCGCGTCGGCACAAACGACGGCGATATCGGAAAGCCGAATTCCGCCGTGCGCTCGGGCAGCTGTTCCAACAAAAACAAATCGTCCGCATGCGGCCCGATAACCGGCACATCCTGCTGCTGTAAAAACGCCGCCACGCCGCCCGCATGGTCGAGATGGCCGTGGGTGAGCCAGATTTCCTTCAGCGTCACGCCTTTTGCGGCAATTTCCTGCAACAACACCGGCACGTCGCCGCCCACATCGGTCAACACCGCCTCGCGGGTTTCATCATCCCAAATCAGGCAGCAGTTTTGCCGAAACGGCGTCACTGCCATGATTTCTACTTGTAAAGCCATAATTTGCCTCTTTATTTTTCAGACGGCCTGTCATAATATTTACATTAACTATAAACACATTACAGGAAACCGCATCACCATGAAAGCCATCATACCGCTTTGCGCCGTCTTTTTCACCTCCGCCCCTGCATTTGCCGCCGATTTACTGCTGGCGCAGGAGTTCAAAGGCCAGAATGTCAGCGGCTGGGCGATGAGCGAAAAGCTTGACGGCGTGCGCGCCTATTGGGACGGCAAACGCCTGCTCAGCCGCCAGGGCTACGCCTTCACCCCGCCCGCAGGCTACACCCGCCATTTCCCGCCGTATCCGCTCGACGGCGAGCTCTACAGCCGCCGCGGCCAATTCGAGCAGATTTCCGCCGCCGTGCGCAAAAGCTCGGGCGACTGGCAGGGCATCCGCCTGCACGTATTCGACGTGCCGCAGGCGCAGGGCAACCTCCACCAGCGGCTGGCGGTGTTGCAGCGCTGGCTCAAAAG
This sequence comes from Neisseria sp., assembly GCA_030538415.1. Taxonomy (GTDB): domain Bacteria; phylum Pseudomonadota; class Gammaproteobacteria; order Burkholderiales; family Neisseriaceae; genus Neisseria. Next base: position 37,617 of record JAUNTY010000024.1, on the reverse strand, counting down.
CCATCCCGATGCGCCAATCGTGGTGATTCCCCAAACCACCGCGCGCGACAACGCCCATGCGCAGGCATTTCTGCAGCAAATCGAAGCCGCCGGCGGTGAAGGCGTGATGCTGCGCCGCCCCGACACGCCCTATTCCGGCGGCCGCAGCAGCAACCTGCTGAAACTGAAATCAGCGCATGATGCAGAATGCACCGTCACCCGCCACCACCCGGGCAAAGGCAAATACGCGGGCAAGCTCGGCGCGCTCAGCTGCAAAAACCGACACGGCGAATTCCGCATCGGCAGCGGCTTCAAAGATGTCGACCGCAGCAATCCGCCGCCCATAGGCAGCACCGTCACCTACAAATACCGCGGCTTCACCCAAAAAGGCACGCCGCGCTTCGCCACATTTGTGCGCGTGCGCAACGAGTGATGAAACAGATAACGATAAACAGGCCGTCTGAAAGGTTGTGGCGGCTTATCAAACCATTCAGACGGCCTTTGATGTGCAAAACAGCAAAAAAAGCGTATGCTGCAATCACGTTAACCTGTTATCAGAGCAAGATAATGCGCACACCGCCGCAACAAATCGTCAAAACCACCCCGCTGCCGAAAAACGCCAGCAACGACGCCAAAGTGGAAAAATGGCGCGACACCGCCACCAAACACGGCCTCAGCGGCGAATGGGCGGTGGCCGCGCGGCTCGGGCAGCCTGCCTATACTGAAGAAGAAGCAGACGCAATCGCCAATCTGTTCGGGCGTTAGGGCTTCCTGACAATTCGTTTATAAAGGGATTTTCGCCCCTGAAAATACATCTGCCGCCCGCACAACACGCCGATAAAAATAACAAAAGGCCGTCTGAAACCTTTCAGACGGCCTTTCCAGCATATTATAGTCAGAGAAATGAAGTTTTAATACAAGGCGGCGAGCCGCAGACAGTACAGATAGTACGACAAGGCGAGCCAACGCCGTAGCAGAAACTAATTTCTTCGACTATAGTACGGCAAGGTGAGCCAACGCCGTAGTAAAGCTTACTCTCAGACTATATGCTTACAAACTGCGGCACTGGTCTTCTTTATTACCTTTCACACGGTTGCCGCTGCCTGTCGGCTGGCGGCTGTTGCTCTTGCATTGCAGATTGCCGTCAACCGTGTTGCGGTTAACTGCTACCGCCGCCTTATTGTCAAACAGCTGGATGTCACCGTTGACGCGCACACCGCTGATTTGCACCGCGCCGCTTTCTTTAATCTGGATATTGCCGTCTACCGAGCCGCCGCTTACATTAAGCGACGCAGCCTTGTCGGCCTGAATATCACCGTCGATGCGGGCATTGCGGCTTTGCAGCTTGCCGCCCTGATACACTTTCACATTGCCGTCGATAACCGTACCGTTCAGCGTGCAGCTCGCGCCTTTTTCTACCACCACGTTTTCGTCGATTTTGACACTGCCCAAGCTGCCGTTGCAGACACGGTCACCGGCATAGGCAGCGGCACTAAAAGACAAGGCCAAGGCAGGCAGGGCGAAAAATTTTACGATTGTATTCATGATTCATTCCTTCACTAAAAGTAAACAGCAAGTTCAACAAGTTTGAAAACTGCCGCAGAAACATTCCGTCGGCAGTATTCAGACGTCTTGTAACCCGGTGTAGTTTCCCTATGGTTACCTTTTTTGCATAATCCTGCTTTCTCACACACAAACCCCAAAATCAAGCATTTTTCATGACGATGGAATTGCCTTTGCCCGCCCTGCTTTTACGCAATGTTTACCTTGTCATGAGCAAAACTGTCATCAAGTTGATTTTATGTCAACCTGCTCTGCAAGAAATAATTCAAACCAAGCCAAATATATGATTTTGCAATACTTTCCATGAGAAACCATTTCATGTCTTCATCATCATGTTTGATGATGGCACTCATACCGCATTGCCAATATATGCCTGGGGCTTCCGTTTGTCTGAAAAACCACGGATTCGGCTTGCCCCATTATTTTTAACAGCAGGCAGCAAAAGGCCGTCTGAAAACCCGCAACAGGTTTTCAGACGGCCTTTGATGCTCATGCGGTATTAATGGCGGAAATGGCGCACGCCGGTGAGAATCATGGCGATGCCGTGTTCATCCGCAGCGTCGAACACTTCCTGGTCGCGCATGGAGCCGCCCGGGTGGATAATCGCTTTGATACCCTGCTCGGCAATCACGTCGATGCCGTCGCGGAACGGGAAAAACGCATCCGAAGCGGCGCACGCGCCGTTCAAATCAAAACCGCCGTCTTGCGCTTTGCGGGCGGCAATGCGGGTGGAATCGACGCGGCTCATCTGGCCTGCGCCGATGCCGTAGGTTTGGCCGCCTTTGCCGAACACGATGGCGTTTGATTTCACATATTTGGCCACGTTCCACACAAACATCAGGTCTTTCCATTCCTGCTCGGTCGGCTGGCGTTTGCTCACTACTTTCAAATCATCGCGGCGGATGCGGTGGATGTCGGGCGTTTGCACCAGCAAACCGCCGCCGACGCGTTTCAATTCGAAGCGGTTGGCACCGGCCATCAGCGGCACTTCCAACACGCGCACGTTTTTCTTGGCGGCGATGATTTCTTTGGCTTTGTCGGTGAATTTCGGCGCCATCAACACTTCGAGGAATTGGCCGGTCACGGCTTCGACGGTTTCGGCATCGACTTCGCGGTTAAAGGCAATGATGCCGCCGAATGCGCTGGTGGTGTCGGTGGCAAAAGCGAGTTTGTAGGCGCTCAAGGTGTCGGCGGCCACCGCTACGCCGCAGGGGTTGGCGTGTTTCACGATCACACAGGCGGGTTCGTCAAAGGCTTTCACGGCTTCCCAGGCGGCATCGGCATCGGCGATGTTGTTGTACGACAATTCTTTACCCTGCAATTGCTCATAGGCGCTCAGGCTGCCTGCGGCGGGATAAAAATCGCGGTAAAACGCGGCTTGTTGATGCGGGTTTTCGCCGTAGCGCAGATCTTGCACTTTTTTCCAGCTGCCGTTGATTTGGCCGGGAAACGCGCCCACTTCCGGTTCGCCGCTGAGTTTTTCATCGGAAACGCTGGTGAGGTAGTTGGAAATCATGCCGTCGTATTGGGCGGTGTGGCTGAAGGCTTTGCGCGAGAGGTTGAAGCGGGTTTTGTCGCTCAATGCGCCGCCGTTGGCCTGTAATTCGGCGATTACGCTGTCAAAATCGGCGTTGTCGGTGACGATGGCGACGTGTTTCCAGTTTTTCGCCGCCGAGCGCACCATGGTCGGGCCGCCGATGTCGATGTTTTCAATCGCGTCTTCCAGCGTGCAGCCGGGCTTGGCGATGGTGGCGGCAAAGGGGTAGAGGTTGACGCAGACGAGGTCGATGTTGCCGATGTCGTGTTCGGCCATTTTTTCGACGTGTTCGTCCAAATCGCGGCGGCCGAGAATGCCGCCGTGGATTTTCGGATGCAGGGTTTTCACGCGGCCGTCGAGCATTTCGGGGAAGCCTGTGTAGTCGGCCACTTCGATGACGGGAATGCCCGCATCGGCCAAGAGCTTGGCGGTGCCGCCGGTGGAGAGGATTTCCACGCCTGCTTCATGCAGGGCGCGGGCGAATTCGGTCGCGCCTTTTTTGTCGGACAAACTGATTAACGCTCGTTTTACTGCTGACATTATCCGTTCCTTTATTTGGAGATGGGTAAAACAAAAAACAACGGGCGGCCTGCGCTCGGCAAACCACCCGTAAAATTTAATTATTCAATCAGGCCGTGCTGCAACAATTTCTTGCGCAAGGTATTGCGGTTGAGCCCCAACATCGCCGCAGCTTTCGACTGGTTGCCGCCGCATTCGGCCATCACACATTCCAGCATCGGTTTTTCCACTTGGAAAATTACCATGTCATATACCGCGCAGGGCATTTCGCCATCCAGGTCGCGGAAATATTGTTTTAAATTCTGCTCGATGCAATGAGCAATATCAGTGTTTTTATTCGGCATAATATTTTCTTGTTACTGCTCTGAACTGCTCACTTCACCACATTGCACAAGCATCCTCCCAATGAGGCGCGCCATCCGGCAGCTATTAAACAGTTTCAGATTTCTTGTATCTCAAATTAAGAATATTCCAAGCAACTATTATCCCGACATGGAGACATCAGGGTTGCAAGGCAGCTTTCAGCTCCGGTGCCATTCTTGATATCAGCGTATCTGCACCCGCTTTCGACAGATGGTTGGCATCAATATATGCCATTCCCTCGCGGCTGCCATCCAATGACAGTAGGCATAAACGGTGTTCCTGGCTTCCCGATTCGCACAAATATACAGAGGGTGCGATAAAAGTCGCCCGATTACTTTCCGCCGTACGCTTCAACGTGGCTTCCAATTCTGGCAACAGCACGGCACCACCCAACAGCTCCTCCTCTTTATCCGTATATTTGGCCTTATCATCCGACACCCGGGTGTAGGCACGTTCGGCAGAAATATACCAGCGCGGTATATTGCCTATAACCAGAACTTTCGTTTTTGGGGACACACGATAAATACTGCGAATCGTTTCTTCCAAATGATTGCTGATTTCCTCATAACTCGCGGGAGCCCGATCATAAAGCCACATGCTGTGCAAAATGATTGTATTGTAACGGTAATGAGCAATATCTGCGATAATTCTTTGATTGATGCGGCTGCAATTTTTCCGCTCAACATCTGCCTGCGGCAAACCCAGCATCGGAGGACAGGCCGATTGATTGAGTTGGGTCAGTGCGATGCCGTTATTACGGGCAAAACCGGCCAATCCCGGATAGAGTGAAGCCGCATGGCTGTCGCCCCACAGCAATACCGTATTGCTCCCTTCGGCATAACATTCAGGCTGCTGCCGGTTTTCGTGGCTGTCCTGAATCAGACATTCATATTGCCGGACATGCTTTCCCCACTGATAATCAATCTGAGGTTCCTTGGCTTGGAAATAAAAATGACTGGCCAACCCTACCGCAAATATCAAAAAACTGCCGCAGAAACTCATCTGGAAGATCTGCCGCCGGTTAAAGCCTTCTTTCCTGCGGAACGGTGCCTCTACATATTTCCATGTAAAGTAAGCCAGCACCAGCGACAAAACTGCTAAAGCCAGCATTAATGGCGCCGACTCGACATGAAACTCAGAACGCACTCTGGCAAAGGCAAACAGCGGATTATGCCACAAATAGGCACTGTAACTAATCAGGCCGATCTGCACCATAAATCTGTTGCACAACAACTTGCCAACCCAGGTTTGCGGCGTGGCAAAAATGATAATCAACGCCGTACCCAACACCGGCAGCACCGCACTGATACCGGGAAACGGAATATGCCGATTATACCCGAAGATAGCAACCAGCAGGAAAACCAACCCGGCCAAACTGCCCCATTGGTTAGCTGCCAAACTTTGTGCCAAGCGATCATGCCGGGAAAAATACCATGCAATAAATCCTCCAGTCAGCAGCTCCCAGGCACGGAAAGGCAACAAATAAAATGCCGCCGACGGATATTGGCGGACTGCCCATTCCGATGCCGCCAGACTCACCACCGCAATCAGCAACAATGCCGGCAGCAACCAACGCCGCCCCCGCCGCCACAACAACATCAGCAATAGCGGAAAAAATACGTAATACTGCTCTTCCACACCCAGGCTCCAAGTGTGCAGAAGTGGTTTCAATTCAGCAACAGTTTCAAAATAGCCGCTGGTAAGCCAAAATAAAATATTGGAGGAAAATAACGCTACTGCCACCCAGCTCTGGCCGTAGGCTTTTAATTCTGACGGCATCAGCCACATCAATGCAAACGGCAGCGTCGCCATCATCACAAAAAACAAAGCTGGCAAAATACGACGGAATCGCCGTTCGTAAAAAGTTATCAGCGAAAAGCGCCCTTTTTCCATATCGGAGAGCAGGATAGTGGTGATGAGATAGCCGCTGATGACAAAGAATACATCCACACCGACAAAGCCACCTTGAAATGCGGAGAACCCGGCATGAAAGAAAATTACCGGCAATACTGCCAACGCACGCAACCCGTCAATTTCACTACGATATTTCATTCCGTTCCTTATCTATTCCTAATTTAGCGACAATTCATTCCTGATATGGCAGAGCCAATCAGTCGTCATATCCAGAAAACCAACAGCTTCTACAGAGCATTTGTTCAGCATGGGCGCAAACAAAACTTCCCCGCTCCGGACAAATCCATCCGGTTGGCCCTACTAAAAAAACATAAGCCGTAAAATATTTTGGACGGCATAGAATAAAGGCGAAAGAAAAACAACGGTGTCATTTTGTTCAAAATTTATTCCCCACAAACACATGTAGCCCAGCAATATTTTTTTCATACAAAACAGCAAGCCGCAGCAACGCCGTATGCTGAATTCAGTTGTTTAGCCATTGCAAGTACGAAGCTGGCGGGCTTGTCAGCTTACTTTTATGAATTGGTGTCCGTGGTTTGGTATAACGCGAGATAGCAGGCCATGGCTGCAAAACACTGCAAGCCTTTGGCATAAGAAAGCAGGGCAATGTGCTTTATTTGATGCGTTGGCCGTGTAAAAGCGCAGAGCCTGGGAAATTCTCCAAATACCGCCGGAGCGGTATGTGTCAGAAATGCGGCTGTCACGACAACGATGGAAATGTGTCCACTTGTTGCTAACTCGGTCTAATCGTTTCAGACGGCCTCGCGATAAGCGCAGACCCAGCCATCAGCCGCTTGCGGCAGCTTTTCCAAAAATGCCGCCACGGCATCGTATTGCGCCGCCGCGCTGTCGAGGCGGTTTATTTCACGCCGCGCCGATTCGCCGCCGGGCAAAGGATCGAGATACCAGCCTATGTGTTTGCGCGCGATGCGCATGCCCGCAAGCCCGCCGTAAAATTCGTGCATGGCCTGCAAGTGGCGCAACATCGTGGCGCTGCATTCGGCCAAACCCGGCGGCGCAGGCAATTCACCCGTGGCAAGGTAATGCTTCAAATCACGAAACAACCACGGCTGCCCTTGCGCACCGCGCCCGACCATCACGCCGTCGGCGCCGGTTTGCGCCAATACGGCGACGCCCTTTTGCGGCGAGGTGATGTCACCGTTTGCCCATAAAGGCAGGTTGATGCGGCTTTTCACTTCGGCAATCAGCTCGTAGCTGGCTGCACCTTTGTACATTTGCGTGCGTGTGCGGCCGTGAATGGCCAGTGCGGCGATACCGGCTTCTTCGGCCATTTTCGCAACGGTCAGAATATTTTTATGTTCGTCGTGCCAGCCCAGGCGGGTTTTCAGGGTAACCGGCACATCCACGGCTTTGACCACCGCATTCAGGATTGCCGCCACCAGAGGCTCGTTTTGCAACAGCGCGCTGCCTGCCAGCACATTGCATACTTTTTTCGCCGGGCAGCCCATATTGATGTCGATGACTTCGGCGCCTTGAGCCACATTATAGCGGGCGGCCTCTGCCAGTTGCGCAGGGTCGCTGCCGGCAATCTGCACCACGCGCACACCCTCTTCGCCGTCAAAATCGCTGCGGCGCAGGCTTTTGCGTGTGTGCCGCAATGACGGATCGCTGGTCAGCATCTCGCCCACCAGCCAGCCCGCTCCGAATTCACGGCACAGGCGGCGAAACGGTTTGTCGGTAATGCCCGCCATCGGCGCGAGCGCAATAGGGGTATCGATGGCGTAAGCGCCGATTTGCATGCTTGTAAAAACGAGGGGAAAGGTTTGGATTGTACATTTTTTAAGCAATGTTTCCAATCGGAAAAGTGACTTTTACATGCAACGGGTGCTTTGTTCGGCTGATGAACAGAGAGTCGGCAGAAAATAGCTTTTATGCGAATAAAATAAAACAGATATAGTCAGAGAGTAAGTTTTACGGCAATGCCGCCATATCCATAAAAGCCGTCTGAAAGACCAAACGGCTCTTTCAGACGGCCTTTACGCTTTCTCAATCAGCGCAAAGCTTTCACAGGATGCAGACCCAATACGCCTGCGGAAGACTCGCCTTTGACATCGCCGACATACAAAGCGATTTGCGAACGGAATTGTTCCACTTCGGCGCGGTTGGCCATAAAGCGCTCAAAGGCTTTCAGGTTGGCATTCGGGTATGCCCAAATCGGTTTATAACCTGCGGGCGGCGCCACGTCGGTGCGCACCGACCACATATACCAAACATTGCTTTGAGTATCTTTATCCAGCAGCCAGTTCAAATACAGCTTGGCAGCTTCGGGGTGTTTGGCCTGTTTCAGAATCGCGGCGCGTTGCGCCCAGGCGACGAAACCGTCTTTTTCGGGCAGGGTGAAGCGCGATTTGGCTTCGGCATCGGGTTTCAGGCTGCCGTCGGTTGAGAAGGTCGCCCAGTATTTGCCCGATTCCACATCATCGGCGGGCGCTTGCGTACCGCGCACGAAATGCGGTTTTTGTTTCATAAAATCGGCCATCCATTGCCAGCCGTGGCGGTCGATGGTTTGCTTGTACCAAAACAATACCGCATCGTCGTCATTCGGATAAGTGGAAATAATTTTGCCCTGCAATTCGGGCTTCAGGTAATCGGCGGCTTCGCGCGGCACGTTGCCTTGAGGAAAAGCGGGCAGATAGGCGACATTGCTGAAGGCATCGACAAACACGCCCGTCCACGCACCATTTTTATCTTTGAAATCTTTGTAAACCTTATCCCAGCCGCGCGGTTTGTAGGCCATCAAATCGCCCGAGGCTTTCCAGCGCGGAAAGTCTTGCAGGGTTTGCAGTTGCACGATGTCGGCAACCACGCTTCGGGTGGCGATTTGGTTGTCGATGCGGGCATCATGCACCTTGCTGTAATCAACGACCACATCAAGGGTCATGCCGGGGAAGCGCTGTTCAAACGCGGCTTTGATGCCGTTTTGCTGCTCGGGCGTGTCGCCGCCCGCATACACCACCAGCTTGCCGCCCTCTTTCAAAGCGGCCTGATAAAGCTCGTCCATGCTGCGTTTTTCAATACCGACCGCGTGCGCCGCTTGCGCGGTAAAGGCGAGGCCGACAAACAGGCTTGCAATGAGTTTCTTCATGATGTGTTATCCGTTTCATTTTATTCAGGTTTCAGAAGCGGCAGCGCTTTTGTTGCCGACTTGCTGCGCAGTATAAGTCAGCAGATAAATGAAAACAATTATCAGAAATGAAAACCAAAATCAACAAATAAGAAACGATTTTTGAAAGCTAGGCAACTCTATATATCTATATTTAACAATCTTACTTCAGACGGCAGCATTAAAGAAAAAGGCCGTCTGAAACACTTTGACAAGCTGAGTGCGAACCTTTCAGACGGCCTTAGACCTTGCAAAATCTCCCACCCGTCGCACCCGCGCAGGCGGGTGCCCAGTGCAAAGCACGGCTTTGCTTGTCTGCCTATTTTCCTGATTCTAAAAATCCAAGATGAATCTTGAGGTTGTGAATTTCTAGAGCTGGAAAGTTTGAGCTGAAGCTGCGCTTCAGACTGGGCATCCGCCTGCGCGGGTGCGACGGTTATTTTTTACAAAGGTCGCAGGCCGTCTGAAAGTTGACAAACCTTTCAGACGGCCTTTGTTTTCTATATGTTAACTATGCTCAACTCGAACAGCTCACGCAAATGCTGCCCGCCCAATCCGGCGGGGTTTCGGCAAAGTCGGCGAATTCTTTTTGCTCTACAAACGGGTTTTGCAGGCAGCGGTGCAGGCGGTCGATTTCGCGGTAATCGCCGTTTTTCGCCAGCGCAATCGCTTGTTCCAATAAATAATTACGCAGCACATACAAGGGATTCACCGCATTCATGCACGCTTTGCGCTCGGCCGGATCGCTGTTTTCCGCCCGCAAACGGCCTCGGTAGCGCCCTATCCAGTTCACAAACGATTCGGTCGGGCCGTGAAACAGCGCCATCAAGGCTTCGGGCAGCGGCTCGCCGTGAATATTGTTCACCTCGGCCAAATGGCGGAAATACAGTGTGAAATCGACTTTGCGGCTTTGCAGCGCGTCGAACATATCGCTGATTAATTCGCCGTCGCCTTTTTGCTCGGTTTGCAGGCCGATTTTGGCGCGCATTTTGTTTAGATAGGCCGTCTGAAAAATTTCGGGGAAGCGTTCCAATTCGTCAATCAGCGCGCTTTCCGACACCAACGGCAGCAGGCAGGAAGCCAGCCGCGAGAGGTTCCAATGCACCACATACGGCTGCTCGTTGTAGGCGTAGCGGCCGCCGTTGTCGGAATGGTTACAGATGTGGCGGCGGTCGTAGCCGTCGAGAAAACCGAAAGGGCCGTAATCGATGGTCAAGCCCAGCGCCGACATATTGTCGGTGTTCAACACGCCGTGGCAGAAGCCGACGCTCTGCCAGGCCGCCACCAAATCGGCGGTGCGCTGCGAAATCTGTTGAAACAAGGCGGAATACGGGTTGTCGGCTTCGCGGCAGTCGGGGAAATGGTGCTCGATCAGAAAATCGGCCAAAGGTTGCAGGTTTTCATGGCGGCCGTTGTGATACATGTATTCAAAGTGGCCGAAACGGATAAAACTCGGCGCCACGCGAGTGACCACCGCCGCCGTCTCCGCTTCCTCGCGGTAAACCGCATCGTCGCTGCCGGTGAGCGCCAGTGCGCGCGTGGTCGGAATGCCGAGGCCGTGCATCGCTTCGGAGCACAAATATTCGCGAATCGACGAGCGCAACACCGCGCGGCCGTCGGCAAAGCGCGAATACGGCGTTTTGCCCGCGCCCTTGAGCTGCCATTCCCAGCGTTTGCCCGCCGCATCAAGCCAGTCGCCCAACAGCATCGCCCGCCCGTCGCCGAGCTGGCGCACATACACGCCGAACTGGTGGCCGCTATACACGGAAGCCAGCGGCGCGGGATTGTAAACCTCAGCGCTGCCGCTCAGATAAGCCAGAAGGCCGTCTGAAAACATTTCAGACGGCATATTGATTTCCGCCGCCAACGCATGGTTTTGCGCCAACCAATACGGCGCGTTTAAAGGTTCGGGCGACAGGCGGGTGTAAAACGGCGACGGCAGCCGCGCGAATGCGGGTTCTGCCAAAAAGGGGATGTGTGTGGTCATGATGTTATGGATTTTAAAGGGACAGATGCAGAGCTTAACACGGTTGCCTTGGTTTTGTGCGGCAAAGGCCGTCTGAACGCAAACGCTGCCAAACAGCCGGCGTCAGCTGTTTGGCACCTCCGCATCGGCATGCCTCCGTTCGCGCGTCAGCCAGCGGTTGACCAGCAGCGCGCCGGTCAGACACACCGCCATCGGCATCAAGAACGCGCTCGATACCCGCGTCAGCTCCAGCATGAACACCAGCGCCGTCAGCGGCATTTTTTGCGACACCGCCAGAAAAGCCGTCGCGCCCACCAGCGCCGCCGCTTCCACCGACAGCGGCGGCAACAGCAGATTCCAGCCCGCCGCGCACACCAGCGCCAGCATGCCGCCCAGCATCATCGAAGGCGTAATCAGGCCGCCGTAAGCGCCCGCCGCCAGCGCCAGCAGCACCACCAGCCATTTCACCGCAAACAGCGCCAGCCCGTTCTGCCAGTCGAGCATACCGGCGAAGCTCAGCTGGTTGCCCGCCTTGCCGTTGCCCAACACCGCCGGAAAATACACCGCCAGCAGGCCGATGACAAAAAAGGCTGCCACGGCAAACAGAATGATTTTCGGGTCGCCCCGCTTCAAAAACGGCAGCGGATCCACCGTTTTGCGAAACAGCACCACCATCGCGCCGATCAACGGCCCCATCAGCAGCGCCCACCACATCAGCGGCGTGTTTACAAAAGCATCGGTGAGATGGTATTGCACCACATCGCCCATGCCCCAGCGCGAAACCGCCGTCGCCAGCACCGACACCAGCAGCGCGGCAGCCACCGCCACCGGCGTCCACACCAAAAGCAGCGTTTCCAGAATAAAAATCGACGCCGCCATCGGCACGTTATACACCGCCGCCAAACCCGCGCCCGAGGCGCAGGCCAGCAGCAGGCGGGCTTCGTCTTCACCGAGGCCGAAGCGGCGTATCCACACCGAAGTAAACGCCGCGCTCATCTCCCGCGGCGCCACCTCGCGCCCCATCGGCGACCCCAGCCCCACCGTGATGATTTGCAGCAGCGCATGGCTGACGGTGGTGAAAAACGGCAAGCCTTTCACCGGCTCGGCCAACGACGCCTTGATGCCCACCAACGGCGCGCCGCGCCGCCTGATCAGATACCAGCCGACCCCCGCCAGCACGCCGCACAGCGTCAACACCGCCACCCGACGCCCTGCCGAAGCCTGCTCCACCCCCACCCGGAACGGGATTTCCTCCACGCCCCGCAAATCATAGCCGTAAGCCTGATGCTGGACAAAATGCAGCAGCCACGACAGGCAAATGCCGACCAGGCCGGCGATAACGCCGACGGCCACCAGAGAAAACAATAAACGCGGTGTGAATTTCATATTTGGTTCAGATATATTGTTGATTCAATCGGCTTCCCAAAACAGCAAGGCCGAGACCTTTGCAAAATTCCTCGCTCGTCGCACCCGCGCAGGCGGGTGCCTAGTGCAAAGCGCAGCTTTACTTGTCTGCCTATCTTTCCGATTTCAAAAGCTTAAGATGAATCATTGGGTTGTGTATTCCCAAGACTGGAAAGTTTAAGCTGAAGCTACGCTTCAGACCGGGCACCCGCCTGCGCGGGTGCGACGGTTATAGTCGTTTCAATTTAGATTGAGACAAGGCAGCAAGCCGCAGACAGTACAGATAGTACGGCAAGGCGCAGCAACGCTGTATCAAACTAAATTGAAACGACTATATTTTTTTGCAAAGGCCTCAGGCCGCAAGTCTGCCCGGCACCAAGCCGGATGATTTGCCAAGCGCCATCATTCTACTGCATCCGCCGCCGCCGCGCAGAACAAGCGTGCCCAACAATCCGAGGCCGTCTGAAAGCATTCGCACTTATAAACATAAACAGGCATTGCTGCGCCTCAATCCCTGCGCCACAGCGGATTGCCTTCAAACAAATCCACCGCCCAGTCTACAAACACCCTCACCCGCACGGAGAGGCGGCGCGCATAGGGATAAACCACGCTGATGGGCATGCTGTCGAGCTGCCAGCCGGGCAACACCGCCACCAGCTCGCCGCTGTCGAAATAACGCTGCACCGAGGCCGTCGGCACCGCGACAATGCCCAGCCCCGCCAGCGCGGCGTGGCAGTAAACATCGGCGTTGTTGAACGTCAGCACCGGATACAGCGCCGTCTGCAAGCTGTCGCCGCCCTGATGCAGCGTGTAGGTGTGCAGCTTGTCGGTGACGGGAAAGCGGAAGCCGATATAGCGGTGGCGGCTCAAATCGCGCGGGTGTTCGAGCGGCGGCGCGTCCGCCAGATAGGCCGGCGCGGCACACAGGCAGAAGCGCATCTGCCCCACCGGCCTGCACACCAGGTCGGGGTCGGTCACCGGCCCGCCGCGCAGGGCGCAATCCACCCCTTCCTGTATCAAATCCACCGCCCGCTCGCTGCAACGGATTTCCAACTCGATGTCGGGATACCTGCCGATAAAACCCGGCAGTGCCGGTATCAGCAGGTGCGAGCCCAGCGGCGCGGTGGTTTCCACCCGGATTTTGCCCCGCAGCGTGCCGCCGTCTTTCACCGACTGCTCGATGTCGTCGATATTTTCCAGCAGCAGCCGCACCTGTTCGTAATATTTCAGGCCGTCGGTGGTCGGCGACACGCGGCGGGTGGAGCGGTGCAGCAGGGTGGCGCCCAGCCGCGCCTCCAGCGCCTGAATCTGCCCCGACACCGTGGTTTTGGCCACGCCCAGGGCATCGGCTGCTTTGCTGAAGCTGCCCAATTCGACGATGCGGCAAAACGCCCGCATGGCTTCCAGCTTGTCCAAGGCCATTGTCCGGATTCCCGTATTCATTCAGATGACGGCTGCTACTTTAACCTGCGTTGTCTGTTTGTGCCACACCAATTCATCAGCGCAAGCCATATCGCGGCAGCTTGATTCTTCAGACGGCGTGATACGGCGCTGCCGCATCTTATGTTAATTGACTCAAAGCGACACAACAATATATCAGGCCGTCTGAAAAGGTTTCAGACGGCCTGATATATTGTTATGGCGGCATCACCGCCGCCTGCCGGTTTCAAGCCCGCACCTTGGCCGCGCTCATGAATTCGGCCACATAATCATCGGCAGGGTTGTCCAGCAAATCCTGCGGCGTACCGGCCTGCACCAACCCGCCCGCATTCAGAATGGCGATGCGGCCGCCCATTTTCAGCGCTTCATCAATATCATGGGTGATGAAGACGATGGTTTTGCCGAGCCGCTGCTGCAAGTCGAGCAATTGGTCTTGCAGCTTGGTGCGAATCAGCGGGTCGAGCGCGGAAAAGGCTTCGTCCATCAAAATAATGTCGGTATCCGCCGCCAGCGCCCGCGCCAGGCCGACGCGCTGGCGCATGCCGCCGGAAAGCGCTTCGGGATAGCTGGCTTCGTATTCCGCCAGCCCCACTTCGTTGAGCCAGTGGCGCGCGGTTTCATGCTGCACGTTCGGCGGCAGGCCGCGCACCCTCAGCGCGTATTCGGCGTTTTGCAACACGGTCAGATGCGGCAGCAGGCCGAAATGCTGAAACACCATGCTCACGCGGTGTTGGCGCAAATCGCGCAGGCCGGCGGCATCCAGCGCGGTTACATTGATGTCGCCCACCCACACTTCGCCGCAACTGGGCTCAATCAGGCGGTTGATGTGGCGCACCAGCGTCGATTTGCCCGAGCCCGACAAGCCCATGATGCAGAAAATGCCGCCGCCGGGAATCTCCAGATGGATGCTGCGCAGCCCTACCTGGCAGCCCGTGGCCTGAAAAATTTCATCGGCAGGCGCATGCTGCTGCAACATGGCCAGCGCCTTCGCGCAGGCTTTTTCCTGGCCGTAGATTTTACTGATGTTGTGCAGGCGGATAGACGTCATAAGCCCTCCGGATTGACAATCACGATTTTGCCGTTGCTGCGGTTGCTTTCCATCTGCGCATGGGCGGCGGCAATATCGTCCAGCGCAAATCGGGCGGCCAGCGGCGGCTGCAAACCGTGTTGTTCGATAAATGCCAGCATTTGCGCCAAAACGGCCGGGCGGATTTCGGTGCTGTCGAAACCGGTGAGCAGCGCACCTTGCGGAATATCGCTCATCGGCTCGAAGTGTTCGAGCACCCAACCGCCAAGGATGCCGCTCATGCAACAGATGCCGCCTTCGCCCAGCGTTTGCAGCGAATCTTTCAAAGTGGCGGCACCCACCAGCTCCAATACTTTGTCGGCGCGCACGGGTTTCAGACGGCCTGTGTCGGCCAACACTTCATCGGCACCGAGTGCATACAAATGCGCGCTTTTGGCGGCATCGCGGGTCGTCGTTATCACGCGGGCGCCGGAGGCTTTGGCCAATTGCAGGGCCGCCAGCCCCACCGAGCTGGTGCCGCCGCGAATCAGCAGCGTCTCGCCTGCCGCCAGTTGGAGGCGCTGAAACAGGCTGGCATAAGCGGTGTAATACATTTCCGGCACGGCAGCCAGCAGCGGCCAATCCAAACGGCTTTGCACGGGATACACCTGCGCGGCGGGAATCAGTGCGTATTCGGCGTAACTGCCGTCGAAATCGCGCCCCAGCCCGCCCATCATCGACATGACCGGCTGCCCCGCCTGCAAACCGCTGTCGGACGCATCATCCACCACGCCCACGCATTCAATCCCGATGATGCGCGGCCAATGCACGGCGGGCGACAAGCCGTTGCGGGTGAAAATTTCCGCCCGATTGAGGCCGAACGCCTTGATTTTCACCCGCACCCAGCCGCTTTTCACCTTCGGCACCGGTACGCGGCTGACCTGCAAATCTTCCGCACGGCACGCCTGCCGAATCACCACCGCTTTCATGGTTTCCATGATGTTGCTCCATTTGGATTTTGTTTCAGACGGCCTTGTCGTTTTTACGCCCGTAGGCCTGGGTAATCCGGTCGATGATAATCGCCAGTATCACAATCGCCGCGCCTGCTTCCACGCCCTGGCCGATATTGAGCGTTTGCACCGCCTGCAACACATATTCGCCCAAGCCGCGCGCGCCGATCATACTGGCCAATACCACCATGCCGAGCGACATCATCACCGCCTGATTGATGCCCGCCATGATGCTGGGCTTGGCCTGCGGCAGCAACACCCAGCGCAGCAATTGCCAGCGCGTGCTGCCGAATGATTCGGCCGCTTCAATCATCTGCGGGCTGACCTGGCGGATGCCCAGCGCGGTGAGGCGGATAAGCGGCGCAATCGCATACACCACGGTGGCAAACAGCGCCGGCACCTTGCCGATGCCGAACAGCATCAACACCGGAATCAGATACACAAAGCTCGGCATGGTCTGCATCACATCCAGCACCGGCGAGAGCCATTTCTGCAACCGGCGGCTGCGTGCCATCCAGATGCCGAGCGGAATGCCAAGGATGATGATAAACAGCGCCGAAGCCATCAGCAGCGCCAGCGTCTGCATCAGCGCCGCCCACAGGCCGAGCGAGCCGATGGCGTAAAAACCGAAAGCACACAAAGCGGCAAACCACAGCCTGCGGGTGGCGTGCCAGCCGATGCCGCCCACCAGCAGCCACACCAGCCAGGCGGGCAAAGCCTGCAAGGCATGCTCCAGCGGCAGCAATAGCGAATCAAGGGTAAGGCGGCTGACGCTGCGGAATTGCTCGCCGTGCTGCTGCACGGTTTGCGCCAACGAGCGGTTGAGCCAATCGGCCACCGACCACGAGGCAAACAGGCTCTGCCCGCCCGCCGCTTCTATTTGCAAGGCCGTTTTCAGACGGCCTGCCGCTTCATCGCTCAGCCAGCCGCCCCATATTTCCGGATGCTGCTGCAAAAACAAACGCGCCTGCGCTTGCCCGCTGCGTTTGTTTTCCGTCATTTCCAGAATGGCGCGGTTGAGCGTATCCGGCTCAAACTGGATTTTTTCCATCATCGCCACCAGCTCGGGATAGGCCGTCTGAAACGGTTTCGATACCGACATCGCCAATTGCGACACCGGAAAATCCGACACGCAGCGCCTGGTGCTGTCGGCCTGCAACAGGGTTTGCCAGCAGGCTTCGTTATAAGCGGGGAATTGAAGCGGCTCGAAGCGGTATTTCGCCATCAGGCCGGTGGGCTGCCAGTAATAAAACAGCAGCGGCTTTTTCTGCTCGTAGGCCGCAGAGATTTCCGCATCCAGCGCCGCGCCGGTGCCGGGCAACACATTGTTGAATGTGCCTGCCAGGCCGGTATTCTCCAGCAGGCGGGTGTTGAAGGTTTCGCAGGTCCAGCCGCTCGGGCAATTGAGAAAGCGCGCCTTGCCGGGCGCTTCGGGGTCGGGAAACAAATCGGCAAAGCGCGCCAAATCGGCCACACTCTGCAAATCGGGATGCGCCGTTTTCACATAATCGGGCACATACCAGCCCTGCCGCGCGCCGCCCTTGAGCGTGTCGCCGATGACCGCCGCACGGCCTTCTGCAACCGCTTGCTGCATCACCGGCGAGCGCCCCACCCACTGCTCGGCAATAATCTGAATGTCGTCTTGCGCCAGCGCCGTTTCCAGCGCGGTGGTGGTGCCCGGCACGCTTTCCACCGCGCAGCCGTAGCCTTGCTGCAAGATGGTGTGCAACACGGCGGTGGTGAATTGGCCGCTCTCCCAATCGAGCGCGGCCAGCCTGACCGGTTTGTCGGGCGTACAGGTTGCGGCGGCGGCAAACGGCGCTGCCAGCAGGAGCAGGCAGGCGGCCAGCCAGCGGGAGAAGTGTTTCATGAGCGGCATTCCTTTTACACCGTTTCCGGCTCTGATGCGAGCAGACAGACGGTCATGACAGACTTGTACCACAAAACAGGCCGCCTGAAACCCACTCGCGGCAAAATCCGGCCGGCATACCGCTGCCATCCGGCAAGACGTATTTTATCCTGCCGCATCAATCTGCGCCCGATACGCCGCCTTTTCGGCTTCGCTCAAAAACGAAGCGGTAAACGAATTTTTGCACAAGGTGCGCACATCGGCTGCGCTCAAATCCAGCGCGCGGGCAAGCTCGGTAAAGTTTTGGTTCATATAGCCGCCGAAATAGGCCGGATCGTCGGAATTCACCGTCACCAGCACGCCCTGCTGCAGCATGCGGCGCAGATTGTGCGCGGCCAAATCATCCACCACTTTCAGCTTTAGGTTGCTGAGCGGGCAAACAGTTAGCGGCATCTGCTCTTCAATCAGGCGTGCCATCAAATCAGGGTCTTCTTCCGAGCGCACGCCGTGGTCGATGCGCGCCACTTTCAGCAAATCCAGCGCTTCATATACATATTGCGGCGGCCCTTCCTCGCCCGCGTGCGCCACGGCAAGAAAACCGGCTTCGCGCGCGGCGGCAAACACGCGCGCGAATTTCGACGGCGGATGGCCGACTTCGCTCGAATCCAGCCCCACACCGATAATGTGCATCTTGTGCGGCAGCGCTTCTGCCAGCGTGGCAAAAGCCGCTTCTTCCGACAAATGGCGCAGGAAACACATAACCAGCAGGCTGCTGATGCCCCATTTTTGCCGGGCTTCGTCACAGGCACGGCGGATGCCGTTCAATACGGTTGCAAAGGCCACGCCGCGCGCGGTGTGGGTTTGCGGGTCGAAAAAGATTTCGGTGTGCACCACGTTGTCTTGATGGCACCGCGCCAGATAGGCCAGCGTCAACTCGTAAAAATCCTGCTCGTGCAACAACACCTGCGCACCGGCGTAATAAATGTCGAGAAACGACTGCAGGTTGTGGAAATCATAAGCGGCGCGTACTGCTTCCACACTTTGGTAGGGAATGCTTACGCCGTTGCGCTGCGCAATGGCAAACATCAGCTCCGGCTCGAACGTGCCTTCGATGTGCACATGCAATTCGGCTTTGGGCAGGGCGCGGACAAGGTCGGCAATATCGGTCATCGGGATGCCCTTTCTGTTGGTTATGGCGATGGCGATATATAGCACAAACGGCGGCTTTCGGCATCTTTCATGCGGGTGCGGGCAGCTGCAAGGTGACGGTTGGCGTTGCCGGGGAAAGCAGGGGTTGCTTCGGTTGCCCTGTCCTGTATAGTCGAAGAAATGAGTTTCTGCTACGGCGTTGGCTCGCATCAGAAGCTCATTTCTCCGACTATATTCCGCCGCCGCACGGGCTTCGCCCGCACAACAGTACAAGCCGAGGCTTTTGCAAAAAAATAACCGTCGCACCCGCGTAGGCAGGTGCGCAGTCTGAAGCGCAGCTTCAGCTCAAGCTTGCCAGCCATGGAAGTTCACAACCTTAAGATTCATCTTGGATTTTTGGAATCAGAAAAACGGGCAGACAAGCAAAGCGGCGCTTTGCACTAGGCACCCGCCTGCGCGGGTGCGACAGGCAGAAGAATTTTACAAAGGTCTCAGGCCGTCTGAAACATTCAAACACCCTGCCGCAGCCATAAAGGCCGTCTGAACGGTCGGCAGACGCGCCAACCCTTTCAGACGGCCTTTCACATCAAATCATATTTACAACACGCGCTCCAGCAGGTTGAGCATGTTTTGCCACGCTGCGGCGGCGGCTTTTTCGTCATAGGCCAGGTCGACGCCGTTTTTCTCGCCGTTGCGGGTGGCCTGCGGATTAGTGAAACCGTGTTTGGCACCGAGGAAAATGTCGACATGGTAGCGCACCTTGGCCGCATCCATTTCCTGTTTGAACGCGTCCACCGCGTCCAGCGTCACCATGGTGTCGAGTTCGGCGTGCTCCACCAGCAATTCGCCTTTGACAAAGCCCTCGCGGGCGGGCGCGCTGGGGCTGAGATTACCGTGGAAGCTGGCCACGGCTTTCAGGTCGGCGCCGCGCCGCGCCATATCCAACACCACTTTGCCGCCGAAGCAGAAACCGATGGCGCCGATGGAAAGCGCGTTCACCTGCGGCTCCAGCGCCAGCGCCCTGAAAGCCAGGTCGGTGCGCTCGGCCAGAATGTCGGCATCCGCCAGCGCCGCCGTCATCCATTCGTTGGCCTGCGCGGCATCGTCGGTGAGGCGCGCGTCACCATACAAATCCATCGCCAATGCCGCATAGCCTGCTTCGGCCAAACGCTCCGCCGAACGCTTGGCATGCTCGCTCAAGCCCCACCACTCGGGCGCCACCAACACACCGGAAAGCTCGTCCGGCGCCTGCACGGGCAGGCACAGATAACTTTGCAGGGTCAGGCCGTCGGCGGTGGTGTAGCTGACGGTTCGGGTTGTAATCGCCATAATCGCTTCTCCTTTGGAAAACATTGCAGACGGCCTTAGCTTAAAGGAATGAGGGTAAAGAAACAAGGCGGCAAATGCAAAGACCATCTGAATACCGATTCATAAAAAATAAGGCGATAAAACAAGCCCGCGCCGTATTGTTTTATTCTAGCCCGCTATAAAACTGCATTCCGGCCGCCGTGCCTTTATTTCCACCGCCGCCTGCGGGCTTTGCTATAATGCCCGAAACCCTTACCGGAAAGCCTTTTCATGAAGCATCTCCCTGTTTTGGCCGTCACCAGCGGCGAGCCGGCCGGCATCGGCCCGGATATCTGCCTGGATCTGCCCGCCGCCGAGCTGCCCTGCCGCTGCGTGGTGCTGGGCGACAAAACCCTGCTGCAGGCACGCGCCGACATGCTCGGCAAAGCCGTGCGTTTTTGCGATTACAATCCGGCGCAGGCGCCTGCGCACGGCATGCTGGAAGTATTGCACATTCCCCTGAACGAGCCGTGTGAAGCAGGCCGTCTGAACGTGGCCAATTCGGCTTATGTGTTAAAGCTGCTCGACCGCGCTTACGACGGCGTGCAGGCGGGCGAATTTGCGGCGATGGTGACCGCGCCGCTGCACAAGGGCATCATCAACGACGGCGGCGTGCCGTTCAGCGGCCACACCGAATACCTCGCCGAAAAAAGCGGCACCGGCCAGGTGGTGATGATGCTGGCGGGCGGCGGCCTGCGCGTGGCGCTGGTCACCACCCACCTGCCGCTGAAAGACATCGCCGCCGCCATCACCGCGCCGCTGGTGGAATCGGTGGCCACCATCCTCGCCGATGATTTGCGCAGCAAGTTCGGCATCGAAAACCCGAATATCCTCGTCACCGGCCTCAACCCGCATGCGGGCGAAGGCGGCCATCTGGGCAACGAAGAAATCGACATCATCTCGCCCGCGCTCAAGCGCCTGCGCGAAAGCGGCATGAACATCCACGGCCCCTACCCCGCCGACACGCTGTTTCAACCCTTCATGCTGCAAGGCGCCGATGCCGTGTTGGCGATGTATCACGACCAGGGGCTGCCGGTATTGAAATACGCCAGCTTCGGCAAAGGCGTCAACATCACCCTCGGCCTGCCGTTTGTGCGCACTTCGGTCGACCACGGCACCGCCCTGAGCCTTGCGGGCAGCGGCCGCGCCGATTCCGGCAGCCTGATTGTGGCCGTAGACACCGCGCTGGCGATGACACACCACCACAGCCATTGAAACCAAGGAGCAGACATGGGCATGTTCAAAAAAGACAACACGGATGCAGCCAAAGTGAAGCCTCAACCGTATGAAAGCTTCGAAGAAGCCGAACAGAAGCGCGAGCAGGACGCCACGGCAGTCAACCCGCCGCTGACCGAGCAGCAAAAAGCAATCGTGCGGCAACAGGCGGGCGTGAACCCGGTCAGCCAGACCATGAGCGATGTGTTGAAAGACCGGCCTGATTTGCCGGCAGGCAGCAAGGATTAAAAAATCAACCGGATGCCGATTTGATTATGGTTCGGCATCCAACGCCGACCCGGTTATCTTGGCTGCGGGTCGGGCAGTGATGCCCGATTTCAGGCCGTCTGAAAATACCTTGTCAGGGCTTCCTGACAGCGAAGCGGTGGCCATCTGCGCTTATCGGTCGGGTTGGTTTCTTTTCAGGAAAGCATCAATTTCCTGCATGTGCCTGTATTTTTTGTGGCAATCCCCTAAAATCATGCCATACGCCGGTTTGTCATCCGAAGCACTTCACGCAGCATTCCGCAAGGCCGTCTGAAAGATTGTTTCACAATTCAGACGGCTTTCGCATGGAAAAGTGTTGCATTTTTTCCGCTACGTGAAACTGCGCAATATCAGCGGTTTACATACAATGATGTATTTTTACGCGCATCAGACCGTCTGAAAAATTGCCGAGGCAAGCGTAAATCATTAAAATACAATACTTTGAAGAATACCCGAATCCCGACGATGAGTATCCCGTTTATCGAAATGCAAGACGTGGCGTTTGCCTATGGCGCGCGCACCGTGTTGAACAATGTCAGCTTCCAAATCGCGCAAGGTAATTTTGCTGCGATTATGGGCGGCTCGGGTAGTGGTAAAACAACACTGATGCGCCTGATTACCGGCCAGATTACCCCGCAAAAAGGGCGGGTGTTGGTGGAAGGCAAAAATATCGCCGAATTCAGTGCCGCAGAGCTTTACGAACACCGCCGCCGCATGGGCGTGTTGTTCCAGCACGGCGCGCTGTTTACCGATTTGTCGGTGTTTGACAATGTCGCCTTTCCGATGCGCGAGCTGACGAAGCTGCCCGAAGCGGTGATTCGCGATTTGGTGATGCTGAAATTGAACGCGGTCGGCCTGCACGGTGTCGAACAACTGATGCCGTCTGAATTGTCGGGCGGCATGTCGCGCCGCGTGGCGCTGGCGCGCACCATCGCCCTCGACCCGGAAATCATGCTGTATGACGAGCCGTTTACCGGCCTTGACCCGATTTCGCTGGGCGTCATCGCCCACCTGATCAGCCGCGTCAACAAGGCGCTGCGCTCCACCAGCGTGATGGTGTCGCACGACATCGAGCAGTCGCTGGCGATTGTGAACCAGGTGATTTTTCTGGCGCACGGCGAAGTGGTGTTTTCCGGCAGCCCGGAAGAAATGCGCGAGCTTGATTCGCCTTGGGTGAAGCAGTTTGTCGGCGGTTTGCCCAACGGCCCGGTGGCGTTCCGCTACCCCGCCGAAACCAGCCTGAAGCAGGATTTGCTGGGCGCGCAATGATGGCCGGGTAAAACAGAAAACATACCGGGCGAAAGCAGCGGCCGCAGGGTTTCTGTTTTTTTGACTTTTGACTATTAAAGTCGGAGAAATGAGATTCTGATACAAGGCAGCGAGCCAACGCCGCAGCAGAAACTCATTTATTCGACTATATGCAAGACTAATGAGTTTCAGACGGCCTGATAATCAGGCCGTCTGAAAGATAAACCCGAACGCAATATAACCAATATGAATTTTATCCAAACCATCGGCCGCAAAACCCTCGCCTTTATCCGCGAGTTGGGCAGCGTGTGCCTGTTTTTGCTGCAGATTCTGGCCAAATCGGGCACGGCGCTGTCGCGTTTCCGGCTGTCGGTGCGCCAGATGTATTTTGCCGGCGTGTTGTCGGTGCTGATCATCGCCGTATCGGGCTTGTTTGTCGGCATGGTGCTGGGCTTGCAGGGCTATACCCAGCTGGCCAAATTCCAGTCGGCCAACGTGTTGGGCTATATGGTGGCGGCCAGCCTGCTGCGCGAGCTCGGCCCCGTATTGGCGGCGATTCTGTTTGCCAGCAGCGCGGGCGGCGCGATGACCAGCGAAATCGGCCTGATGAAAACCACCGAGCAGCTGGAGGCCATGAATGTGATGGCGGTGAACCCGGTGGCGCGCGTGGTGGTGCCGCGTTTTTGGGCGGGTGTGATTTCGATGCCGCTTTTGGCCTCGATTTTCAATATCTCCGGCATTTACGGCGGCTATTTGGTCGGCGTGCAGTGGCTGGGGCTCGACAGCGGCATTTTCTGGACGCAGATGCAGAGCAACATCACCATCGGCTACGACGTCGTCAACGGCCTCATCAAGTCGCTCTGCTTCGGCGTGGCGGTGACGCTGATTGCCGTCTATCAGGGCTTTCACGCCGTGCCCACTTCGGAAGGGATTTTGCGCGCCAGCACCCGCACCGTGGTTTCCTCCGCACTCACCGTGCTGGCGATTGATTTTATTTTAACTGCATTGATGTTTACCGAGTAATAGCGATGAAAAAAAGTGTTTTGGAATTTTGGGTGGGTCTGTTTGTATTGTTGGGCGTGGTCGCCATCGGCTTTCTGGCCTTCCGCGTGGCGGGCGGCAGCAGCCTCGGCGGCTCCGGCAAGGGCTACACCGTCTATGCCGAATTCACCGACATCGGCAGCCTGAAAACGCAGGCGCCGATTAAAACCTCCGGCGTATTGGTGGGGCGCGTGAGCCATATCCAGCTCGACCCGCAAACCTATCAGGCGCGTGTTACCATGAATATCGACGACCAATACAAATTCAGCAGCGACGTATCGGCGCAAATCCTCACCTCCGGCCTGCTGGGCGAGCAGTATATCGGCCTTTTGCAGGGCGGCGATGAAGAAGATCTGGCACCGGGCGACACCATCACCATGACCAGCTCGGCCATGGTATTGGAAAACCTCATCGGCAAATTCATGACCAGCTTTGCCGAAAAGAGCAGCGGCGATTCTACAGATGCGGCGGGCAATCCCGCTGCGGATGCCGCCGAATAAAGCGCCCGCCTTTTGTCTGTCTATAAAAAACCATATCAAGGAAGATTATCATGAAAAAATCTGCATTACTGAGCGCCCTGAGCATCGGCGTATTGAGCATCGGCCTGGCGGTGGCGGCACCTGCCGACGCCGTCAACCAAGTGCGCAGCAACGCCACCCAGGTGTTGAACATCCTGCAAAAAGCCAACGGCAGCAACGACACCAGCGTGCGCCGCGAAGCCGAAAACTATGCGCTGCCCTATTTCGATTTCCAACGCATGACCGCGCTGGCCGTCGGCAACCCGTGGCGCCAGGCTTCCGCCGCGCAGAAACAGGCGCTGACCAAAGAATTCCAAACCCTGCTGATCCGCACTTATTCGGGCACCATGCTGAAATTCAAAAATTCCAAAGTTATCGTGAAAGACAACCCCGTGGTTAACCGCGACGGCAAAGAGATTGTGGTGCGCGCGGAAATCACCCAGCCCGGCGGCAAACCGGTCAACATGGACTTCACCACCTATCAGAGCGGCAACCGCTACCGCGCCTACAACGTGGCCGTGGAAGGCGCCAGCCTCGTGACCGTCTACCGAAACCAGTTTGGCGAAACCATCAAGAATAAAGGCATCGACGGCCTGATTGCCGAATTGCGTGCCAAAAACAACGGCGGCAAATAAAGCATGAATACGGAAATCCGCAACGGCGTATTGTATCTGGCGGGCGACGTCACCGTGAAAACGGTCAACGGCGCCGCCTATGCGCAGTTTGAACAGCAATGCCGTGCCGCCGATGTGCGGGCGCTCGATTTGGCCGGTGTGAAGCGCGCCGATTCGGCCTGCGTGTCGCTGCTGCTCACCGCACTGCGCCTGAAGCCGGCCGGTGTGGCTTTCCAAAGCGTGCCCGCATCCGTGGCGGCACTGGCCGACTTATATGAAATCAAAGATTGGGTAAGCGAATGAAACAACGCACCGCCGCATGTATCGTGCTGATGCTGGCCGTCAGCCAACCGGCCTGGGCCGACAGGAATCCGGCCGATCCTTACGAGCCCTACAACCGCATGATGTACAAGGTCAACGACACCGCCGACCGTTACGTGCTCACCCCCGTGGCACGCGGCTACCGCGCCGTCACGCCGAAACCGGTGCGCACCGGCGTGACCAATTTCTTCAACAACCTGCGCGATGTGGTCAGCTTCGGCAGCAATGTATTGCGCCTCGACATCAAACGCGCCAGCGAAGATTTGGTGCGCGTGGGCATCAACACCACCTTCGGCCTCGGCGGTCTGATTAATATTGCCGATGCCGGCGACATGCCCAACAACAAAAACACCTTGGGCGACACCTTCGCTTCGTGGGGCTGGAAGAAAAGCAATTATTTCGTCTACCCGCTTTTGGGGCCTTCCACCGTGCGCGACAGCATCGGCACCACCGCAGTCAGCGTTTATCCGGTGCAAAATGCCGTATTTGAAACCCCTGCCGGCCGCATTACCGCAGTTGCCCTCGGCGCCGTCAACACCCGTGAAGGCCTGCTTGACCTCACCGACAGCCTTGATGCCGCCGCCGTAGACAAATATGCCTACACCCGCGATATGTACATGCGCATGCGCGCACAGCAAACCGGCGCGCCGCTGCCGCAGGGCGATGACGACGACATTGACATCGACGACCTGGTAGACGGCGGCGACGCCGCGGCTGTCGATGCTGCCATTGCCGCAGATGCGCCGGACGCATCTGCCCCGGCAGCCGAACCCGTCGCCGACGATGTGCCGCAGGCCGAACCCATCGAACTGAATGCCGACGAATGGCAGCCGGTCAGCGTGCAGCCGCTGAGCCTGTGGCAGCCGGATGACGAGCATATCCGTTTGGCTTATTATTGATACGGTTTGAATCAACGGCAAAAGGCCGTCTGAAACCCCAATGTTTCAGACGGCCTTTTGCCGGCCAATCCGCTGGTAACGGCTCTGTAGTCTGGGCAGCCTTGCAAACATGCATACCGTTGCCCATCTGCTTGCCCTGTTGAAAAGGCGTGAAAAGAAGCTTCACAACATGCGGGCAGACGCAGCCGAAACGTCATGCAGGTAAAGAAAAGAAAAAACGGCTCACCGCCGCCCTGCATATGGCTTTTCATTGCCCTTTGCGCTATGATTCGGAGAACCTCTTGCCCAATCCGGCGAAAGCTTGTCCGCCGCGTTGCGCTGCGATGCGGCGGCGCCGACAAGAGGGTTTCCAGCACACTACGACAGGAGCATCGCCATGTATGAAGTCAACCGCAGCGTTTTTATTCTGATGCCTTTGGAGCCTTTCTGGAATTGGCTGCTGTCGCTGCCCGAAGTGGCGCTTGACGGCTTCGAGCTGGAAGATTTGCAGGCCGATGCCAACGCTTATCTGGTCAATCCGTGCGACAGCGCCGAGGAAGTGTGGGAGGAAATCGAGTCGCGCTTCGAAGAAATTTTTGCCGCCGAGCTGGCCGACTGGTGCGAAGACGAAAGCCTGTGGCCGGATTTGCACGCCGATATTTTCAACGAATGGTTTGATATCCAACTCTCCACCGTGCTCACCGATTTGTCGCAAGAGCCGCTGGAGCGCGAAGCTTTCCAGCCCCTGACCCTCAACTGATTTCAGACGGCCATCCCATGAGCGACACCACCATCCGCGTACGCGGCTACCATCTCGACGGCTACGGCCATGTCAACAACGCGCGCTATCTGGAGTTTCTCGAGGAAGCGCGCTGGGCGTTTTTCGAGCAACACCAACTGATGCGCTATCTGCAGGGCGAAATGATGGTGGTGGCGCGCATCGACATCCGCTACCGCCGCCCTGCCACGGCAGGCGACATACTGCGCGTAGATACCTTTGTCAACCATGTCGAGCCGCGCCAAGTGCAGCTGACGCAAAACATCGTGCTGGCCGAAGCGGGCAAAAATGCCGTGGAAGCCGAAATCACGCTGGTGCCTGTCAGCGGCGCAACAGGCCGCGCCACCGATTTGAATCCCGAATTATTCCAATACCTTTGCCGATTACCGAAACAACCCGCATGAAAAAGATTTTTGCCCTGGCCGCCCTTGCCGTGGTGGCCGTATTGATCGGCGTGGTGCTGTGGCCGAAAAACCAGCCCGCGCCCGCCTTTTCCCTACCCGATTTAAACGGGCAAACGGTCAACAATGCCAACCTGGAAGGCAAGGTGACACTGATTAATTTCTGGTATCCTTCCTGCCCCGGCTGCGTGAGCGAAATGCCCAAGCTCATCAAAACCGCCCGCGATTACGAAGGCAAAGATTTCCAGATTATCGCCATCTCCGAGCCTTTCGACCCGCTTGAGAGCGTGAAAAACTACGTTGCCACCCGCGGCCTGCCGTTTACCGTGATGTATGACGCCGACGGCAGCGTGGGCAAAGCCTTCGGCACGCAGGTCTACCCGACCTCGTTTTTCATCAACAAAAAAGGCGAAATTTTGAAAACCTTTGTCGGCGAGCCCGACTTCGACGCCCTTTATCGGGAAATTGACCAAGAGCTGGCGAAATAATGTTTCGATATTGCAGCCGGGAAACCTAGGTTTCATCCGACCTTGCCGCGCCTTGCATGAAGTGTGTTTCCCGACCATAAAAAGGCCGTCTGAAACCGTTTTCAGACGGCCTTGCAACATATTATCAAGACACATAATGCTATAATTAGCGAAATTAACCCATTTAAATTCTGAATAAATTCAAAATTTGAGTTTTACGCAATAAAATAGCGCAAAAAAGCATAGGTCGCTTGCCAGCCCGCCGCAAACACGTTAAGCTTCACCCCACATTATTATTTAACATCTAAAAGAAGAAACCCATGAGCCCTCAACGCCAAACAGACGATATCAAAATCAAGGAAGTCAAAGAACTGCTGCCGCCGATTGCCCATTTGTACGAACTGCCCATCAGCGAAGCCGCCGCCGAGCTGGTATACGATACCCGCCACGACATCGCCCGCCTGGTCAGCGGCGACGACAACCGCCTGCTGGTCATCATCGGCCCCTGCTCGATTCACGACACCGATGCCGCGCTGGAATACGCACAAAAATTGCTGCCGCTGCGCAAAAAATACGAAAAAGAGCTGCTGATTGTGATGCGCGTATATTTCGAAAAACCGCGCACCACCGTCGGCTGGAAAGGCCTGATTAACGACCCGCATCTCGACGGCAGCTTCGACATCAATTTCGGCCTGCGCCGGGCGCGCCAACTGCTGCTCACCCTCAACGACATGGGCATGCCCGCCTCCACCGAATTTCTCGACATGATTACGCCGCAATACTATGCCGACCTGATTTCATGGGGCGCCATCGGCGCGCGCACCACCGAAAGCCAGGTGCACCGCGAGCTGGCCAGCGGCCTTTCCTGCCCGGTCGGCTTCAAAAACGGCACCGACGGCAACCTCAAAATCGCCATCGACGCCATCGGCGCGGCTTCGCATCCGCACCACTTCCTGTCGGTGACCAAAGCCGGCCATTCCGCCATCGTCCACACCGCCGGCAACCCGCATTGCCACGTGATTCTGCGCGGCGGCAAAGAGCCGAACTACGAAAGCGAATACGTCAAAGCCGCCGCCGAGCAGCTCACCAAAGCAGGCGTTACCCCCAAGCTGATGGTGGATTTCAGCCACGCCAACAGCCGCAAAGACTACAAACGCCAAATGGAAGTGGCGGTGGATGTGGCCGAACAAATCCGCAACGGTGAAAACAACATCATGGGCGTGATGGTGGAAAGCCATCTGGTCGAAGGCCGCCAGGATAAGCCGGAAACCTACGGCCAGAGCATCACCGACGCCTGCATCGGCTGGGATGCCACCGAAGAAATGCTGGCGCTGCTGGCCGAAGCCAACCGCCGCCGCGTATAAAAAACGACTCAAGCTGGTATTAAACCTTAACGGCCGTCTGAATCTGTTTTCAGACGGCCTTTTTTCTTTGGGCTTTCAAAATGCCGAACAAACGGGGATTTTTGCAAAATTCCCCTGTTCGTCGCACCCGCGCAGGCGGGTGCCCAGTGCAAAGCGCAGCTTTGCTTGTCTACCTATTTTCTGATTCTAAAAATCCAATATGAATCAAAACGTTGTATAGTCGTTTCGTTAGATTGAGACAAGGCAGCAAGCCGCAGACAGTACAGATAGTACGGCAAGGTGCAGCAACGCCGTAGCAGATATTAAGTTTTTTCACTATATAAATTTCCAGAGCTGGCTAGTTCGAGCTGAAGCGCTGCTTCAGACTGGGCACCCGCCTGCGCGGGTGCGACGAGCGGGGTCATTTTGTAAGGTCTCAGGCCGTCCGAGGTCTCGATATATAGTGGGAAAACTTACTCTAATACAAGGCAGCAAGCCGCAGACAGTACAGCTAGTACGGCTAGGCGCAGCAACGCCGTAGTAGGAATTAAGTTTTTCCACTATAGAGGTTTAATCAAAAACGTGGGCTGAGCCCACACTACCTACTGATAAGGCCGAGACCTTTGCAAAATACCTTTTGCTGCATCGCAAAAGGTATTTTGTAAAGGTCTCAGGCCGTCTGAAAAAGTTTTCAGACGGCCTCAACATGATTATCGCGAATACTCACCCCGCCACGCGTGCGCCATCGGCGGGCACTTCGATGCGGCTCTGCCACACCGAATCCGCCAAATCCTGCGTGTCTGCAACGCAGCCGTTGGCGAGCCATGCGGCCACGGCGGGCGCCACGGCGGGAAAACAGATTTTGCCGGGCGCGGGCGCGGCCAGCCAGCCCTGCAAGATGGCCGCATCAAACTGCCGCATGATGGTTGCCCTGCCGCTTTGCTGCAGAATCAGCGCGTTTGACTGCTGCTCGACATGGTTTTGCAGCGGCCGCACCAACATTTTTTTGCCCAGCGCCATCACCTCGCTGCAGAGGCCGAACCCGGCGTTGCAGACCACGCCGCTGCAACGCGCCAAATCTTGCGGAAACATTTCGCGGGAAAGCGGCCGCACGTCAATATGGCCGTCTGAAAACGCGCGCGGCGTGTCGGTGTAGATGCGGAAGCGGCAGCCGGTGATGGTTTTCAACCAGCGGCAGACAAAAGTGAAATTTTCAAACGGCAGATACACCAGAATAAAACCGTCGTCGCCGACGGCCGCATCGGCCGCGGTTTGAATCAGCGGCGGCAACACCGGATGGCCGAACGGCTGCCAGTGCACCCCCAGATATTTGTCGGCAGGTGCAAACGCGCTCACGCCGTATTTCAGCCACGGTTTCACACCCGGAATCGGATAGCGCAGGGCATACTGGTGCGCCAGCCCGACCGCGGGCACACCCTGCAGCTTCGCCGCCCACGCGCTGACCGGCTCGAAATCGGTGAGCACGCAGTCATAACCTTTCAGGTTCAATTCGCGCACATCGCGAACCAGCCTGCCCGCCTGCACGTTTCTGAGCGTTTGCGGCCAGCGCACGCGGCCTTTGTGCATATGGTAGGTCAGCCCGGCAAAAGCGCGGTAGCGGCCGAAGCTTTCCATGTCGAAATAGCGTTCAGACGGCCTGCCGCTAAACACGAAATCCACATCAATACCCGCCGCACGCAGCGCAGGCAGCATGGTGCGGGCGCGGGTGATGTGGCCGTTGCCGGTGCCCTGCACGCCGTAGAGAATTCGCATGGTTTCACCCCAGCAGATATAAAGCGGCTTCGCAACATGCCACACCCAGAAGCGCACCGGCGGCAATGTCCGACGGATAATGCACGCCCAACATCACGCGCGAAAGTCCGATTAAAGCCGCCAACGTATAGGCAAACGGCGCCAACAGCGGATAAAACGCCGCCACCAGCGTGGCAAATACAAACGCAGCAGCGGTGTGGCCGGAAGGAAAGCTGAATTTGTCGGAAGGCTCGATAAGCGCACAAATATCGCGCACGCCGTGGCAGGGGCGGCTGCGGCGGATGCTGTTTTTGAGCACGAGATACAGCGGCAGCTCCAGCGCATAAGCGGCAAGGCCGCTATAAAAAAACAGCGCCCCCTGCGCCGTTTCCAACAACCACAATGCCAAACCGACGAGCGCATATAAATAGCCGTCGCCCAAACGCGAAACCTGGCGGCTGGTGATGCCGATCAGGCGTTTGCGGCTGTGGCGGTTGAACCAGAACAACAGGCGGGTATCGGTGCCGCTGAAGGCGGCGAGCGGATGCAGCTTCATGGTGGCGCTCCTGTTTGACTGTGCCCGCCCATTATGAACCTGCTTCGGTTACAGTTGCATGAACAGATGCCTGAAAACGCAAAAGAAAACCCTAGGTGTGGTTTTTCAGACGGCCTTGCTCGTGTTTGCCTGCCAAAAATCAGGCCGCCCCATGACCATACACATTCCGCCGCAGGCCGTCTGAAACCTTCCGGCCACGCAGCCCGCATGCCGCGATGCATGCAACGGGATGTTGTTTCCGCGCGGGTTTGGCTATATGATAGCAGGCCGGATTTCCCGTTGGATATCCGCTTGGAAAAAGGACAGACAGATGACGTGGACAGCTGCCGACAGCGCAGGTTTGTATGGTATCCGCCATTGGGGCGACCGCTATTTTTCGGTCAGCGAAAAAGGGCGTGTGGTGGTGAAGCCGAACGACAGCAGCGACATGCAGGTAGACCTGTATGAGCTGGTGGCGCAGCTCAACGAGCGCGGGCAGGATTTGCCGATGCTGTTCCGCTTTCCCGATATCCTGCAAGACCGCGTGGCCAGATTGTGCGCCGCGTTCAACCGCTCCATCCGCAAAAACGACTACCAGGGGCGCTATACCGCCATTTACCCCATCAAGGTCAACCAGCAGGAATCGGTGGTGAAAAACATCATCGTGCCGAAAAACGACGAAGTATCCATCGGCCTCGAAGCAGGCTCCAAGCCCGAATTGATGATTGTATTGGCGTTTGCCCCCAAAGGCGGCACCATCGTCTGCAACGGCTACAAAGACCGCGATTTCATCCGCCTCGCGCTGATGGGGCAGCGGCTCGGCCATCAGGTGTTTATCGTCATCGAAAAAGAATCCGAAGTCGACCTCGTGATTGAAGAATCGCGCAACCTCGGCGTCAAGGCCAACATCGGCCTGCGCGTGCGCCTCTCCTCGCTGGCATCAAGCAAATGGGCGGACACCGGCGGCGACAAGGGCAAATTCGGCCTCTCTGCCGCGCAGCTGATTTCCGCCGCCGAAAAGCTCACCGCCGCCGGCCTCGCCGACACGGTCAAGCTGATGCATTTCCACATGGGCTCGCAAATTTCCAATATTTCCGACTACCGCATGGGCTTTAAAGAAGCCGTGCGCTATTTTGCCGAGCTGCGCGATTTGGGATTACCGATAGAATATGTCGACGTCGGCGGCGGTTTGGGCGTCGACTACGACGGCACCCACTCGCGCAATGCCAGCTCCATCAATTACGACATCGGCGAATACTCACACGTAATCGTGTCGATGCTGGCCGAATATTGCAACGAAAACAACGTGCCGCATCCCAATATCTTCTCCGAATCCGGCCGCGCCATGACCGCGCACCACGCCGTATTGGTGATGAACGTCACCGACGTCGAGCGCCTGCCCGAGCAGATGCCCGACATCGCCGACGAAGCCGAATTATCGTTTGCCACCAAAAAGCTGATTACCCGCCTGCAAGACGCCGACGACAGCGAAATGGTCACCGAAACCTATTACCGCATCGGCCACTACCTCACCGAAGTCATCGGCCTCTACCTCGAAGGCAAAGTATCGCTGCGCGAAAAAGCGCTGGCCGAGCAGCTGCACGCCGTGTTGTGCCGCCGTCTGAAAAGCCAGCTGCAGGCAGGCCAGCGCTCGCAGCGGCAGGTGTTTGACGACCTGACCGACAGGCTGGCCGACAAATATTTCTGCAACTTCTCCGTTTTCCAAAGCCTGCCCGACACCTGGGCCATCGGCCAGGTGCTGCCGATCATGCCCATCCACCGCCTTGACGAAAAACCGACCCGCCGCGCCGTGTTGCAGGATCTCACCTGCGACTCCGACGGCAAGGTCAGCCAATATGTCGACCAGCAAAGCATCGAATCCAGCATGCCGATACACGCCCCCAACGAAGGCGAACCCTACCTCCTGGGCGTGTTTATGGTCGGCGCCTATCAGGAAATCCTCGGCGACATGCACAACCTCTTCGGCGACACCGATTCCGTCAACGTCTACGTGCGCGACGACGGCAAAGTGGAATTCGGCGGCATGGAAGAACACGACACCATCGAAGACATGCTGCGCTACGTGCACCTCTCGCCGGAAGAAGTATTGAACAAGTTTGAAGAAAAATCCCGCTGGGCGAAGCTCGGCAAAACAGAACACAACCAATACTTCGCCGAATTCTGCCGCGGCCTCAAACAAAGCTCGTATCTGAGCCTGGAAGACAACGGCTGATATAGTCGAAGAAATGAGTTTCTGCTACGGCGTTGGCTCGCCTTGTATCAGAATCTCATTTCTCCGACTACACCACCGCGCCGGTAACCTTTCCGCAGATTGCCCGACCCACATCGACAAACGCCTCAGGCCGTCTGAAACCGTTTCAGACGGCCTGAGGTAATTTGGCGGGTAATTACAACACATTCATCCCCATTGCCGCCCGAAAATGTAAACGACATTATCCGATTGCCGCAACAAATGGCATAATACGCAATGAATCCGAATCCGAATAATAAATCAGCGGCAACAAGCCGCGCTTAGTTGAACCAACACATAACAGGCAGACGGCTTATGAAACTGAAAACCACCGCTCCCAAATTTATGCCCAAACCGATTTGCGCCATGCTCGGCATGCTGCTGGCCGCACCTGCAGCATGGGCAGCCACTTATCCGAATGTGCCGCTGGCGCTGACCGGCGGGCAGAGCTCGGTTAAAACCAACGTATTGCTGTTTATCGATACTTCGGGCAGTATGCGCGATCCCATCAGCAGCAATTCCAGCGAAATCCGCCAAGTGGCGGCAAAAAACGCAGCCAAGCAGGTGATTGCCGACAATCCCAATCTGCGCTTCGGCTTGGCCACATTCAACGACAACCAAACATCGGGGCATTCATATCCTTACATTTACGGTGCCAATATCCGTGTACCTATTGATGATGTGGCGGATAAGGACGGTATTACCACTGCCCACAAAGGCAATTTGGATCGCGCTATCGACGGCCTGGTATTCTCCGGCGGCACACCGACCACATCGGCCTATTACGAACTGACCCGCTATTTTCGCGGCATGAGCGGTGCTTATCCGGATGCGGGCGGCGCCAATCGGGCGATTACATACACCAGCCCGATTGAATACCGCTGCCAGAAAAATGCCATTGTTTTCATTTCAGACGGCCAGCCGCAAACCAGTCCGTGGAATATCATCACTACCGCTAACAGAATCAATCTGGAGCGAACTTATAGCGCCACCTATTCCAATACTTATCCCAACTGGACATTTTACGTTCCCAATCCGACCCGACCGTTGGGCGCGGCCTATGACGAGGCCGGGCCGTTTGGCCATGCCCGCACCAATCTGGCACTTGCCGATTCATCACGTGCGCAACAAACATTGAATGGCTCTACCGTATACTCATGCACAATCAACAACACCTGCACCATGTATAACGAACTGGGGCTCTCCCATTTTGCAGGCATCGCCAACAATCAGGACATGATGCAGGGCGGGGAGGATAAAGAAGGGCAGTCGTTTGATGACGAAAAATTCCCAAACCAGACCATCCAAACCTACACCATCGGCTTCGGTGAGAATATTCCCATGCTCTCGCATGCGGCCACAGCAGGCGGCGGCTCGTATTTCACCGCCACTTCGGCCACCCAGCTGCAAGACGCGCTGAAAAATATTTTCCAATCAATACCTTCTTTGGGCGCGGCGGATTTCTCAGCCGTTGCCCCCACCGCCGTCAACAACAGCAACGGCCAAATCGCCGCCGCCCAAACCGTTTCACTAAACACGGCCAACTGGTCGAGCCAGCTGCGTTTTTATAACGTAGAAAACAATGTGGTCGGCACCAGCTACAGCCTCGCCACCTACAATCCCGCAGGTTCGACGGCCGTTATCAGCACCGACAGCGGCGCGCAGGCGTTGGCCAACAGCAATACCGCCCTCAGCAACACCACGTTTGCGCTCGGCTCAAGCAATCCCGCCCAATGGCAAAACCTGGTGCAGTGGCTGACCCGCCGTGGCGCGGAGGGCAGCACCGGCTACCGCGTGCGCGAGCCGGATGTCGACCGCTATCTGGGCGACGTGCTCGGCAGCAGCCTGACGGCGATGGGGCTGGCGGACAAGAGCGGCTACACCTATGGCGCGTCCAATCAGGAATTTCTCGCCGTCGGTGCCAATGACGGCATGGCGCATATCTACCGCAAAACCGGCGCGGCCGACAATGCCTACACCGACGTGTTCCAATATATTCCCGGTTTGGCGAAAAATCAGGAAGGCAAAACCATCAACGAGCGCCTGCAGCTGACGGCTGCCGAAGGCTATGGCGCGCAAAATCCGGAAGCGCATCAGAATCTGGTCAACGGCCCCATCAGCTGGCATGAAACATTCGCCTCCGACAACCGCAGCCGCATTTTCCTCACCGGCACGCTGGGCGAAGGCGGCAGGGCGGCCTATGCGCTGAATATCGGCGGCGTGGACAGCAACAACAACCCGGTCGGCCTTGACGGCAGCAATTGGGTGGCCAACGTACCGCTGTGGGACACTTCTTCCGGCCAAATCGGCGCGGCGAAAAACGGCGTCGACGGCATCATCGGCCACACCTTCGGCGAGCCGTTTAACGGCCGCATCGCCTTGGACGGCAGCACCGCCGCCAAAGCCGCCCAATATCGCGCCGATTTGCGCTATGCCACGGTATTGGGCAGCGGCTTCGACCCCGCGCCCGACAACAACGGCCAATATCCCGCGCCGTCGGTATTCGTGCTCGACAGCCTCGGCGTGAATGCCGGTGCCGACGCCAACGGCCGGTTCCTGAATCCCACCGCCAGCACGCAGCAAGGCGCGCTGCTGCGCCAAATCAGCGTGGCCGGGCTGGCAGACAATATCGCCACCAACACCCCCAAAGGGCTGACCTCGCCCACCGGTCTGGATATCGACGGCGACGGCCTCTGGGACGTGGCCTATGCGGGCGACCAAAACGGCAACGTATACCGCTTTGATTTCCGCGCCGAGCAAAGCCAATGGAATGCGGAAATCATCTTCAAGGGCAACAGCAGCCAACCGATTACCGCCCAGCCCAATGTGTACCGCAGCACCACCAGCAAGCGCGTGACCGTGTTGTTCGGCACCGGCAGCGAGCTTTACAGCGGCGACCTGACCGATACCTCGCTGCAACGCTTCTACGGCATTCAGGATCCGCTGGACGACGACCCCGCTGTGCGCAATGACTTGGCAGTCAACAATCCGCTTTACCCGTTGACGCCCGACAGCCCGAGCCTGCTGGAGCAAACCTACCAGCAAACAGGCAGCGGCGACGATGCCAGACGCACTCTGACCGGCCAGACCACATTCAATCATCAGCTATACAAAGGCTGGTATATGAATCTGACCAATAACGGCGCGCAGGAAGGCGAGCGCGTGGTCACCATGTCGGAAGTGGGCGGCACCCGACGGCGCGGCGGCTCGGTGGTATTTACCACCCGCATTTTCAAACCGGGCGAAACCAGCAACGTACCCAGCTGCACCGCACCGTCTGCCACCAGCACATCCGGTTTCATGATAGCCGTCAACGCCGAAACCGGCGGCCGCGCCCCCGGCTTGCGTTTTGACAAGGAAAACCAGGACTGGATTGGCCTGTATTACCCCGGCAGTCTGTCGTCGCCCAAACTGGCAGGCAACAACACTTATGACCAGACCATTTTCGGCGGCTCGCGCTCAGGCCGCTCGTTCCGCCTCAACAGCAATCCCGAAATCGATTCGGGCTGCCGGAATGATGCCATCCAGATAGGCGTGGGCAGCAGCCAGACAGGCGCTTCGCTGATGGAATTGCATTGCCCGACCAATCTCGCCATCCGCCGGATTTCATGGCGCGAAATTTTCTGATTGACATATATCTGCAGGCCGTCTGAAACCTTTCAGACGGCCTGATTTTTATACCCGTTCATAATGGCAAGGCGGCAAGCCGAAGCCGCCGTAAGCCGGACAGCCATGCCCGACAATCCGAGGCCGTCTGAAAATTGGCGTAAGGGACATTTTGGGTGCTAAAAACACCCAAAAGCCTTATCCTGTATAGC